>CALCCE010000289.1 GCA_937899835.1 uncultured Flavobacteriales bacterium | reverse complement strand
TTCGAAAAATCAATCGCTTGAACGATTTGATGAATCAATATTTAGAGCCAGGAAACAGCAAATGAAACTTTTCCCTTTTCACGATACTGAGTTGGAAATGGAGTTGCTCTTACTGCACATTGAATTGTTACAGGAGCTTTAAGCTTAACGATAATCGGACTGTTCTTCAGAGGGTGGTCCGATTTTTTACTGCAATGTTTTCTTATTTCTCATTCCGTTTTGACTCAAAACGCTTTGTTTACAAGGTGTTGCGTCCTAAAACGTTAAGTCGTTAGGTGTTTGACCTGGAGGCCATTGATCAGGGTTCCTGATGATTTTCTGATGGTTCAAATTTCGCTGCATCCAATAGCGCTAAATCATTGGTAAGAACTGTACGAAACGACTTATCGCCTACGATGACCCATTCTACCAGATAGGAACCTGCCCCATTGGAGAACAAACATTTAACGCGTGGTGGATTGCCGGCGAAGCGTTCGAACTGGTAAAGAATGGTGAGGTTACTATCTGCCCATGGATCATACATCCCAAGGGTTTGGAGTCGAATATTTCCCTCGGGGGTTATCAATTCAGCGAATGTCAACTCACTTTGAGGAAGCATGGCATCAGTTCCATATACCGGGTAACCGTCTATGGATGAGATGGCCTCTTTCGAGTCGACCCAATAGTTTACCGTATGCCTTTCTGCCTGGAAGGGTGTCTTTACCAATCGAAGCTGTACTGAATCGTTGAGGGGAAGTACTATTTCTGTTTCTCGACCCAATCCCAAGGAGGCCTCCAAGCAAATCAATAAAAGGGTGAGGAGCTTCTTCATAGCGTTAAAATAGGTGTTTTACTATAACTATTCCTCAAGCATATTCCCATAGTACCCGTTTCCCTTTCTGAATGGCTTCATCAAGAAAAGCATAGCATAGCTCGAAATCCCCATGTAATGTAGCTGGATCGAACGCGTCACTTTGATTTGTTTTGAGGTGCCATTCTACTTTTTGTAGGGCAGTTTTTAGCAGCTGTGGATCGCGTTCCCGGTCTTCAACTTTAGTACTTCGGATGTAAAAACGGTCGATGATGGCATCGGCCTCGGCATGGGAAATCTTGCCATTGAACGCCCTGTATTTCAACCAAGGAAGCACCCAAGGCGCTTTCTTTTTCTCCCACCAGGTTGCTTTTCGCCGTCTGCCTAAAGTGATAATTCCGTGTTCGTTGAGTGCAATAACCGATGCTTCTTCCAGATTGAGGAAATCATAGGGCCCGTGTCGCTTCATGAGCAAAGTATGCAAAAAACTTTTGGACAAATAGGGGGCTTCGATACTGTCGTCGGCAGTGTACAAGTCAAGCTCCATAGACATAACAACGGAATGGCTTTTTCTTTTAAAGTGATCAGTTCATAAGTTCTTTGGCTACGGCTACCTGAATAATTCCCCAATCAGTTTGACTTACGAGGTCTTTCGGCAATTGATGCGATGGCGTATTTCTGACATATACCGCTTCTAGATCTTGTGTAAAAAAGCAGGTTCCCGGTAGCTCCAAAAGATCAAAAATGAGCTCCTTTAGTCTTGATTTAGCATTTGGACGAAGAATGGAAATAGAGGTATGAGTGGCCTCCTCAGAACCGAAAAGATCCATGGTTTCAAATAAATCTTTCTCTGGTGCATGAAATTCAAGTCCGAGGTCACCCGAATGCCAAGAACCATATTTGGCAGTTATTGCTTCCAACTCCTTCAGATCGAAGGAAGCGGCTTTTTCATGTTCAAACTTGTTGATGAAAACGGTGAAACTCATATGCTTTTTGCTCAATGATTCTTGACCCAAATAAGGTTTCTAACTAGCTCGAAACGTTTGAGTTATGGCTTAATCCGATACCTGGTTTGGTTTTGGGCTCCTATGCTTTCAAATAGTTTTTTTTCAATACCGAATTTTAAATCGCGACTGGCGGTTGCCGGCGAAATATGCTTGAACACGTTCATGTAATTTTTGCGACTGAATTCACCGGAATGTTGAGCGATAAAATAGTTCAAGCGATCGCTTTGCGAAAGCGATTGGTTGGTGAAGTTGAGCAGTTTGCCCATTGAGGCATCAATGACAGACAACATGTATTCTATAAAAAGTGTGGACTTACCTGCCTTATCACATTCAGAGAGTACGCTGTAATAATCTTGCTGAGTTTCGCTGATGAGCGATTCGAAGGGCAGGTATTCGAATACCGGATGGGCTTGATACAGAATTAAGGTTTGCCAAAGCCTCCCCATTCTTCCGTTGCCGTCTACAAACGGGTGGATGAATTCCATTTCGTAATGAAAAACACAACTTTTTATGAGTGGAAGTTCATCGAAATTTTTGACGTATCGAAGCAGTTCCTTCACCAGGTAAGGAACATTTTGGTGTGGAGGGGCAAGGTGTTCAACCTTGTTGCCTTTTACAATGCCAACTCCTTGGGTCCGATACCGACCCGCATCTTCGATGAGCCCCTGCATCAATATTTGATGGGCTTTTAGAAATGACTTTTCAGAAGCCGGGTTGTAAGCTCGAAGGTTTTCGTAGATCTTAATAGCGTTCAATACTTCCCGGATATCCTTTGCAGGACCAAGGACACGCTTGTTTTCAATCAACTCGGTGATTTGTGCTTCACTAAGGGTATTGCCTTCAATTTTAAGGGAATGATGGATGGTTTTGATCTTATTTTGCTTCCGCAGCTGAGGCGAAGGACGATCCATGAACCCTGAACGTAACTCCCCGATCTTTTCTGAAATTGCAGCGATCAGCCGCAGCATCTCCGTGGTGATATTATAAGGAGGTTTCATGATAGTATCAAATGATACTATCAAAAGTGCTTTTTCTACCCGGTCGGAACAACCGAACCAAGACAGTTTTCAAAAATCACGCACTTAATTTGAAAAGAGGGCGATATCTCAAAACCACCACGTTAGGGTGATTTAAGTCACTGTATTTTAACGCTAATCCACTGATCTTTGAATTATTCCAATCACTAGCAGTGCGGTATGGAAGCACTGCTCAAAGCTTCGAGTTATGAAAAAGAATTTAGGATCTCTGGACCGCATTCTTCGCCTTTCTTTTGCCGTCATTGTGGCAATACTCTATTGGCAAGGATTTATTGGCGGTACTTTGGCCATTGTGCTGGGCATCGTTGGCATAGTGCTGGCCGCTACCAGTTTCATCAGCTACTGCCCGATCTATGGTGTTTTGGGCATTCGGTCCATTCTTAAGAAAGTTTCCGCAGGAAAATAAAGGCCAACTTTGTGCAAAGTGCATACCCATCGCTACCGGGTGGTTCCTGAAGCGATGGGTATTTTTTGCCTTTAATTTCTCACCTCCCAGTGGAGCGTATGCGCTTCTCTGACTTGCGGAATCTCCAGTTTATCAATTAAGCGCTCTACTACCGCTTGGGGCACAGGGTGTTGGCGGTTGTGGTTTTGTTTCAACAAGGTGGAGTAGGGGACTTCCAAATAGGTAAGCTCCACTTTTGCTTTGTAGTCTACAAACAGCGAAATCCATTTGGAGCGAATTTCACGGGTGGCATTAAAAGCAAAACGTTCCCCTTGGCGCAACCAAACTTTCGCTTGTTCGCTGGCAGCTTGTATCACCCTTCCATTGCCTTTTTTGTCTGTAGGACCAATCCCCATTTCCCTGCGCAAGGCATCCAAGGAAAGGATAGGACCATCCCAATGGCGTTTTAAAAACGTGTCTTTACCAGTGCCCGGTAGTGCACAAAGTACCATCACCTCCGATTTTAAGTCGTTGAAAGGAGCGTAATCGGGTGCTATATCTTCCCGGTTGAGGTAGATATAGCGGCCATAATCGGACGCGAAAGGGTAGGTTTGGTTCCAACATTGATGTTCCAGGCAGAGTTCTCGAAACAGCTCAAGCCGCAGTAGCAGCTCTTCCTGATCTTGGCATACCCTTCCCAACACATCAGCTTTGGCTATCAGGTAGAGCAAAAAGGTGTTCACCATCGTACTCGCTTCAATCACCGCTTTGCGTGAGTCTCCTTTTTCCAGTGCCCACAAGGGCAGGCCGTGCAAGCGCACCAATTTTGCAATGGATTCCCTTACGGGAAAAGGGGCGGGAAAATCCCGATACAACAACGACCGGGCCGTATACTCGCCCTTTTTGGCATGTTTAGGAGAAACAATCCGCTCCTTGCCTTCGATGGTTTCGCGGGTGGTTGTAGAGCGCTTCTCTACATCGTGAAGCAGGGCTGCGGCTACCAAAACATGCTGATCTTGTGGGGCGAGATCCTTGAACTCGGACAGGTTGACCAATGCTTCCAGCACCATTTGGGTATGTACATAAACATCTCCTTCGGCATGCCAGAGGGGATCTTGTGGCACCTCTTGCATGTCAGATAGCCAAGGGAAATCCTGCATCCAAAGCGCCCAAGGCAAAGGCATGCCCGGGGTATAATGAGGGAACTTCCAACGTTTCATGATTGCCGATAGTTATAGTGGTACCACTTGTATTTTTCGCAGTTAATTATGCTTGCGGATTTCCAGGTTTTGGTCCAATGTACTTCCGTCTTCACATGAGATGGGCGCACCAGCTTGAAAAGCTGATCAAAAGCCCGCTCTTCTTTGGGTAGAAAATTCCCTGCCTGCTTAAAGCCTTGCGCATTTCGCACCACCAATCCTTCACAAGCTGGCTGTTGACTCTTGTATTCGTAACCGCCCAGCATGCCTGGCGTGTGGATATATTCCGTCCAGGGCAACTGAAGGTGATGGGTTAACCATTTGTCCAGCGCCTCGATTTCAGAAGCATTGTTTTGACAAAAATCGATCAAGGGCTTTTCAATTTGAATCTCGGGAACGGTAGGCAGGTCCATCAGGGATGCATAGAAGTTCACTTCTTCCCAGGAAAGCCACCTTGAATTTTCACGAATTGCAAAAACGTAGAAATAGGATTCCAGTTTGCTGTAGGCAATGGAGTGGATACCGAAGAGGTTCTCCCCAAATACTTCAAGTGACTTTAAGTCGTTGCGAAGCAATTGCCAACGGTCCCAAAGTGGTTTGTCCCAAGGGTGTTGACTGGGGGCAATATGGGAACGGGCGAAAACCCCATGACGGTTCAAACAATTGTTTTGCCCATCAAGTTTTTCGGTAAGAACGAGTGCAGGCATGGCTGTAAAGTGGTTTAAATAGCCTTTAGGCATGAATCGGTCGTCCGAAGTGCTGCCCAAGCTATTGGGTGCGTGCAGGGTACGGCCGTATTTTTCAGAAAATGGCATAATCAACAAAAAAGGGGCTCCAGGAAGAAGCGACTAAAGAAGAAATATGATAGGGGGTATCAGCTATTGGTAGATTTCCAATAGTGATCGTGGGTGGGTGGGCTGAAGATTATGGTTTCATGCGGATAAGCCGTTCGACAGTGCGCCCAAACTTAAAAAAAGTCTCCAACCGGTGATTGGTGGAGAAGCGGGCAAAAACCGCATTTCAGTTCAGAACAGTTTTGAAGCAGTTCACCTCTTGATTCGGCGATTTTAGCGAAAATGTGCCTTTATAAGGAAACTAAGGTAGGGCAATACACGTAGGCGTCTTTATTGCTTCCTCAGCATTGATTAGAACTTATTCTTGGAGACGAATATGGGATTTAGGTTTTTACTGGTAGCTGTATTGATGGTTGTGTTCTCGGCAACGCAGGCTCAAAATAGATTTTGGGTAGCCACTTCGGCTGCCAATTGGAGTGGCGACAACTGGTCGGGATCATCAGGTGGTGCGCCCGATGGGGCTGGACCTCCGGCAGATGCCGCCACGGCTCGCTTTGATGCGAATGGTAATGGTAATTGTACCCTTGATTTGGCGATCGACTCGGTGAGTGGTTTTATCATGAACGGTTACACTGGAGTGCTTGATCTCAATGGAAACATTTTGGCCAATTCGGGAAACCAAACCCTAACCACTGGTTCCATCAACGATGGTGTTGGCACCGGTATATTTCGGGTGAACGGAACTGGATCGATCAACTTCAATGGAACCACTTTTGGGGCGGCAGTAGTGGTGAATACCAGCAACATCACCTTGAGTGGCTCTACCTTCAACAGCTCTGCTGATTTTACCAAGATCGCAGGTGGCAACAATACGGGCACGGGCGGCAATGTCTTCAACGGCCCGGTAAGCATCATCAACCAAGACAACAGCAGTTTCACATTTGGCAACGTGTCGCCAGATGATTTCAACAGTACTGTGATATTAGACAATCAAGGTACGGGGCGCATTCAAATGGCCCATAATTCCACTGGAAATACTTTCGATGGAAACATTACCATTACCAATACCGGAGGTGGTATTTTCTTCGGAAATGCCGGTGGAACATCGGTTTTAGGTACTGGAATTATGCTTACGTTAGGCGCTGGAGGATTCACTACGGGTACTTTGCAGTTGGCCAACGTTTCGCAAGCTTCTGCCACCGCGCAAACCCTTGTTTTGACCGGTACTACCACTACGCTCAACATTTCGGGGAGCAGTTTTGGTGGCAACATTGCATTTACGGCACCCCGGTTTACCACTACCAACACCAATTACCTGGGCACGGCTAGTTTGACCAAAACTGGTACTGGAAACAATCAAAGTACTGGTGGTAATGTTTTTACGGGGAATGCCATCATTACACATTCGGGTGATAACCAGCTGGAAATGGCCCGAACTTTACCCGATACCTTCAACGCAGATCTTACCGTCAACAACAATACTTCTGGAGGAGCCAACATTATTTTGGCTACCAATTCTGCTGGATCTTTAGTAGGTGGGAATTTAACCATCAACAACCAAGGTGCAGGAAACACCAGTAATTTGACCATTAGCAACAGTGCTGGGTCAAGTTTTACAGTCAGCGGAAACGTGATCGTGAACAATGTGGCTTCTGCCAATTCAAGCGTACTCATTTTGGGTAATTCAGGAAACATACAGGTGAATGGAAATCTCACGGTTGTAAATAATGGAACAGGAGGGACTTCTGAGTTCAATATTGCTTATCAGGGTACGGGTTCTGCCGGTATCAATGGGGTATCCCGAGTTTCAAATCTTGGAAGCACCAACAATAGCAGGGTTTATTTGGGACGTTCGGGAAGTGTTACTTTTCAAGATTCTCTTTACTGTTTCAATAACAGTAGTGCAAATAATTCACAGTTTTACCTCAACCACGGAGGTGGTTCAAACAATGTATACAATGGTTCAATCCTGATTGAAAATCCTAACGCCAATGCCGACGGTATTTTGTTCGGGAATTCAAGTGGTGCAGGTACTATTGCGGCAGGGCAAACCATTGCTATAGGACCTAATGGGTTTCAGGGATCGGGAAACCTCTACCTGCGCAACCTGACGCAACTGGGAGCAATACCCATGACTTTGCTGGCCACCGGCACAGTGTTTACTACTGTCATAGATTGTGATTTTGGAGGAAATGTGAGCTTCACCAGCCCAAGAATTCGTACTTCCGGCACTACTTACAACGGTACTTCTTTACTTCAAAAAACAGGTGCAAACGACGACCAAAGCAACGGTGGTAATATTTTTCAAGGAGATTGTCAGTTGGTAAATACCGGCACTGGTTACATTTTGATGGGCAACATCAGCCCCGATACCTGGAATGCCAACCTCTCCACTCAAAATTCGGGTAGCCGACACATTTATGTAGCTTACAACACGGCCGGGAATACCCTCGCCGGAAACCTGAATGTGACCAACAATGGAACCGGGACCTCTTATACCTATATATCGGGCACTAACCCAGCGTCTTTTGCCATTGGTGGGGATGTAACCATTACCAACAATGGATCGGGCACCGATACCCGGGTTTTATTGGGTGACAGAGGTGATGTTACCATTCAAGGTACGGTTGATATTTTCAATACAGGCAGTAGTTCTACTAACATTGTCTTGGTAGCTAATAGCGATAGTTCCAACGTCATCATCAACGACTCGGTAGTTGCTGAAAATTCAGCAACTGGTACTACCAGTCAATTGTACTTTGGAAACAGTGGTGATGTCGCTTTTGGCGGTCACTTATCGATTCGGAGCACCTCAGGTGTAACCAACTCTCAAGTTTTCCTCAACCGCCGAGCCAACAGTGTAAATACGTATGCGGGAAACATTGAAATGGAACAAACCAATGCTACTGGCGATGGTTTCAGTTTTGGAATTGACAACGGTAGGGGTACGCTGGCCGCCGGACAAACCATTTCAATCGGTGCAGGAGGATATGTCTCGGGGGAATTGAGGATAAGAAATTTTACACAGGTAGGGGCTACAGCGCAAGACCTTCAGCCTACCGGAACCACCAACTTTATTGTTTACGATTGTGCCTGGGGAGGTAATGTTGTTTTTAGAGGACCACGCTTCACTACACGCGGAACGACCTACAGTGGTACTGCCACATTGGAGAAAACTGGAGCTTCTGATGATGATTCTGTCGGTGGTAACATTTTCGATGGCGTTACTTCTTTAACGAATAGCGGTACGGGCCGGATGCAATTCGCTAATTCGGTTCAGGATACTTTTAGAACTAACCTCACTATCCTGAATTCAGGTACCAATAGCTTTATTCTTGGAGGAAGTTCAGCAGGAAATTATGTTGGCGGTAACGTAGACGCCACACAATCTACCTCCGGAGGTGGAAATAACTTAACACTTGCCAATTCGGCTTCTTCCACGCTGGTTATTGATGGAAATCTATCGTTCAGCAATCTGTCCAGTGCTTCCGATTCAAGAATTTATGTGGGTAATCAGGGAGATATTACCATCAATGGAACTTCACAGTTGTTGAACAACAGCACCGGGGCCAATGGTCGCCTCTATATAGCCAACAACGTAAACTCCCAGGCCATCCTGCAAGGCAATGTTACGGTTACCAACAACGGTACAGGCAGCAATACCCACGAAACCTTTCTTGGAGCGGCAGGAGATGTTACCTTCAACGGAAATGTGAGCATCACCAATAATGCTACGGCAAACAATTCATTTGTTTTTATCAACCACAATGCCACGAGTACCAACACTTTTAATGGTAACATCGTGTTAGAAGCTACCGATGTCAATTGCGATGGCGTCTTTTTTGGACGAGATGGTGGCAGCGCTACTTTGGCCGCTACCCGAACCATTACCATTGGTGGAGCTGGGTTCATTGGAATTAACCTATACCTCCGCAACTTTACCCAAGTAGGCCCAACGGCTCAAACTCTTGAACCGACGGTGTCTACTTTTACCACGATTTATGATTGTGATTGGGGAGGCGATATTGTGTTTACCAGTCCTCGTATTTCTACACGAGGCACCCTTTATCGTGGTACGTTGAACTTAACAAAGAATGGAGCGAACAACGATCAAAGTTTAGGAGGCAATTATGTAACCGGCAATTGTCAATTGGTGTGTAGCGGATCTGGCTACCTTCTCATGGGCAATTCGGTGGCTGATACGTTTAACCTCAACCTCGACATTTCTAATACTGGTTCTAACCACTTTTACCTGGCGCACAACAGTGCAGGTAATTTTGTAGGCGGAACATTAACTGCATTTCATGCTCCCAGCGGCACGATCAACCGTGAAATGTATATGGCTACCAGCACCTCCTCTTCTCTTCGCATTGTGGGTGATGCGGTACTGACCAGTGCTGGTTCTAACACTGCCAACAGTAACCTGGTTTTTGGCAATAGTGGAGATATAGTGCTCGACGGTAGTTTAACTGCTACGTGCAATCCGAGTGCGGGCAACGGTTTTATCACGGTGGCTTCTGGTGCAACGTCTTCGGTAACTATTGGAGGCTCAGTTTTAGGCAACAACAATGGAAACGCAGCCAACTCCAGTTCTATTCGGATTGGCAATAGTGGAGACGTAACCATTGGCTCAAACCTTACCCTAAACAACCCAAGCAATGCCAATATTAGTTCGATACGTGTTGCTGAAGGAGCAGATAGCGAGGTGATCATTAGTGGAAATACCGTAATTACAAATACGGGTAACGGTGCCACACGTACGCGCGCATTTTTAGGAAATAGCGGTGATGTCACTTTTCAGGGAAATCTCAACATCACCAACAGTAGTCCTTCCAATGAAAGTGAAGTTTTCTTGCACCGAAATGTTGCTTCCGTCAATGCCTACAACGGTAACATTGTTCTGGAGTGTACCAATGCTTCCTGCGATGGCTTTCAATTCGGATCCAGTTTAGGGAGCGGCACTTTAGCTGCTACTCGTACCATTACCATTGGTGGTGGTGGGTTTATCGCCGGGCAGCTTTTGCTTCGCAATTTTACTCAGGTTGGACCTACCAATCAAGTATTGCAACCGACCGGAACTGCATCAAGTTCGCTCATTGATACTGATTGGGGAGGAAATTTGATTTTTACCAGCCCACGCATGCTTACCCGTGGATCGAATTATCGCGGTACCCTTACCATTGGTAAAACCGGTGCCAACACTGACAATAGTGCCGGCGGCAATACCGTAGCAGGCAATTGTGTCATCACCAACAGCGGATCTGGTGAGTTTTATTGGGCCACTGACTCGGCTGATACCTTTCGGGTGAATGTCATAGTGAACAACACGGGTACCAGCAGTACTTTTCTTGCGAACAATAGTCCGGGCAATTACATCGGTGGAGATTTTACGGTGAACAATATTTCATCCGGAACGAATAGTAATTTTCGTTTTGCTCTAAACGGCAATGCCACAGCAGTAGTAGAGGGGGCAACGAATGTGACCAATACAAGTTCAGCTACCTCGGCCAGCATTACACTGGGTGGCAACGGTAGCGCTACCTTCAATTCTACGGTGCTCGTATTGCACAGCCCTTCGGGAACCAACGGTACTTTTAGCATGGCCTCAGGAGGCACTTCAGTGGTTACTGTCAACCAAAATCTGACCGTAACTGCTTCCGGAATAGGTGGTTCTGATAAACGGGTCTATCTGGCCGATGCCGGAACGTTAATTTTGAACGCAGACCTGGCATTGACACAAACCAGTTCTTCCAATTCTTCCAATGTTTATGTGGCCGACGATGGTATCTCCTCGGTAACGGTTGCTGGAACAACCACGGTAGTAAACGGTGGCAACGCCACTACGGCAAGAATCTACCTGGGCAATTCTGGAGATGTTACTTTTAACGGTTTGCTCAACATACGCAACTCCAGTGGAGCTAACAACAGCCAAATCTACGTTCACCAAAATGCTTCGTCGACCGGCATTTTTCAACAAAACATTGTATTAGAGGTAACCAATCCCAATTCCGACGGTATTCTGTTTGGCAACAATGCCGGGAATGGTACCTTGGCAGCTACCCGCACCATTTCCATTGGCGGTAGTGGCTACATTGCGGGAAACCTCTATTTGAGAAACTTTACCCAGATAGGGCCTACGGCACAAATTCTGCAGCCTACTGGCACTACCGACATGCGCCTTATCAATTCCAACTGGGGCGGCAACGTTATTTTCCACAGTCCGAGATTTCGGACTTCTACCAGCACCTTTAATGGTACTGCCAATCTTGAGAAAACGGGTGCCAGTGACGATAATTCTGATGGTGGAAACACCTTTATAGGCAACACCCGATTGGCTAACTCTGGCTCGGGTTACCTACTTATGGGCAACATTGCGGCAGATGAATTTCAAGCTAACTTGCAAATGTTACTCAGTGGATCAGACCATTTGTATCTGGCTCATAACACCGCTGGAAATACAGTAGCTGGTACGCTGGACATTAGCAATACTTCGACCTCGGGAAATGCAAATGTTTATTTGGCCTCCAGAACCGGCAGTGAGTTGACGGTTACCGGAAATACCACCATGACGAATTCTGCCTCCGGATCCAGTAATCACATTTTAATTGGCGATCGTGGAGCAGTAACTTTTAGCGGGGATGTGAGCTATTTTGGAACTGGCACCAGCACCAATAACGACTTGTATTTTTCTTCAGAAGGTTCGGGCGTGGTAGGTGTTGTTGGTGATTTGTCGGTGGTGAATGCTGGCACAGCGACCAATAACCAGATAGCCTATCTGCCGCGTAGAGGAACGCTAACGGTTGGCGGAAAAATGACTGTAATTAACAATACGAATGCTTCAAATGGCCAGGCATTGCTGGCCAATGATGCATCGAGTTCGCTTACGGTTGGAGACACTCTGGAAATAAGAAATGGAGGCAACAGTGGCAACAGAACGCAAACTTATGTAGGCAACCAGGGTGATGTGGTGCTCAATGGGCCACTTTTGATGTTCAACACCAGTGGTTCGCCCAACAGTCATATTTATCTTCAAAATGGCACTTCGAGCAGTGTTCAATACAACGGAAACATTGAGATGGAAGTGACGAATGCCAACTCGGATGGTATTCTTTTTGGAAATGGTGGTGGTTCAGGAACATTAGCCGCTGGCCGTACCATTACCATCGGGAGTTTAGGATTCATTGCCGGACGGTTAGACATCCGCAACTTCACCCAGGTTGGAGCCACTGCGCAGGTGTTGCAACCTACTGGTTCTACATTCTTCAACATACAGGTTGCCAATTGGGGTGGAGACGTTACCTTCAGTGGACCTCGTTTTCAAACCCGGTTTTCAACCTACAACGGCACTTCTCAGCTTGAAAAAACGGGAGGAATTGGCGATGATCAATCAGTTGGAGGCAATACTTTTGTGGGCAATTGCACCCTGATCAATTCTGGTACTCGCTACTTGTTGATGGGCAACAGCAGTGTCGACGAATGGCAGGCCAATGTTCTCATGCAAAATACGGGTAGCAGCTTATTATACATTGCTGCCAACAATGCCGGACACACCATTGACGGTAACCTTACGGTTGAAAACTCCGGGTCAGGGACCACCAACCAATCTTACGTTTCCAATGGTAATTCGGCTGGTATTGCCATTGGAGGCAATGTATTGCTCACCAATACCTCCTCGGCAACCAATAGTCGCATCTTTTTTGGCAATTCGGGTGATGTAACGGTTACCGGAAATGTATCAGGAACCAACAATCCTAATGGATCCAACACCGGAGAGATTTTACTTGCCAATGGAGGAAATTCTTTGGTCACCATCAACGGTACGACCACTTTGGTGAACAGTGGAACTGGAAACAACATTCGCCACTACATCGGCAACCAGGGAGATGTGGTTTTTAATGGCGATTTGGGCATTAGCAACAGCTCGGGAGCCAACAACAACCAAATGTATTTTCACCACAGCGGTAACAGCGATAATACCTACAACGGCAACATTGTGATGGAGGTAGACAATGCCGCAAGTGATGGCATTCAGTTCGGCCGCAACGGTGGCGAAGGGGTGGTGACCACTGGCAACACCATGTCTATTGGGGCCAATGGGTTTGTTGCTGGCGAATTCTACTTGCGCAATATCACCCAACAGGGAGGCGCTACCACTCACAACCTTCCGGTAACGGGCACAACCAGCACAACGGTTTATTCGGTGACCTTTGATGGTACACTCAACATTTCAACGCCTCGCTTCTTCATTCGTAACTCTACTTTTAATGGAAATTCTTCGTTCACGAAAACCAGTGGTAGCAACGACAATTCAAGAGGAGGCAATGTATTTAATGGTGATGTAACCTTTGGGGTGACGGGAACCGGCTACATGCTACTCGCCAACAACGAAAGTGACGACCACAATGGCAATGTGACCTACATCCGTTCGAACACAGGCCAGCTCTACCCATCCTACAATCGTACTTGTACTTATGCGGGTGATATCAATTTCAACACCGCTTCACAGGTTGAGTTGGGCCGCAACAATGGTCGGGTAGTGATGGATGGTAGCGGCCCTCAAAGCATTAATGATCTGGGCGCTTCGGTGGAGCCACTGTTCCGTCGGATTACCTTGAACAACACTGCTGATGAAGTGACCCTTAACATGCCGATCACCATCCGCACCAACATCACTTTTACAGCGGGTAATATGGTGACAACGCTGGCCAATATCCTTACGATGAACGACAACAGTGGAGCAACCGGCGGTTCGAATGACTCCCACGTAGATGGACCTATGGAAAAAGTGGGTAACGACAACTTCACCTTTCCCTTGGGCGATAGTGCAAGCTACCATCCGTTGAGCATTACTGGTCCTTCTGGCAATACTTCTCGGTTTCGGGCAGAATATTTTGAGGCTGATCCGGGTGTTTCTTTCGACCCTACTTCGAGAGATGGTTCATTGACCCGGGTAAGCGAGGTCGAATATTGGCAACTGGACCGCACTTTTGGTTCGAGTTCGGTGCGGGTAACCCTTGCCTGGGACACGGCCAGTGCCGTTACCAATCTGGCAGATCTTGCGGTAGCACGTTGGGACAGTGGTTTGATGCGGTGGATTGACCATGGAAATGGAGGTACTACCGGGGATACGGCATCAGGAACCATTCAAACTAACGGAACGGTGACTACTTTTAGTCCGTTTACCTTGGCTTCTACTTCCAACCTCGACAACCCATTGCCCATTGAGCTGCTGAGTTTTGAGGCACGGCCCAACGGGCAACAGGTAGACCTCACCTGGATTACGGCTACCGAGATCAACAACGACTTTTTTACCATCGAGCGTTCTTCCAATGGCTTGGACTTTGAGCCGATTGAAATGATCGACGGTGCCGGCAACAGCAATAAGGTATTGCATTACAATACGGTAGACCTGCAACCTTTGTCAGGTACTTCTTACTACCGCCTGAAGCAAACCGATTTCAACGGCACCTACGCTTATTCAGACATTGTTTTGGTGCGTTTCGATGATGAGAATGCAGCCAATGAATGGTACGTGTATCCCAACCCGGGCGATGGAAGCGAGTTGTACGTGCGCTTAGAAGGCCAACAAGTGATGCAACACCTCGAGGTGCGTGACCTCACGGGTCGTATCTGGCACCAACAAGTGTTGCAAGGGCAGAGTGGCGTACAAAATCAGTTGATTTTGGACCAGACATTACCTTCAGGTATTTATCTGATTACTTTGATTTCAGATACTGCTCAGGAAACCAAGCGGGTGATCGTACAGTAGTATGCTTTTTTGTTGCAGAGCGAGGTTTGAGAGTGGCTACTTCAGGCGGAATTCGTCAGCAATCCTGGCTCTAACTCCGGACTAAACTCAATTCTTGGGTTTGGTCATTCGCAATGGTGCTTATTTTGAACACTTTACTTGAGACCACCATGTAGGTGGTAAACTTTCAGCGTAAGCCAGGTGGGAAGCGCTTCTTGACTGATAAATCGTATTTCGGGTTATTTGCCTCTCGGAATATCGGCTGGAGGTAGAGTCTCAAATATTACCAAAGGACATCAATAATTTCCTCTTGTGGAATAGGGCCAATGAGGCGAGAGTCTAATGCGCTGGACCGGTTGTCGCCCAACACGAAAATATGATGGTTTGGAACGACATAAGGGCCAAAAAAGTCGGTGCCCCATTCCTTTGGATAGTCGTCAAAAAACTTTTCTTCGTAGGTGCCATTGGATTGTAGAAAACGGTTGTCTTCCAGGTCTTGAGAAGAGGCATAAGACCGTGTAATGTCTACCGTGAATTTACCACGCATTTCCGGCCCGTATGATGGAGCAGGGTAAACTTTCGTAAGCAGACTATCTTGATGCAGCTGTTGAAGTTGTTCTTGCGTGATCAGGTACGTGGCACCTAACCTTTTACCCAAATCTTGGTTGACACCATTGACGTAAAAATCGCCTGCCCGCATTTCGACCGTATCGCCTGCAGAAGCGCACCACCTGAATACATAAACTCCTTCCTCAGGGCCAAAGAGATCGATCTGTCGCTTAAAAACCACAAAATCGCCAGGTTGGGCTGTTTTCCAAAAAAAGGTCAACTTCCATTGTCCTGCATGTAGTCCGGGTTCATTGGCTGGGGTTGGGACTGAATAAATACCGTACAACCCGGTATAACGGGCTACGATTAGGCTGCAGGCAAGAATCGACAAGACCGGGGCCAGTTTGAGAAGGATTTTTTTCATACCTGTATTGTGTTAGAACTGCATACCCGAGCTTGCTATGAAAGCTGACAATCAAGTTAAAAAGGTTTACAGCAGCACATCTTCTATATCCTCGATCGGTATTGGACCGATGTACCGAGAATCCAGGGAGCTGGATCGGTTGTCGCCCAAAACGAATACATGATCATCAGGTACTACATAGGGGCCAAAATTGTCGCGGTTCCAATCCTCTGGATAAGCATCAAAATACTTTTTTTCACTTATCTCTTTTGGTAGGAGAAAGCGGTTTTTTTCAAGATCGAACCTTCGCGCATAAGACCGTGTAAGGTGCACAAGAAACCTTTATTCTCTATAGGTGCTGAGTTCGGTAACAGATTGAGGTTCTCCGAGCAAACTGTCAGGATGTATTTTTTGAAGCCGCTTGGAATTAACCAGATAGGCAGCGCCAAGTGCCTGGCCGGCATCCTTATTTTGACCATTTAGAAAGAAGTCGCCCTTGCGCACTTCGACAGTGTCTCCGGTAACAGCACGCAACCTGGAAACATAAACTTCTTGTTTCTTATTGCTGAGGAAATTTTTACAACAAAACGCTATAAAGTCTCCTTTCTCCGCTTCTATTAGTGGGGTAGCGAAATAGATATCTCCCGGATGCATTCCAGGTTCGTTGGAAGTGGTGGGGATGGTGTAAACTTCGTAGAATCCAACGATTCGAGCCACGATTAGCAGGCTGGTAAGAATGGAAAGTACCGCACCCAGTTTAATGAGAATTTTTTTCATGTGAGGCCAGTAAAATTACTTATCGGGCAACAGCCTGTTCCAAGGCTTTTCTTGAAGCTGTTTGGTTCCTCAGGATGCGCAATAAATCGCTGGTTCGGCGTTCGCGACCTTGTTCGTTGAGGTGATAAACCGTATCGAAAAAGAGTTGATCCGGGTAGACAAAATCTTCAGGGCGATTGATGATCTCCAATTGTAAATCCGTCTTTAAAACACCGTCCAGCTGAGCAATTACTTTTTTGTTTTTGGCGTACTCCGATTCGGCAAAAGCTGGATAGAGAAAAAATACCTTGACTTGTTTTTTTTGTGCCGTAGCGGCCAGTCGATTCATGGCTTCGATGGCTTCCCAGTTTCTAAAGAATACGGTTTCGCGGCCTTTTAGCAAAGTTGGATTTTCCTTTCCTAAAAAGGAGACAATATCTCCCTGGGCATTGAAGGCCGATTGGTGATAAATGGGATTTTGCCGGGGCGGCCTTGATTTTTTAACGGCTCCTTGCAACCACTGCCGCAGTTGGGTGCGCGTGTTTTCCAGGCGAAGACGACCGGCTTGAAAGAGGCTAAGTTCATGATAATTAGCGGCCGGTGGAAAATGCTCTTCCGTACGTTGGCGCAACCGTGGGTCGCCATCGTTTAGAAAATACTCTAAGGAGAGCAGGGCAATGTCGCCGGAGTCCATGCTTTGTTCCAGTTCATTGATAATGAATTGATAGCCGAGGCCAGCGTGTAAGGCAAGGTTAACTACGGGCAGGTCCAGTTCTTTTTCAAGCCGAGGGCTGTTTACTCCAAAAGCCATGTTGGAACCTGCAGCCAGCAACAGGCGCGGGCCAGGAATGGAATCAAGTCGGGCGTGTTTTTGCACAATGCCTGCCATGTAGTCGTTGGGCGAACTTTGGTGCGGCAACAGGCTCAAGGCACCAGCAATCACTGCCAGCAGAAAAAGAAACCCAAATACTTTGATGACTAATGGCCGCATTTTCAAAATTTAAAATAATTGAATTGTTTGGCATTCTCGCCGAAAATGAAAATCATCAGTGCCAGCAGCACATAAAAACTCCACCGCCACACGGGTTGCGACCAGTTGTTCAACTGTTCCAACGCGAAACGATCGCTACGGCCCAACCACTCCATCAATAGCATCAGAAGGATGAAAGCACCCAAAAAAGGCAAATCGGTGTGCTTGCCACGAAGAGAGGGAGAGGCAAAAAGGCTTACCGAAAACAGGTCTTGAAAGTAGGCACTTGCTTCTGAAAGGCTGCGTGCTCTAAAGAAGATCCAAGCCAGGGAGGTAAGCAAAAAGGTACCCAACATTTGCAAGGCTTCTATCACCGATGGCCAACAGCGGTCGATGGCTACAACTCCAAGGTGTTTGCGGTTGCTGCCCAATAACAATTGCGGTAGAAAAAAGCAGGCGTGGAGCGCCCCCCAAATCAGAAAAGTCCAGTTGGCCCCGTGCCAAAAGCCGCTGACCAAAAAGATGAGGAATACGTTGCGGATTTGTTGGCCACGACCTCCACGGCTGCCGCCCAATGGGATATATAGGTAATCGCGGAACCAGGTGGAGAGCGAAATGTGCCACCTGCGCCAGAATTCAGCAATGTCGCGCGAAAAGTAGGGGTAGGCAAAATTTTGCTTCAGCCGGAAGCCAAACAGGCGAGCTGTGCCAATAGCAATGTCGGAATAGCCCGAGAAATCGCCATAGATCTGGAAGGCAAACAATACTGCGCCAATGGCCAAACTACTGCCCGGGTGTCCACCAGGATTTTCGAAAATCGGATCGACAAAGGTGGCGCAGTTGTCGGCGATCACCATTTTTTTGAAAAGCCCCCACAAGATTTGCCGTAAGCCCATTATTGCGGCCTGCATTTCAAACTTTCGTTGAGCAAAAAACTGGGGCAGCAGGTGGGTAGCCCGCTCGATAGGACCAGCCACCAATTGCGGGAAAAAGCTCACGAAGGCGGCAAAGGCCAAAGGATCGCGTGTGGGAGCTAACTTGCCGCGGTACACATCAATGGTGTAGCTCAGGGTTTGGAACGTATAAAAACTAATACCTACCGGCAACACGATGGCCAGCCCGGTTACATGAAGCTCTTGCCCCAGTAGGCTGAAGGCCGACACAAAGTTGTCGATGAAAAAGTTGCAGTACTTGAAAAAGCCCAGGATGCCCAGGTAGGAGATGAGGCTCAGACTGAGTAAAGCCTTTCGTTTTCCGGGAGCTTTTGCAACTGAGAGTTGTTGCCCAATAACGAAGTCAATACCGGTACTAAGTAAAATCAAACCCAGGAAACGCCAATCCCACCAGCCATAAAACACCATGCTGGCCAGCAGCAACCACGCATTTTGCCACGCTACCCGCTGCCGTGGAATCAGCCAATAGGCGGCAAACACCAGCGGCAAAAAAACGGCAAAATCGATCGAGTTAAAAAACACAGCTACTCAAGTTCCAGAGGGCATTCAACTCACATTGAAGCGGTTCCAAAACTAGGCTTTTTGTGTTGGATGGGGAATGGTTTGGAGCGGGAAACGGTGTTGTTAGTTTTGATGGTTTCGAATGACCAGTGGGATTGGTAGTTGGAAAGTGTATTCGTCTAAAAGTATTAGCTTTAGCATATCCCCCATTTATGTGTTTGCGCTTTTGATGCAATGCCAGTCCTTGACAGGTATTGAAGAAAGTGAGTTAGAGAGAAAAAAAACTTGCCCTTTATGGCAACTTTTATTACATTTAATTCGTTAATACATGGAGTATTCGGTGGAGTACCTTCCCAATGCAATGACCTTTAGGGTGGAGCAAAGGGAGGAGATTAGAAGAATGATCGATTTAGAAGTATCCTTGATCGAAGAAGGATATTTTGAGGATCGTTTCGAGCAAATAGATGAAGGACCGTTCTACAGATTTACATTGTTTAATAAAAATAGGGTGTACCTCATGGTGGGCTTTTTAATATTAGCGCCAGAATACCTTGTGGTTTTTGCAGATGGAGAGGTGACAGCGTCTTCTTACCCAAGCGAAAAATTAATGCGAGAAGCAACCACCTGCTATCCACTGGTCTTAAAAGCCTTAGAGATAGCATCAGCCTAAAAAATTCAAAAACTTCATTTACCAGCCTTATGAAAAGTAAATTGGAAAAGTTGGGATCAGTCTCCCACAAAGAAATCATTGAAAAAGAGTACGGAAAAGAAGGAAGTGCTAAAAGGGATCAATTTCAAGAGGAATTGGGCAACCTCTTGTTGGGTGAGTTTTTGAAAAACCTGCGCAAATCCATGAATTTATCGCAAGCGGAAGTGGCTGAGCTCATGAATACCGACAATACCTACGTTTCTAAAATCGAAAATAACAAAAAGCTCAACCGCATCGATACCATCAAAAAGTACTGTGCTGCTTTGGAAGCAGAGCTGAGCCTAAAGGTTTGCTTGCCCGGCGGGCATTGCCAAGAATTGGTGTTGGCCTGATCGGCCAACCTAAGACATCATCCTTTTTTCCAAATAGATTTAAAGCTTACGTAAATCCTGCACTCGGTTGAGCTTACCGCCCTGGCTGCGCGGGATCGAGTTCGGTGCTTTCAATGCCACCGTCATGGACAAGCCAATGGTGTTTTTGATGCTCCGTTGTAATTTTTGACGCAGTTGGTCATCTTCAGGGTTGGTTCCTGAAACAGTTTCTACTTCTACCGTTACAGCGTCCATTGTTCCTTCTCGGGAAACCACTAATCGGTAATTCGCACTTAGAAAACCCAGCGTGTGGATGACTTCCTCCACTTGAGTGGGAAATAGGTTTACTCCTCGGATGATCAACATATCATCCGACCGCCCTTTGATGGACGACATCTTGATGTGGGTGCGTTTGGCATTCGAGTCGTAGTTGATGCTGCAGATGTCGTTGGTCCAATACCGCAACAATGGAAAAGCCTGCTTGGTGAGGGTGGTAAATACCAGTACGCCTTCTTCGCCATAGGGAAGTGGTGCTCCGGTATCTTTGTGCACCACTTCAGGATAGAAGTGGTCTTCCCAAATGTAGCTCCCGGTTCCCTTTTCTTCGAAATCTTCTTGCGAAACCCCTGGCCCTATAATTTCACTCAAGCCATAGATATTGGTGGCGGTCACTTGTAGGCCACGCTCTACTTGCGCTCGAATGGCTTCGGTCCATGGTTCAGCCCCTAAAACGGCATGTTTTACTGCCAATTCTTTGGGATCGATGTCGCGCTTCACCAATTCTTCAGAAAGGGTTTGTGCGTAGGATGGCGTACAACAAATGACTTCAGGCTTAAAATCTTGTAGGATCGTAAGTTGCCTTTCCGTCATGCCACCCGAAACGGGAATTACCGCCATGCCCAATTTGGTGGCTCCGCCGTGCATACCGAGCCCACCGGTGAACAAACCGTAGCCGTAAGCATTGTGTAGCTTCATGCCAGGTTGAGCACCCGCACAGGCCAAACTACGGGCGACTACCTCATCAAAAACATCCAGGTCATCTTGGGTGTATCCTACTACGGTGGGTTTACCAGTAGTACCGCTGGAGGCGTGAATCCTGCGTACCTCTTCCATTGGCTTGGCAAAAAGTCCATAAGGATAATGATCACGCAAATCCGTTTTCCGGGTAAAAGGGATTTTGTGCAAATCTGCTACGGTTTGAATATCGTTGGGGTGGAGGCCCAGTTGGTCGAACTGTTTTTTGTAAAACGGAACATCGCGATACACCCGCTGAACCAGCGAAGAAAGGCGGGCATTTTGCAACGCCCGCAATTCTTCCAACGGCATTTTTTCAACTTTTTCGTTGTACATGATCCAAATTTAAGATTGCACCTGTTTTTTCCAATTTTTCATGGGTCAACATTGGAATTGCTTACGCAACAATGATTACAAAAGAAGCCCTCGATGGTGGCAGACAATGGCAGATACAAAGAAATGTTACGCATTTGCGGACTCTAAATGTTATCTGCATTGATTTAACCGTAGCGTAGCATGAAAAACTGAAGCGTGTCTTATGCTTCGACTGGCGCGGGTTTCTTGGTGCTGATCACCAATGGCCGGGTCACGGCTTTCAGGCCTTCGAGGCCAAATTCTAAACCATAGCCTGAGGCTTTCACGCCACCAAAGGGTACCATCGGGTGAATGGCTCCGTGTTGGTTGATCCAAACGGTACCGGATTCAATGCGAGCGGCCACCTGAGCGGCCGCCTCCAAATCATCGCCCCATACGGAGGCTCCCAATCCGGTTTCGGTATCGTTGGCTTTGGCAATGGCTTCCTCTACGTTGCTATACTTGATAATGGGCAACACCGGACCGAATTGCTCCTCGTCCACCAGACGAGTGCCATTGTCTACATCGCCTACGAGCGTAATGGGATAGAAATAGCCGGGACCATCCATTGGTGTACCTCCACGGATGATGCTGGCACCATTGGCTTTAGCGTCATCTACCAATTCTTTGACTTTGTTGAATTGCATTTCGTTTTGGACTGGTCCCAGGACAATGCCTTCTTCCATGCCGTTGCCCATGGGCATTTGTTCCGCCATTCCTTTCAGCGTGTCAACTACTGAATCGTAATCGTTTTCGTGTACGTAGAGGCGTTTCGCGCAAGCGCAGGTTTGTCCCATGTTGATGAAGGCTCCCCAAAACAAATCACCGGCTTTGCTCGCGATGTCGGTGCCGGGGAGAATGATCGCCGGATCGTTGCCACCACATTCCAAGGTGAGCCGCGCCATGTTACCCTTGGAGGCTTCAATGATTTTACGGGCGGTGCGTTCCGAGCCCGTAAACATGATTTTGTCAACATCCGGGTTTTCTACCAACAAGGCCCCCACGCTTCCATCTCCCGAGACGGTGTTGAGCACACCAGCGGGCAATACCGTGTTCATGAGCCGTACCATTTCCAAGGTGCCAATGGGCGTGTATTCCGAAGGCTTAAGCACTACCGTGTTTCCGGCTCTTAGAGAAGGAATAACCTGCCAGATGGCGATCATCAGCGGCCAATTCCAGGGGGCGATGGCGCCAATAACACCAATCGGTTTGCGGTACAATTTATCGGAGCGGGTGTCATCTTCGAAAACTGTTTCGACGGGAAGGTCGAGGGAAGCAGGAACTTGAGTCCAGCCGACACAGGCTTGCATTTCGAACATCGAACCCGGACCAGCCATGGGCTTGCCTTGCTCTTGTGTAATCCACTGGGCCAAATATTCGGTGTGCTCGGTAAGCACTTGCGCCACTTGCATCAACAGGCCTTTGCGTTCCTCATCCGACTTCGCAGCCCAACCCGGTTGTGCCGCTTTAGCAGCTGCTACTGCTTCTGCCACATCGTTGGCGGAGGAGATGGGCGCATGGCCCAAACTGGCTCCGGTTGCAGGGTTCTTGATTTCGAAAGTTTGGGAGGAGGAAACTTGTTTCCCGTTTACCATGAAAGAATATTCACGCATAGCTAAAATGGTTTGTGCTTAAAGGAATGTGAGCACAAAGTAGGTTAGGTTGATGTGATTATTTTAAACTATCGTGCGTTATAAATGAGCTATCGTTCAATTTTGTGTGAAAAATGAATAGATAGTTATATAATTGTGCTATTGTGAAGTTTATTTGAATAAAATCGAAAAAAAATGGAAGAGCGTTTCATCGAGCGGGGTACAGATTACCAACTGCGGAGGGGCACCCTTTCCGTTTACGAGACCAACTGTTCTTGCAAAAACGTCAAGTTTCATTTCAATCGGTTTGTGCTCACTTTGATGCTTTCGGGCCACAAGACGATCGAAGGGGAACGGTTGAAGTTTGAGTTTTTCCCGGGTACCTTTTTTATTCCCGAGAAGGATGCAGTGATTGACGTATCCATTCCCAATGCTTCGATTGACAATCCTACGAAATGCTTGGTGCTGGACATTCAACCGGCTTTTATCAAGTCCTTCTACGAGGAGATTGCTGCTTCGGAGGCCGATCGGGACATTTTGTATCACGGGCCCACCGAAACTTCTACCGACTATTTTTTCTCTAACAATCCGCTTCTGGTCAAGGCTTTCGAAAAGCTGTATCACCACCAGTTTGCCGATCAAAGTCCGGCGAGGTGGTTGGCGGAAGACTTGCTGTTGAAGGAAATTTTATTGCGGCTGTTTCACACCGAAGCGCTCTACCTGATGATCGATAACCTGAATGAGAGTGTAGAGGACGATAAGATTCGCAAGGTGACGACCTACATCACCAACAATTTGGAGCAACGCCTGACGGTGCACAAGCTCAGTGAAATTGCGGGCATGGGACAAACCTCTTTGTACAACAAGTTCAAGTCGGCCACCGGTTTGTCTCCTAACGAGTATGTCTTGCAAGAGCGCATCAACCACGCCAAGGTGCTGATTCAAAAGAACCGCATCAGCCTAAAAGAGGTGGCTTTCCAATGTGGGTTCAATTCGTATGAATACTTCAGCAGTACCTTTAAAAAGGTGGAAAAAACGAAGCCTTCGGAATTTAAAAGGTTGAAGTGCGCGTGAGATGCGAATTGTTGTTTCACACTTCTCAGGCCTCGACCTTTATTTGAGTTGTAGCCTTCGAATTTATACCGCCATTGTATGGCTGGTTTAATTGAATTGCACGGAGCGATATTCAGAAGAACAATCGCCCAAATTTCTCCTCAATCTTTTCCTTAATTCCCACTAAATCATACTCTGTTTCCACGGTGGCAAACAATAAGTTGATCCCCAGCTTGAGTTTGGTGGTCATCAGCTTATCTTCCTTAGCAGCGTGAAAGTTGTCGAAATGGGCTTGCATTTCTTGCTTGAGTTCGTCGGAGCGCTGGTCCAGCTGTTCACTCAGCATGCCGCTCAAGTCGCGCAGTTGTACTCCGGTAAGGGCATTGAGATCAGCCTCTAATTTTTGTTGATCAAGTTGTTGCTCCACTTTTTCAGCAAGTAGGCCAATGCTTTCGTTGAGTTGAGACCGCAGGCTATAAATGTCGGATCGGATGTCTTCGGTGTTGCTTTCGGTGCGTTGGGCGGTGGCTTTTATATCACGAAGAGAGGCTTTGTTTTCTAAAGTTGCATGCTTTATAGCTTCTGTGGATTTTACCAGTTCCTTCTGGTAATCCTTGAATTGACTTTGGCCGTGAAGAATTTTGTCTGCAATCTCTTTCAATTGGCCAATGTGGTCAATTGGCGTCAGTCCAAAAAGCAATTCTGTGATGGAGAATTCTACTTGGCTATCCAAGTCTTCATCCATGATGTAGAATTCTTTCCCTTTGGCCTGCCTTCTCTGCAATACTTCATACGCTACAAACTTGTCTTTTTCTCCGGGCAGTGGAACCAGGCGCTTCGGTTTGCTGGCCAATTTGGCATTGATGGCTTCTGCTTTGTGGCGCAGCACCGCCATAAAGTTCGATTTGGCGTGGGCTTCTCCTTCTACAAACAACCAAAGTTTGTGGTTGTAGGTTTCTACCAAAGCTTTGGTGCCTTCTTTTTCAAGCAGGCAGCCGGTGCGCCACTTTTCTTGAATCAGCGTATGGCTATCTACCATGAATTCCGGCAGCACCGAACTGGGAAGGTATTCATGGCTGTAAACAAAACGAAGGGCAGACGTAGATTGGCGAATGGGTTGTGTGAATGCCTCGGGTTCCTGGGTATCCAGGAGATCGGGTAAAATAATGGTATGGCGGTCGGCAGTACGAAAACACAACTTAAACTCGTGTAAAATCTCAACCAGAAAATCGCAATGCGCCTTGGTGTATTCCAGCGAAATGGATGGTTCCCCTTCATATGCTACCTGTTGTTCGGTTTCTTCGTTTAGAATATAGTCCAGGTCTTTGTCGATGTTGATTTCACCTTTTTGTTGGCCTGCTCTTTTTGAAGTTACGATACGGTAGACACCATAAGTGATCCACGACGGGTCAAGTACAAAATAATTGGCGAGGTCTCGGTTTTGTTGCTCGTGAATGTGTTCGAAGTGCAGGGCAAGGCCCAAGTCGTGCAAGAACTCAATGGCTTGTTGCCTGGTTTCCCGTTGCTCAATGCCCGCTTCCTTGCTTAGTTTGATGAGCCGTTCTTCGGAGAGGTAATTGTTTTCCTTGGTTTCACTTTCCAGGTTTTCTTTGAGTTGAATCCACCGCTCGTCAATGTCTGTTTTGAAAAATTCGGCTTCAGAAACTGTGGTTTCGAGAGCCGATTTTAATTCGTCCATTCCTATACCTTCAGCACAGGAAATACGAAAGAAGTCCACAATTTGTGGAAATTCTGCTTCCAATTGTGCTTGGTTTTCAAATCCAAAACCGGGATTGACATCAATTTGATTGACCACCACCAAAACCGGAGAGTCGCCACCCGTAGCACGGATGCGTTTCAACCACTGGCGTACCTGTTGCGCCACATTTTTGTCTTTGCGCGCTTCCAGCAACAACAGGTAAACCGACCGGCGGGTAAGAAAAAACTGGTGCGAAGCATTCATGATCTCCTGGCCACCAAAATCCCAAAAGCGACCGGTGAGGGAGTGGAGTTTCGTTTGTTCTTTAAAAAAGTCGGCTTCGCCGAAGGGTATTTTTACAATGTTGATGCCATCCGTTTGCTTTTCATTGGGATCAAATTCGTGCCCTTGAAATTGTTTAAGCAAAGAGGTTTTGCCAGCTCCAGGTTCTCCAATGAGGATGACTTTTAATTCTTTGAGTTCTTTTTTGTTGGCTGCGTACCAGGCTAAAGCGGCTTCTCTGCCTTGTTCGAGAATTTCTATGGGTGGGGTTGATATGGGGTTTCCTGCGATGTATAATCCCTTTTCAGAAGATGAAATATATTTAAATGTATTAGTATCAATTTTTGGTGTTTGTTCAATTAGCCAAGATGGTATTTTTTTGATTGAGTTGCCTTGGATGTCAATTTTATTAAGCCCATATAGTTTTTTTAAAGAATCTACGCTGCTGACGTAGTTTCTTTTAAGGATGATAGTATGTAATGATTGTATTTCTTTTAGAGGTTTCAGATTTGATATTAAGTTATCAGAGATATAGATGGCTTTTAACTGTTTTAATTCTTTTAATGGGTTAAGGTTTGATATTTTATTAATATCAAGATCTATTACATTCAGTTTCTGTAAACCTTCTAAAGGGCTAATGTCTATAATCTGATTGTCCGAAAGGTTAATCACATTTAGTTTCTTTAAACATTTTAGAGGGCTTAAATCTGATATTTTATTGTTATTAAAATTGATTTCTTTGAGTAGTTTTAATTCACTTAAAGGTCTTAGATCAGAAATTTGATTTCCAACGGCGTTTATAATTGAAAGTTGACTTAAGCTTTTCAATGGGTTTAAGTCAGATATTCGATTGCCATGAAATGAAATTTTGGAGAGTTTCTTCGAGCCCTCTAAAGGTTTTATATTTGATATTTGATTTCCATCTAAATAGATTTCAGAGATATCCGTTAACTCTTCTAAAGGAACCAAATCTGAAATGCTATTTCCGGTTAAGACTATTTTAGTGAGACCTTTCAATTCCTTTAGAGGACTCAGGTCGCTTATATGGTTTAAACCGAAATCGATTATTGATATCTGATTTAAATTTTTGATTGGATTTATTTTACGTATTATGTTGTCACTTAGTCTGATTTTATAAAGCTGTTTTAGTTCTGTTAGCGGGCTGATATCTTTTATAAAATTACCCTTGGCAAAAAGAACTTCAAGTTTCTTTAACTTCTGAACCCCTGTTAATGTCTCTATATTATTGTTTGAAACATCAAATTGTGTAACGTGAGTACACTCTTCTACCCCTCTTAAGTAATTTAATGAACGCAGTTTCAAACCAGACAAATCCAACTCCTCACTCTTCGTTTCCAAACATTCACGAATACGCTCGT
>CALCCE010000288.1 GCA_937899835.1 uncultured Flavobacteriales bacterium | reverse complement strand
AAACGTTATTAATACGTATTGGTTATTGTCCTATAACCAATACGTATTAATAACGTTTCTCAAGAACCAAAATCCTATAAAGAAAGCCTCTTTCGGGTTGGTCAAGCTCATCTAATTTATACAACACCAATTTCTTTTCGTCTTCCCAAGCATTTCAAAAAAACAACAGGACTTGAAGGATTGGAATGGGAGGACGTTTTTAACAGATACGACACACAGCAGCTTACCAGAGAACAGCGAAAAAAAATCAAACGCCTTCTATTCTGGAATAAAAACGTTCGGCAAGAGCTTCAAAGCCATAGAAACATGATGGAATTGGTTAGACAGATGCACCTCAACTATACAACTCCTGGAGGACTTGAAGGATTTTATGAAATCAGGCACGGTAAGCCTCATGAATATCAAATTATAATTATGAGGTTCAAAGAGTTTTTACGTTTAGTTCAATATATGCACCAATGGTTCATAGGTGATCACTGGCAAGAATTCTTCGCTCTAAACAGTACTGTTCTAACCCCCAATGAACTTCGAATCCTAAAAACTGCTATGGGAAACATACAAGATTACAGGAATCTATATCGGGTTTTCCAGTTTTCAAATCGAATGCATCCAGATTAGGATAAGATTTACCCAAGAAAAGAAGCAAGGTAATAGAACAGTACAAAAGTACCATTGATTTCAAGGCTCCTCTCCTTTTGTTTTGTGACATACCAAAAAGGAAAAATGTCACGTACTCTAACTACAACTTCTGAAATTGAACTTTGCATTTCCACGAAGAAAAAACGATTTATTGAAAAAGAAGAACATCTCAAAATGCTTTTGATCAAATATGATCCGATCACAAAAGGATGTCTTCAGAATATTGGAACCAACTCAAAAATTCGTATCGAATCCGAAAATATTTTTGATAATTCGATTGGGCTATTGAACAAAATGTTTCAGGGCTTGATCCGGACATCCAATCAAATACCTAAAGAGGTGGATCGATGGAAATTTGACGACCTAATTCGTTTTCTTAATTCTCGAATCTTGCAAGCCGAATACGCTATCAAAGCGAACGGAAAGAGTATTCCTCCAGAATTAAGCGTATTCGACAAGGAATTTTCTGTCCCCAAAACGATCTTAAATCAAGTCATTGATGAGATGATACCTCAAGAAAAATGGATTAAAGTTTCTGAGAAAAAGACACGTGAAAAAACAGTATCATTTCGATCCGTTGCAGATCACCTTGAGCAACGAGTAAAAGAGCTTCGATCAATTGTTATTTGCTTTCGCGATCAAGATGCTAAGGAATTAACAGTCCTATTAGAAAATTGGATGCCCGCGGCAATGTATGCATTCCGAAAGGGGTATATAGATGGCTTAAAACTTCCAACAGGGAAATCACTTGAAAACGAAGTTTACAATTGTTTATGGGCGTTATTGAGCAAAACTTTTGAAAGAATTGAGTGCGGACAATATGTCTATTCTGCCTCTATTGCAACTTATGTAGGCAGTAATGCTATGCGCTCTATTTATCGTAAACGAGAACAAACCAAGGCCCGCAAGGGGTTTCTCTCTATTGACACCTTCTCTGAAGATTACCTTACAGCAGATTCAACTTTAGAGAATGAACTCAGGAAAAAAGAGTTGTCTAACAAACTAATTGATGAAATAATTACATGGTTAAGAAAAAAGAGCTGGCGGATGGCCGAAGTATTAGAACTTGCTAAAAATGAAAAAGAGCAACAGGAGATTGCGGTAATTCTTGGTATCTCTTACAGTGCCGTTCGAAAAAGGTTTGAACGAGCAAAAAAAGCGGTCAATAATGTGTGGTTAAGGGTATACAAAAAAAGGGAGCTATGAGCAATCTGAAACGCAATACCCATTTTCAAAAATTCCTTTCTAACAGCCTGTCTACAGATGAAAGCAAGGAATTGAGTGACATGATTAAGAATGGCAAAATTGACCATAAGTTGATCAACGAAGTCAAAAAAATACTCGACTTCATCTATGAGGCAGATGACCATACGCTGAGGAGTAGAATTGACTTCCTTGTAGAATACCCAGAAGAACTTTCAGAAACTGAAAGATTTCAAACTATCTACGCCTTGAACAGAAGCGATAGATTCCGAGCCTATTTTGAAAAACGAAAAAGGGAAATCGATCTACGAAATGCCATTTGGGAAGAGAATAAGGCAGAATTCAATCGAATTATGGAAGAGGAAATGGAACTCGAACAAAAGGAATCTAATGAGAGGCCACAAATAACCACCCTACCAAGAATTGCTGCCGCCCTAATTACAGTGATAGTAGCTTCAATCATCTTTCTCTTTTCCGATAACCTATTAATGAGCAAAGCTGAGCAGTGGGCAACAAACCAACCACTTCCAGCGCTGCATGTGGATTTTGCAACCAATGCAGGACCAAATGGAGACAAGTCAATTGCCTACTATTACAACCATAAGGATTATGAGAAGGTTGGTGAGTTGCTTCATTCAGTGATTGATACAACAACAAACCAGATCAGAAAAGAAGAATATCAATTCTACCTCGGCACAGCGATGTCTCGTTCAGGAAATCTGCAGAAAGCGATCAAAATACTCAAATCAATTGCTAAAAGTAAGACCAACCTATATCGGAATGACGCCAAGTTAGAATTAGCATATGCCTACATTCTGACAGGCCATACCACTGAAGCAAAAAGAGTTTTCGAGCAACTAACAAAAGATCATACTCTTCTTCCATATTATCAAAAACGAGCCATAGAAGGTCTTCAAGTGCTTAATTCAAATAATCAATAGCATGACAGTAGAAAAATCTTTTAAGCCCACCACCAAACCGCTCGAAACATACGAGCGGTTTGTTCATGTAAAGACCAAGGATTTTCTAAAGGCTTTGCAGCTTCTGCTTCCAACTGCAAAATCCTTCACTATGGACTGGAGTGAAACGGGGAATGAAAAAGAGTATCAGCACTTTGAGGACGAACAAGAGCTTCAGTAAATTTTCTACACACTAACTACCCAAACCGGAACTGATGTTAAGGTGCAATACTTCAACAAACAAGGTTATGGACTGACAGATACACGAAATAAGGAATTACTTGAACCTCTTAGGCTGGTTGATCATTTATTAGGAATAAGTGATGTGATAAAGCACGACTACAAAGACCGGAAACCTTTTGAATTATGGTCGATTCTGTGTAATAAGAAAACAATCAACAAGAAAAACGGAATCCCCAATTCTGAAGAAATTGCCTTTTACTTGATTGCTTTCAACAAGATATAATCTAAGACTGGAGTTTACGTAAGCGGAAAAAGCCCCCCAATCCTAAAACCAGGACAAGCAAACCGGCCAACCAACCGAACCACCGTTGAAAAGCAGACCAATCAGTTAGACTGCTTTGAGGCAAAATAACTTTTCCATCCTGGCCATAAAACATACTGCCAGCCCAGAAGTAAGGTGCCCTTCTATGATTAGGCGCATTTTTGAGGTATGACAATTTAGCCAATCGAAGCGATTCACTTTTGGACAAACCGGAGGCTAAATGTTCATAGAATAAACTTGTGATTTCAGCCGATGCTTCATCATCTAAGGGAATAGGACTTTGAATAACACTTCTTGCTCCGGATAGGTAAAATTCCTTACCAAATGAATGCAAACCTTTACCCGACTCAAATACTCCCGTTCCGGAGTTACATACATTCAAGTAAACGAGGTTCGCAACTCCTGAAAAACCTAACAGCTCTACCCCAAGGAAACGCTCAGAAGAATCAGAGCTATTGAGCAAATATCCAAGTTCCGGAACTTTGTTATGCACAATGCCATGAGCAGCAATGTGACAGATACCACTATCGGATAACACATTGAATAGTTCAGACTTCCTAATTTGGTTTCCTGCGTTAACCTTAGCTCCATAGTTAGGCAACTCATTTATTACCTTCTGGTTATGAAATAGCTGATTTTTATCCTTTTCATCATAAGGAATAAAAACATGGAATGGCAGTTCGGTACTTTCTTCTTGTGATGGAAAAACATCACGAAGAGAGTATATATATCGAACCGGATGGCGCTCAATTAAAAAGACTGGTGCTCCAATTCTTGAGGTATCGCAAACAAGTGCTTCAAAAGGTAGATTTTCAAAAATCCCTTGAGAAGAAATAATTAACTTTTTCCCATGTAATCGATCTTCAAGACGATTAAACAAAAAAGAATACAACCACCTTGCATGTCTCACAGAAAAGCCATTCTTTGAAATCAACTGAGCAATATACTCTCGCAATGAGTATTTGGTTGTATAATCTATATCGTAGAAATGGGTCCTTTCTAAATGAAAGTGATCATAATAAATTACAGTATCTGGAAATATAGCACATCGATAGGCAATAGTCTGGTTACTAGCAAATATGAGCACAACCTCATCAATTTGTAATTCAGTCTGAATCGAATCAATAGTTGCAGATGTTACCTTATGTTCGAAAAGGCTATCCGAAATCCCCAACATATCCATATCTTGCTCCACACGGCTCATCTTACCAATTTGGTTCTCCCAATCATAGAAAGAAGAATTGCTTTCATTGACTCGGTCTAACAGTTTTCGCTCCTCAATAAAAAGGTTAAAATAATTTTGAAATGATGCTGTATCATTGGCTAAATAGACCTTTTCTCTAAAGTTCTTTCTTTGTTCAATTCCTTCCTGAATAAGACTGTGTTGAAGTGCTATTTGATCTTTTAAAAACGAATCATCAAAAAAAACTTCAGCAAAATGCTTCCCCATATCTAAACTCTCATAAATCAAACTACTAGCTGTAATTGAAGTCAGGAGACTTTGCTGTATTCCAGATTTATTTTGATCAGATAGGACAATGCAAACAAGGCTATCAACATATCTCTTCCTTTGAACATAAAGAGAAAGGTTTTCTGGTGTTTTTTGATCATGATAATTCTCAAAAAGCAAATGAGTTATGCTAATATTATTATAAAAGTTATGCCAAGAAAAAGCTTGCTCTCTTCGTTGAACAGAAATTGCAGATTGGCGCTCCTCTAAGTCAAGACCTAAATCCAAAAATAGCTGAGCATTAGTTGTATCTGAAATACTGAAATACGAATTAGATATTTCAAATGCCAATTTTCTTGCAAGATCATTGTCTCCATTATTAAGCGCCTGAAACATAGGATAAGTCTTTATCAAAATATATGTCTCTACACCTTTTTTAATCTCCTCATTTGAGCCATTTATTTTTCGCTTGGTCTCAGCAGTGGAATAAGCCCCGTTATACCTTTGAAACTGCTGTCCATCCCGAATTCTTTGAATTTCCCTTAGAATAGAGCTTTCAAATATTTTTGATTTTAAAAATTGAAACGATGCTTCCAGCTCATCAAGCTCTCGTTGATTTTCAGTCTCACACAAACTCATATGTTTATAAGCAATCAGCAATAACCTTTCAGCATGCTGAAATTGCATGCCTCCCATGTACTGATCAGCCATCCTTCTATTGGCGTGAGCATATAAAAAAGCCAAATCAGGGGACTGGGTGTATTTAGTCCACATAGGTAGTTTTTCAAGAACTTGATTATAATATTTTGGAGGCTCGTTTTTTAGGTTCATCAACCATTTGGCCTGATCTACTATACCTTGTAACAAGACTTGCTCAAGTTCTAAAAGACTGTCACGCTTATTTACCGAAGAAGAAGCTAAGCTATCCGATACCTCAAGCCATTCTTCATATGCCAAAACCAGACGTTTTTCTATGAAAGTCGCATAGTCTGTGTCAAGATTGGCTTCGTGAGGTAGAAACAGATAAATCAACTCTCGGAGTTCGACCGATAGTGGTATATCCTTAGCCTTCATAAAAGCAAAATACACGTGAACAAGGTCGCACATAACCTTGCTGCTTTGGATTTCAGGAATTGTTTTGGCTAATGCAAAGGCTCCGGTCCCATAATAAGCCCCACCTTTAAAATCCCGTTGGTATAGTTTGATTAGAAACAAATCAAAAGAGGCTTTAAAGGCCTTTTCCCATGCTTCAATTAATAGACTTGAGGTAAGAATCTCAACCAGAACTTTTTCTGTGGCGGCTAAGTCTTCCAATGGAAGCTCAATGTTAGGATAACGATGGACACGAAAAAGGTCTTCGTAAAATGGATTGTCTTGATCAATAAAGTGATTCCAGTGTTCAAAATAAGGTTTAAAGAGTATCGGAGTTTCAATTTCCCAGGGGTGCAGCGTAGTCATTATACGCATTTCCAGATCGTCATAATACAGATCAGGGATAAACTCATGAAAGCGTAAAGCCCCACCAGTTTGACTTTTGCCTTGATTAAGGCCTTTGCTTACGGGAATGGAAAGAATACCCACTTGAACTGTATCATACTTATCAGAACTCAACCTAACAGAAGAATGAAAAACGGTATCCGGAAAAAGCTGATATAGATTTGCTGCCGACTTTTCATGATCTCCTAAGCGTTCATAATCCCTAAAGAAATTATGCCAGCTCCAATATCTCAACGGCTCATATCGAACCACTTTCAGGATATCCAAAACCTTAGTAGAATCAATACCTACAGAATCCTCAGACTTGTTAATGCTGACGCTCTTTAATTCAGGTCTTCCAATTTCTTTTTGGATTGAGTTAGACCAAACCAAAAAGAGCAAGCTAAGCAGCAACACTCCAGTAAAAAATAAGATAAACCAATTGATCCTTTTTTTAGGAGGTGTTGAACTATTTCGTTTCTTGATAGTAGATATTCGTTGCTGAACCCTCTTTTTCCGCTGCTTTCTTGGCATGTGAACTTCAATTTGATTTCACCCAAATCTAATCGCACTCAAAGCCTGCTGAAATGGTACAATTGTCCCAATTTTCAACCTAACCCGACCTTTTTTGTCACAAACAGCGCACTAAACTCATTGTAAGAGTATCCGACCAAAACCGGACACTAAAACCAATGAGTACGCTACAACAACTCTTCAAAAGGCGCCCTAAAAAGCCTCCTAAACCCAAAGTAGGCTTCAGAAACACCGTTTCTGACGAAAAGACTACGCAAACCGAACCCCGTAAACAACTGGCCATGCTCTATGCCATGGCCGGGATTCAGCAGACCACCAACGTCAAGGACTTTGTCAAGGCTGACAATGAGCTGATCGAATGCCAAAAGCAGCTCGCATCGCTTGAAGCAAGCCGGCAAGCCCTAACGGATGGGAAAGACCTGAAAGTTTTCCGGGAAGAAGTAAAGCGCAAGATCAAGCTGCTCCAGGAAGAAATCCCCGGAAAGGTCCGTGAAAAAGCCAACCAGGAACGGGCCGTTGTCCGCTTGATGGAGCTTGAACCCACGGACGACAACAAGCCACCGACATTGAATGGCAACGACCATCCCAAAATCTGGCGAAAGGGAGTTTTCAATTGGTTTTCATGCTGCTTTTACTTCCTGGTAGCCTTTGTGGCGATGGCCGGAGAATTCGTGCTCAGCCGAGGTCCGGTCAGCAGGGTTTTCGGGGAACACGGCTGGGGAGCCTTCTGGTTGGCGGCCAGCGTAGTCGCCTTGGCTTTCTTGCTCAAACCGGTTTTTGAATCGCAGATCGAAAGGCGGTTTTACCAAAACCCGGACTCGAAGGTCTACCAATGGGTGACCGTTGGTATGGGCATTTTCGGACTGGTGGCCATCTTTTGTTTTGTTCCGATTCGCAACGGATCGGTTGAGCAAGATCAGATCACCCAAAACGTGTTGGACCTGCGCGCTGCCAACCAGCAGCAAACACTTCAGCTTCGAAACAGCGGTGCTGATTCAGCTACGGTAGCTGCGCTTGAAACCCAGGCCAAAGCTACAGAACATTCCATGATCCAGAGTGTGTCGCCGGGTTCCGGCTCTTTGGAAGGTTATCAGACTCAGCTCTATACCGATCCGAAGATCAAATGGGGCTTCACCCTCTACGTGCTGGCTTTGGCCATTATTGCTGCGACCAGCTTTTCAATGGGCCATATCATCTTTAAAGTCTTGATTGCCCGCGGAAAAGCCGAGCACTTGCACCAGGCTGTTCGCACGAAAATGGCCGACCTGGACAAACACTCCTGCATGCTTAACGATATCCAATCCCTGATGGACCGAGAAAAGGTGCTTCGCAAGCAGTGCCAAGAAGCGCAAGACCTCAGAGACACCTGCTATACCGAGATGCACTTCCAGTTGGGCAAACAAGGATATTTCTCCGGTAACTGGACCCACGACAAAGCAGATATCCTGTCTCACCACCTGCAAAACACCTTTCCCGAACTCAAAGACTAATCCTAAAAAATAGCAACCATGAAAGCGTATATTTTACTTTTCTTCTACCTGATTTTTATTGTAGCCTGCCAGCACGCTGAACACCGGTCTGCGGTAGCGCCCAACTTTACAGCACTGTTCATCGACCGCTCGGACGATGAGCCCTTTACCCAAGAGCAACAAGGCCGTATTTTGCAAAAATTGCGGCCCGTGATTTCGCAGTGCTTTGAACACCCGAAAGATCAGGTGGAGGTGTACTTCATCTCTCCGGCCACTGGTAGTAAAGAACTGGTCAGCCGCTTTGTGCTTCAACTTCCTCCACTGCCGGAACATTTTCAAGAGCTGGACGAGCGCCAACAAGGTAGGGAAGTGCAAAAGCAAAACACTGCCCTGCAAACCCAGCGTGAACTGCTACTGGGGATCATCAAAAAAGCACTTAGCCTCCCTCCTACTAAGGGCGCTCAGGCGGGGAGTGATGTGTGGTCCACTTTGCGTATTTCCGCTGAATTGTTTGGAGCTGTGGATTCTTCAGTAACAAGGCGTGTGCTCTATGTCTCCGACATGGTAGAAAACACTCCCAACAGCCGCAATTTTTATAAAACTCCGCTTCAAAGCGAACAGGAAGCGGTGGAAATGGGCCAGCAGGATGCCGCCCGCATGGTAGATCGCTGGGCTGTTTTAAAAGCAAACAAGGCTTTAAAAGGTGCCTCGGTCAAGGTGATTCATCCTCGAAATCTACTCGAAGGCAAGCGTTCCCAAACCTACGTTTACCGCTACTGGCAAACGATTTTTCAGAAGCTGGAAGCAGACTTCGACATGGAGTAAAGCCCGGCGAGGAGATTGACAAGTTCAAATTTCGATGGCATGATGAGCTTGTTTGTACAAACCGAACTCAACTGAAATCCCGAGAATAGACCGGAATTGGTGTGCTTCCTTTTGCCGGGTCTACAGCGGGAGAAACAAGCTTTTTGCTCCTTAACAGATCGAAGATGACTACCGCTAAGCGAACAAACTATTTCACGGGCTACCGGAAGAAAAACAAACGGATCGACCTGTGGTTTCCGATCGAATTTTACCACCAAGTAGAAGAACTGTCAAAGAAGTTCGATAGAAAAAAGACCGATTTCATCCGGGATTGCCTTCGGGTAATTGCCGGATGGTCTTTTTTACTGCTTTTCCCTAAGGAATTTGCCCTGCTAATTCAGCACCTTACCCGGATTGGAACGAATGTAAATCAGATCGCTACACGGGTTAATGTCACTGGCAGGCTACATGTACTTGAACTGGAGCTGCTGCGAACGGAGGTTCCTGAGGCCGTTGAACTGGTCAAAAACACCTTGAGTGATCTACAGTGGCTCCTGCCCCTCATCCGATGGCGACTGAAGATTGATCCCGGCTTTAGAAAGGAGCTTATAAACCTTTTAAAGGAAACCGGCTGATGATAGTCAAAACACTTCGCTGGAAATCCGCTGCCTTTTCAAAGCTATTGGAGTACATCTTTAAAGGCCGCTCTGCGGGTGATGCGGTGTTCTATCACAATATTCTACAGCCAGATTTTAGCGGTGCGGTAAAAGCTCTGGAGGACAACGACCGGTTTTTAAAACCGCTCCCTCAGCGTAAGCGAACCCGCATCTACCATGAAGTGATCCGATGGCATTCGAAAGAGAGTCAATTTTTAACGCCTGAAATCCTCGAAGCTTTTGCCAAAGAATACATTCGACTTAGAGCAACGGACAGTGTTGTAGTTAGTGTAGCGCACTCCAAACCAGAACTGCACCTGCACTTTGTGATCAGTGGTTGCAACCTGGCCGATGGCCAGACACTTACTCGTATGGATAACAAACGCTTCAAAGCCATCCGTCAAGGTATTGAACGCTTTCAAAGGAAACACTATCCGCAGCTATCCCGCTCGATTGTGTATTTGAATAAACCAGAACGAAAGCTTACCCGAAAAGCGGGTAGACAGGAAAGAGCGTTTCAGCTCAACAAACGCCAGCAAAAACAAAACCAGGCAAGAGCCATCGTTCACCGCTGCCTTTCGCAGGCCTGGACGTTGGACCAATTCTACGACCTGCTCATCGAAGCAGGCCTGGAACTGAAGTCCCGCAAAAACGGCCAAATCACCGGCATTATCTATCAAAATCAGCCCATGCGATTCGATACGACTTTGGGAATCAACTTAAGGCCCCTAAAGGTGCGCGAACAGCGCTTAACTGCGCAGGAGCTGGCACTATTGCAAGGAAAGAAAAACACCCACAGCCGTCACAGATCGCGCTAAGGGAACATAACTATTACCAATGGCCAATTTCAATCCTATTCAGTGGTTTCGGCACCGCCGGGCGCGCCAACAGTTGAGCCCGGCGGGTAAAACGAAGTTGCAAAGCCTCTCAAAAAATGAGCAGGAACAGTTTTATGCGCTGTCGAAAATCCAGCAGCAACAATTCAACACTTTGGCCGAAAAAATGGCTCAAAATAGCCCGGACCGGGTAATGGAAGTTGTGAACCACCTGCCTCGTCAACCGAAGGATACCATGTCGGTTTATCACCAGCTGGCCGAAAAGGCTAAACAAGAGCGAGATACGGCGGAGGCGAACCTGAAAAGTTTGCTTTCCGGCCTTGCGGTAAATGAGGTTGAGCTTCGAATCATCGACCCGGTTGACTGGGCCAAGGAACTGGAAGCAGCCCTGCAACTGCGCGCCAAACAGCAGAGCTACCGGCAACATACTCCGCTCAGTCCTAAGGAACGTCAAAAGGCCAAGGCCGCTGCTTTGGCACTACTTGAACAAAAGCAATCCCGCCATCAGGGCAAGGCCCGATAGGCTTCTCATCTTTTAACATCACCGCTTATGAAAACCAATTCACCTCCCACCTCCACCCCGCGCCTGCCTTCGGGCCCAGCAACGACCATCAAACGCATCGCCTGGGGCAGCCCTACTGCCAACCAGGCCCAGATTTTTGACGGTTACGATGAACTGATGGGTACCCTTCGCATCCATCCGCCCAAAGCGGGGATGGAAACCGGGGAAATCCATCTGGTGGACATTTCCGGGCAGGTCATTGTTCGCTGCGATCATGAAAAGGCCTTGCAGGCTGAACTGCTCAAGTGGGATACCCGTCAAAAGCTGGTACAGGCCAAAAGGCAGCGCAACAAGGAGGCCTTTTTTGCAATTGGAAAAACGAAAACCAAAACGAGTGGATTATCCCGATAACCCTTCTTATCATGAATGAATTGCAATCTTTTGTAGGGCTACTGCTCTTGGCAGTAGCGCTGTTTTTCCTGATCAAGCGGTTTACAGAAAAGACCTTTATCGGTGGACTGCTCCGCTTTGTTTGGGACATTTTAGAGGTGCTGTTTGCTCCTATTTTTCAGCCGCTTTTTGATCGGATCAGGTCCTGGATTTGGGGAAGCACCAGTGGCATTCACGGTACCAGTCGGTTTTTGAACCGAAAAGAAAAAAGAAAACTACTTTCTCCTTTTCACAAGGGTTTTTCGATCAATGGTTTTCCGGGGGATCGACTTTCCGTTAAATGGTCGCAAAGACACCTCATTGGCCTGGCTCCTTCGGGGGGTAACAAGTCCACTGCTTTGGTCATCCCCGGCATTCAAATGGCAGAAGGGAGCATGGTGGTCAATGACCCGGACGGGTCGATCTATACCAACACAGCTGGTTTTCTAAGGCAAAAGGGAATGGAAGTGCTGGTGCTTAATTTGTCTGAACCAAACCGTGGGGAGCGTTACAACCCGATTCTTAGGGCCAATACTCCTACTCAAATCGCGCGCTTTGCGGATGCGGTGTTGCAGTCTTCGCTGCAAACCGGCGGCAAGGATTCGTTTTGGAATGAGAGCGCTAAAAAGCTCTTGGTGTTGTTGGTCAAAGCGCTCAAAGTTCAGCCTGTTCCTTTTCAAAACATGGCCAATCTACAATACCTCTTGGATTGTTTTGGTACAGACGGCAAGCCGCTTATTGATCTGTTTTTGGATACGGATGCTCATACCCGCCAACAGTTTATTGGGTTGCTTTCAGCGAAGGAAGAAATGCTTCAGGACATTGTGATGACTTGCCGCACGATGCTCAAGCTTTGGGACGATCCGAGCATTTGCCAACTAACGGCCACCGATACCCTGGATTTTGAACGCCTGCGCAAAAAGCCCACGGCTTTGTACCTCATCAACCGGGAAACGAATTTTGACAGTACGCTTTCCAGCTTGTTTTTCACCCAACTGTTCGACTTCCTGATGGAAAAGCCGCAGGAGTCGGATCAAAACATCACTTTGTTTTTGGACGAGGCGGGCAACTTTAAGGTTCCGGAATTGGACAAGCTCATTACGGTACTTCGAAGAAGGCGGGTAGCTGTTCAGCTCATTGTTCAGGATCTGTCGCAGTTCAATGTGTTGTACTCGAAAGACAAGGCGGCCACCATTTTCTCGAATTGCAGCACCAAGGTAATTTTCCCGGGGCTCAGCCTGGAAACCTGCCGGATGATCAGCGAACTGATGGGTACTCAAACGGTGCGCTACATCGACCCTTTCCTGGAGGACAAAAACGGCCAACCGACGGTCAGTGAGCGTCCGCGCCCTTTGATGACTCCGGATGAGATTTTTTCCATGAAGGACGGGGTGATTGTATTGATTGGCAACAACCGCCCCTTACTTACCCGGCTTAACCCGTTCTATCAGGATCCGGTGATGAAAAAGCAGGCGGCCATCCCTCCTCCTATTCTGCCGTTTTATGATTCTGCGGAGCTTCCCAGGATCGATCTTCAGAATTTATTATTGGACGATGATCCAAGGGAATTTCATGAAAGCGAAACCAAGCTTAAATCGGCATAAAATCAAGACCAAAAAGCGATTAAAGGTTTGCAAAAACCTCCCGGGTCGCGCTACGGTGATTCTTCGTTTTCGAAAACGGGAATTTCACTGCATAGCCTGATCAAACTACTGCGCTTTTACCACTACTAACCAACCTTACATGCACCATGAACATTTTACCAATGACAAAAGTCTTTCGGGGGATTTCTTCTTTCAGGGGCGCCTCCATTACGCTTCCGAGGTCAATCTTTGTGTGGACCATGAAGAGTTAACCACCCTTCATGAGTACTTAATAAACCTGGCCCTACTCAACAACGGCATCCATGCTTTGCAGGTGTTTCAAAACGATGCGGGAGAAAAGCTGGTTTTCGAAGATTTGCTTTCCGGCGAAGAGAAAGACGAAATGATCGAGGCGGGTGTTTCGAAAGCTGAACTGGAAGCTTACCACAAAATTCAGGTGAGCTTCATTGGGGAGCCTGCCCTGCCTAAGCACGAATCATCACAAGTTAAGGATTAGTCGTTGCTCCTTAATTACTTGCTTTTTCCAGCCCTCCTACTATTTGCTTAACCCAACTATATGTGGAAACTCAAACCTTCCTTGGAACGGGGTGGCTATACATTCAATGGCCCTCTGTTTTGTACTCCCGATATTCTTCAGCTTCCTCCTTACGAGGTGCTGTCCATCATTAATCAAATCCGTGACCTGGTCAAACGCCAGGGAACGGTGGATTACCTCCAAATCCTGGAACACCCGGAGCGAGATCGCAAGATCTATGCAATTGATTCTTGCCTGGCTGCCGATCGGGAATACCTCCTGAACCAGGGAGGGATTTCTCAAAAAACACTTACTGAGCATTCGCACTGGACCTTGCTGTTTAGTGATGAGTACTAATCTGTTTTCTCAATAACCCAATTGCCTATGCAAGAACCCATGCCTTCAGAGGAAGAATTGATCGCCCAATTCATCGATGTTTACAGCAAACAGTACGGCTATACCTTGACGCGGAAAGAAGCCTTATACAAGTTGGAATGCTTGGAGAAAATCGTTCGGGTAGCCTATCGCCTCTGACAATTCCGGGAGTTTATGGCGAACTGATTCAGGTTCGCCAATGCTTCCGGCCTGTTGTATACTGTTATTAATTAACTCCATTCCATGACCCAGCTACGCTACTTTTCTTACTGTAGAAAATCCACCAAACGCAACGACCGACAGGTGCAATCCATTCAGGACCAGCAAGACGAGATCAAGCAACTGATCCGTGAAAAGCAGCTTTGTTTAGTAGGCGAATTTCAAGATGAAATGTCTGCTAAAGAACCCAACCGACCTGGCTTTAATGAGATGATCGAGCGATTAGAACAAGGGGAAGCTGATGGGATCATCTGCTGGAAACTCAACCGACTGGCCAGAAACTCCAAGGACGGTGGAACCATCAAATATTTGCTTCAAAGAGGGATCATCAAAGAAATCGTCACTCCTTTGAAAACCCACAAAAGTGACGATCATATCATTGCTATCGGTGTTGAACTGGATATGGGAACCCAAGACCTGATTGATTTATCGCGAGGGGTAAAACGCGGTCAGCGCGGAAAGATCAAACAAGGCTACCATCCGGGAAAAGCTCCGATTGGGTATTTGAACGATCCAAACGGAATCAAGGGAGCCAAGAAGATTTTTAGGGATCCGGATACTTTTCCGATCATCCTTCACCTTTGGAAGCAGATCCTTGATAAGAAGTATCGCCTCCAGGAGCTCTACAACTACATGCAAGTTGCATGTCCTATCTACCGAAAAAACAAGATAATCCCTCCCAATACCTTTTTTGCCATTTTTCGCAATCCTTTCTATTATGGAGTATTTAAATGGGGCGGGACTTATCATCTTGGCAACCATCCTCCAATGATTTCAAAGGATGAGTTTGATCGGGCTCAGGTTATCCTCGGCAACAACTCTGAGATTCGGTTCTACGGATATGATTTTCCTTATAAAGGCCTTGTGCGCTGTGCAAGTTGTAATGGTGCCATTACCGGAGAAAAACACAGCAAGTGGGTCAAACGCGATCAGGTAGAACGTTCCTACAATTACTACCGGTGTACACGTAAAAAACACCGCTGCAAGGAAAAACCGGTGAACGAAATGAAAATGGAGCAAGAGATTGACCGGATTGTATCTGAGGTACGATTTACTCCGGAGTTTTTGCAAATAATTGCTCAACTGCTCCGAGTGCGAGATTTTCAATCACAACAAAGTGAGCCACTTGCCAACTACAAGCAAGAGATCAGTGCTACCAAAAGACGGATCAGCGAATTGGAAGACCTTATCACAGAGGAAAAAGATGCCAGAATTAGAGACTTAATGAAGGACAAGCTTAATAAGCTGGAAATTCAATTACGGGATCTCCGGCTTAGGGATCAAAAGCAAAGCGAACGGCAAAACAGGCCCTACCTGGAATTAGAAAAGGGGCTACGCCTCTCTCAGCGATTGAGTCAAGAATTTAATCACTTGCCCTTTCCTCAGAAAAGAGATCTACTAATGGCAATTGGTTTGAACTGGCGCCTCAAAGACCGGAAAGTTCATTGTGACTTCATTTTCGGGCTGGAAGCTTTGAAAATGACACAGCATTTCCATCGCCGAATCCAGCCAAGGTTTGAACTGATGCAAACCTTTACTGGGTCTGCACGAAAGGCCCGTCAAGAACGGGTAGATTCAGTATGGAGCTACTTACAGTGGGTTATAACGAACTACGAAAGCTCAAAATCAGAAAGTACCGGCCAAAACAAAAACACTACGATAGAATTAATTCAGTCGCAATCGGTCAAAAAACGATTAAAATCTTCCTAAAAAACAGTTAACTTCAAAATAAAAATATTGCAAAATGGATGCTGTTTCAAGTACCCTGTTTGAGATAATTTCATCTAAAAGAACTGGGGTCTTTTGCGGTGCAGGAATCTCTTTTAACTCCGGTTTACCACTAGTTCCGCAAATCATTGAGTACTTCTTAAAGTCATATGGTTGTACTGAGCAGGAAGTAGAAGATTTTTTCAGTCGAGACGAAGATGGAAGGAAACTTCTTCCAATCCCATTTGAATCCGTAATAGAATCCATTAAAGATAATTTCACCTCAAAAAACAATAGAGTTTTTATTGAAGATTTTGCGAACCAATTTATCGCGGAGCCCAACAAGAACCACCAACTCTTAGCACACTTACTTCATAAGGGATTGTTAAGATATGTGGTCACAACAAATTTCGATACTTGTATTGAAGACGCATACCATGCCCTTTTCAAAGAAAATATCCCAAGAATAATTGGCTATCACGAAGAAATCAAAAAACTGCAAGAGGGTAGCTTACCGGATGGTTCACTAATCAAACTGCATGGGAGTCGAGAATTCCCATCTACCTTAGGCACTACACTAAGCCAAATTACTGACAATTTGGAATCACAGAAAATCAAATTACTAATCGAAAAAATATTTTCACGAGAGAACTGTGACTGCATAGTTTTTTTAGGATATAGCTGCTCCGATTATTTTGATATTTCAAAATTCCTCAATGAACTGTATTTACAAGATAAATACCAAAATCTTCCAGAAATCATATACTTCCAACACGGTGATACACTTGACACCAATCCTAAAGAACTTTTATCATCAAAAAACACCAGATTTCTGCACGGATACACCGACTCGGTTGTTAACCACTTAATCAAGCACTTCAGCCTAAATACTGTCCCTTATAACAAATTAAATTCTCCTTTTTCAATTGAAGCACAACCAATAAACCCTTTTTCTATAACTGGATTTTTATTTGCAAAAGTCAACCAGTATGAGATATGTGAAAAATACTGCAAGAAGGCTATTTCACTTGAAAATGCTCTTTCGAAAAACAACTATTACTTGGCCTTAACAAGAAAGTTGTTACTGCTTTCCAACCTCATCATCCTTTATTTTGATAATGGCTTTTTGGTTAAAGCTGAGAATTTAATCCAAGAAGCCATTAATATCGCAGAAGAATTAGAGCCCAGAAACTTGTTAAATCCTTCTATCTATCTCCAAATCTATATAAGCTCTGGGAAGATAAAAATGTATCTAATGAACTATACTGAGGCGGAGAATTATCTAAATATTGCCATGAATATCGTCAAGACACATTCAAGAGTGCAGCATATTTTTTATGAAGAAAGGGCCTTTCAAGTATTTGATGCCTTTGGTATTTTACATCAAAGAAAAATGGATTATACCAAGTCTATTGAAAGCTACATTGAGTCAATAAAGTTATTACGGGTTGCAGCAGAAAAGAACGTTCATAATAGCAAATCCAATTTAGCAAAGGGACTTAATAACCTTGGATCTGTTTATTATGATTCTCAGAACTATAGAAATGCTAAAGAATGCCTTAATGAAAGCCTTTCAATCTACAACAACCTCTTTAAACAAAATGAAATAGAATATGGAAAAAAGATAGTGGAATTACACATCAAACTTGGAGGTGTATACGAAAACATGCATCAATTAAACAAATCCATGAGGCATTATTCATTAGCTAAAAAACTTCTCCCCCGGATAGCTTCAATTGAAGACTATCAAACTCTTGACAGCTTAGGTAGTATTCATTTTGGTCTTGGAAACTTGTACTATTCAAAAAAAAACAACAAAAAGGCAAACATCTACTATAAAAAAGCTTTTGAACACAATAAAAAATTAGAAAAATTTAACAAAACACAATTCATGGCGAGAGAAGCTGTAACCAATAAAAAATTGGGAGAGATAGCGATGGAAGAAGATAGATTATATAGCGCAGCGACACTTTTAAAGAATAGCATGAATACCTATAAAATTCTTACAACGACACAGGAGCAGTACCTTATTGAGTACTCAGAAGCCCTACTATGCTATTGCCAAATCATACAAACAATTAAACCAAGTGAGAATCTGTTTGAATATTTAAAAGAAGCCCAATTACATATTTCGAGATATCATGAAATCGATGCCAGCTTTAACTCAAATAATTTAAAGATGTTTATAGATCCAATTATCTATATGCTCAAAATTAACCATGAACGCTTCAATGACCACAAATCACTTATAATGCTAAGAAAGCTTGAAAAATCGGAATGCTAATCCTTCAAAAAGACTATCACTTTAAAGTACTTAGAACTTCATTTTAGAAAAGAAAAACAACTATTAAACCGCGGAAATTAATGATCTTAAGACACGGAAAAAATTGATAACTTATCTGATATCTGAAAATCATAACAGGAATAACCTAAGACTGCTCTCCATATCAAGACAACAATGCCCAACCTTGATAAACCCCTTCACATAGGGTAATCTAAATACATATTGATTTACCCCGAGTCAACACATGAAGAATTCTTTTCGAGAAATTCCTACCTCACAAATTGAATCCGGACTTGTATTTCACGAACGGTTCCTGCCCACAACATCTGAAGCTTTTCGGTTATTCCTATCCATAAGGGATTACGGAATCTTCCAACCGTTATTAGTCACAGAATTGGAAAAAGATCATTACAAGATCATTGATGGCGAACTTCGTCTTTCCATAGCTACTGAATTGGGAATCAATCGTGTACCATGCCTTGTGAAACCTAAAATGTCTGAAAAGGAAAGAGAAACATTGCGTTTTCAGCTTTACCATACCCAATTACCATTAACTTGTGAAGACCGGAAACAACACTACCGAAAAGTAAAGAACCTGTTAAACGATGAGCTTATAATAACCGGAGAAAACTGCAGTTTAGGCGATGCAGATAGAGCCTGAAGATCAAGCATTGAAGAAAGTTCTTCTGAGCAATAACCTATGACACCCCTAATTTCGAGGCGGCTTTTCAACGCGTCAAATCATTTAGCTTTGTAAGCAAACAAGACAAAAATATGCGCGAATACATCCACTCCATTCCAAGAAAACACTACCCAGCCATTGAGCGTTACTTCGATTTAATGGAGAACTCTCATGACATAGATCCTGACACGGCAAGCGGGAGAAAAAACAGGCAAAAAATCAAATCTGAAATCACTAATCTTCTTCAGGGAATACCCTCATTTTTCGAACCTCCCTTGATGCTTATTGATATGTTAAGGGAAGAAGGAAAAATGGATGAAGCAGACAAGCTTCTATCCACATCCTTTGATCGAGTGATGAGCGCTATCTCCAATAAGAATGGAGAATTACCGGATTTGCTTGTTTGGGGCCTTGTTGAAAACAGGTCTATCATGAGAATTATAGTTCAACAAGGTATTGTCTTTTGGGAAGCCAATTGGAAAGCAAGAGCAAAGGCCCTCTTTCAAGAGATACTACGAATGGACTTAGAAGATCGCTTAGGTGTTCGTTTCTACATTTTAGCCATTTTAGAACACATGAGCCATGATGATTTCGAATTTACCTTCATCGACTCAAACGGGTTTTACAAAGAAAGTCTGACACCCTGGTTTGAAAAAGGATTAGCCAATTATCCTGAGTACTTTAAGGACTGGTCGGAAAAAATGAAAGAGTACGAATAAAGCACTCGAAATTACTCAAACACCTTTGAAGGTGTTTCCGCCTCATAGGAAAAACGCGTATTCAAACATTTCCACCAAGCATAGCTTACGAATCCTTAAACCATCGGCATAAATCAATATTTCTATGATTTTGAAAGAGGCTTTCACCTCAACCTATTCAGCTTGTGAGCCCTTCCAGGAAAACCCAATCTGGAATCTAACTGTAAATTGGGAGAACTATTCATTTCAAGAAAAGTTAGATATCCTCTTGGAAGAAATACTTGTAAAGACGTCCCTTAAAGGGGTTGATGCTTTAATCCAAATATCCAAAGAGGTTCTCTCCGACTTTTTTCGAATAAAAACACAAGTTAACAGAGCTGATTTTCTGCCTGTCAGGTTCATGCAATTCATTTTTTGTACCGGAGTTATCAAGTTTCTAAATGGAATTGGAAGGTTTCACGATTCTCATGACTTTATTATTTATTCCATTTATGATGATTTTCAATATCCAGAAGAATTAACTCCAGACTTAAAGCGCATTGAACGCTTCCTTAGTTCAACAGCACCTTTTATCAGTAAGGTCAACTACTGCACACTGGATTGGTTTGCTCACCTTTTTTACTATGGATGGAAATTTGGAGGCTTGACGGGTTGGATTTACTTAGTGGCAAGTCATTTTGCTAGAAGAATTGCCGATATGCTAAAAGTAAATAGCCTACCAATCAGTTTAAGAGAAAAAATTCTATTTACAAACTTTCAACTGCTTACCTGGTCACTAAAGGTTCAGCACCCCAATGCTGATATGCATACCAGATTATTAGAAGCACGGTTTTATAAAGAAAGTAGCTCTCAATTAAAAGCAAGAATTGCAATTCAACTATCCTGTTGTGATTCAAAATTTCTATCCGATCCAGTATCTGAATGGGCTCGAAAATGTATTGAAGAATTCCCCCAATACCTAATCGGTCATGAAGAAGTACAAATAAGAGCCATATGGTATTGCTTCAATCAATCTGAGTTGGAGTCAAATTTTGAGCCATTTGAGCAGTCAACCATAAAATACTTATCAAAAGCTCAAGTAGACGACCCTATCAACCATAGGTTCAATCGGAGCCGTTTGTTTACCATCATTGCCAATCTTATCACATTAACCCTTAGAGACGGAAATGATCATTTAACCTTAAAGGCCTTAAAGTCATTTTATGGTCTTCCTACAGCCCATCTCAACATCAATAACACATTATTTATCTTGATCAGCTATGAAAACGGAGTACTTTATTGCACCAATAGACAAACAACAATTTTTAGTAAACCAAACTACAAGCTCCTGCAGAAAGTTATAGAATCGGGAAATCGATTTTTAGGGACCATTGTTGGATGTCTTGACATCCCGGAACTTCAAATAGAAATACCAAAACATGTAGGAATTCCGGAGATTTCAGAAGGGGAAAATTTTGAATCTCTTCTCAGCCAGCTGTATAAATTTTCTAAGCTAAAGGTGGAGGATTTGCAAAAATTGGAGCGATTAATCATCATACCTGGTTATCAACATCCAATACAATCCTTAATGATAAAAGAACTTGGTTTCACTTTTCCGATAAATACATCCTTGGAAGAACAGATTCCTCAAGGCTGTTGTCGTAGAGTTTTACTGTGGTGTTTCGGAACACTTACCAGTGATCCGGAAAGAGAAATGGTGAAAACAATTTTCGAATTCAATAATATTCAGGTGGAATCAATAGATGTGCTCCAAGCATCTAAAGAGGATTTCATTAAAGCCTACCAATCAAGTAAATACGACATTATTTGGGTTGCAACGCACGGAGTATATGATCATAGCAATCCGCACAAAGCATCAATTGAATTACTTTCCGACAATGCAGCGGTTGAACTATCGGAGTTGGTTGATTTAAAATGGGAAAATTCAGAGCAAAGGCTATTGTTCTTCAATATTTGCGATGGAGCTACTGCATCGACACTCAATTCAATGTACGATATCGGCTTAGGGGCCTTCTTGGCATCGCAGCAACAAGCTGTTTTGTCACATTGTTGGCCCACTCAAGCTGATGCTTCCCTTATTTATGGTCTTCTTTATTCTCATTTCATTGGGCAAGGTAAAGATTTTTTCAGTGCATATGAAAGCACCGTCCAAGTTCTACTACAAGGAAAGTCAGCAATAGAAAACACATTGAGCCAATACGACTTTGTTGAGGATAACCTCAGATGGTTGAACGACATTAAGGATTTTGATAAAAACATTTACCATTGGGGATCAGGCGTTTACTACAATTAGTAAAAAGCGACCTAATAGCCAAAAGGGGGAGTAAAACCCCAACAATTCATAATCTAATTCTTTTTGCGATCAACATTACAATTCTCCTCGTTCTAAAGCTCATTCCCGCAGAAGCCGTTTACACGTCAATCAAAGAGTCAACTGCTTTTCAAAAGTCCTTTAACAGTCTCAAGTTTAACTTCCAATATTAGAAATCAGAATAATGGGGATTTTTTCATCAGAAAGAGAAATGCAAGCCTGGCTAAGTAAGCAATTAAAAGCCAGTGAAGGGCTCAATCAGCTTATTGCAAACATCAAAGAAATTGAAGACCTATTAAGCTCCGATTATGTTGAAAGAAGAATCCTTGATAGCTATCATGAGTGCATTAGCGCATTAGACCTAACCCATATATTTTCGGAGAACGAAAACATTTCGCTAAAAAGTGGAGAGATTTTAAGCCCTGATTTTTTACTCTACTCCTTAGAAGCTCAACGCATGGTAATAGTTGAGCTCAAAAACTTGAAAGGACCTTCAAGGGAAGCAGGCACAGAACTTTCAGCCTACTCGGCTGAATTAAAATCTTACATTCCTTTTATTGCAGAAGGAGACATCATTCATGTGATTATTTCCTCTGAATGGACAACTCTACTGAAACATTACGCAATCAACGAAATACTGTGGGGACAAAAAAACCTTCTTTGCCTTCAGCCAATTAACTTCAAAGGCTCAATTAAGCTTCAAATACTAAGTCCTTCTGAATTAAATCAACAGGGAATTCCCAAAAAGTTAAGCTATAAACAAATTGGGGGATATCAGATATGTTTATATGATCCACTGGCGTACTCAAACTCACAAACCGATTTTTCCCCTCTTATTCATCAAATGAAGACAGCTATCGAGGCGATCGCCTCATATGCAAGTGCAAGAAGAAGTCATGGGTTTGCGATGCTTTGGAAAGATGTAGGAAATAAACTTGCTCCATACAGCATTGCAATAATGAACGTAGCACCATTTCAATCTATAGAACGATTCTTCCACGAAGAGGGATTTAAGCCTAACGAAATAACAGAAAGATTCATTAAAATAATTGCAGAGTTTTATCCGATGGGACATAGTGCAACCCTTGATGCGGCATCAAGAATTGGGAAGGAATATTTATCCCCAATTTGCTCCCCACGCCAAGAGGGTTATTTTACCTGGGACTTGCATTTAACAGAGATGAAAAACCGCGCAATGCCAATATCATTCAGGGGATGGGGAATTTTCAACGACCTAATTTCCAATTTGGTCAAAGAAGAATACAAAAAAGGCAACAGTGAAGCGAGATATGATGATCCTAAAATTGGTCTCACTGCTATAGACAAGCTAATTGACCCTAATTACCAATTCATAGAACTATCAAATTACTTTTGGTCCCCGGAAAACGGTTCAATTACCTGAAATCAACAAAAGGCAATAGCATACCAATAGAAGACTCTAACCATAGCAAGCCTACAAGCTGCCAACCCCGTTCTTTTTGCTTCTTTTTCTTGGCATTGAGAAAGGCCTACGGGCAAGAAAAAGAAGTTCGGCCCAAGCCGAAAAGCCCCCACCTCAGCTTATTTAGAGCCTCTGGCGGGAGCTATCGTATTAAGTTCAGGTAATGCTCTATAAGCTTACTTTCTCCTTGCTATCCGACTCCTTTGAGGTCGCTTTTTCGGTAACAAAGTCAACGACTCGTTGCGCTTGATTCGAAAGAATAAACAGCGTTTCAGGGCGTTCTTTCAGGCAGAACTTCCACTGCATTAGCTGTGATTTGCTTTGTGACATCGGAAGCTCAAATCCAAGCTGCACGGCCAGCATTTCAGCGGCCATTTCTTCAAGCAGCCTTTCCAAGTGGTAAGCATCGCTGTTGCCTTCCACCTCTGGCCGATGCAATCTTGTTTCGTGACCTGTCCAGGCTGCTACAGCTCGTAGGATTGCCCCTGGGTCATGCTCCTGCTCATTCAACAAAACAGTATCACTAACAGGATCATAACCCGTTGCCGAGGAATGCAATTGCATCGTTACGCCTTTTTCGGTAATCATATTTTCCACCGCAATGAACTTTTCAGCTGGATTCAGCGCTTTAGGGGAGTCATGCACGAAAAGCCGATCGGGCAGGCCAGCAGTTTGCACCAAGTTGAACACCTGATAAAAGCGCAAAATACGCGCCCTTCGCAGTTTCAAAGCTCGCTTCTCTGACCGTGAAAACCCTTTTACTGCTTCCTCACTGTGCCTTTTCCCGTCCTTGTCATAGTAGTTGTACTTGCGAAAATAGATCTTGGTGTGTTTTTCTCCGGGCATGACATAACCGCCCAGCTCTACCGCTTGACGGTAAGTGATCCAGCCGTTTTGCACAAAGCCGTTTTCCTTGGCTACTTGCCCCAAGAGCAATTGATTCACCATTCCCAAATATTCTCGGTTGGAATGGGCATTGTAGGCGGAGCGTCCGTCCTGACCAAGGGTGACAAGTGAGGCTGTGTTGCCGGCAATGGCGTGGTCGAGTACTTTGCTTACTTCCTCGACCACCTGATTATACAACGCTTGCATAGCTGGTAGAATTTACCGAACCGCTGAGCAGTCCTTCTTTGTGAAACGAAAAGTATCCTTCCGGGGTAAGCACCACCCAATCCAGCAGGCGAAGCCCTACCATTTGGCAAGCCTTAAAAAGCTCTCTTGACAGGTCCATGTCCAACTCAGAAGGCACCGCATGGCCAGAAGTCAGGTTATGCCCCATCAGCACATAACAGGCCGCCGATTTTAATCCGGCACCCAAAATGAGCTTTTGATCAATGATTACTTGGGTCATACCTCCTTGTGCCAGTTTGAACCAGCCAATGACGCTTTTAGCCTTATTCAACAACACCACGTAAGCTGATTCCATCAGCGATAGGTGATCTTTGTTCCAGATTGCTCGAAGGTAATCTTCAGCATCTTTGACCGTCCAAAGCTTGGGTTTGCGATTGGTCGTGTTGACAATGTAGGAGAGGGCAATTTCTTGCAGGTAATAATTTGCTGCTTGCTTTTTCATGTGAAATGGCTTAAAAATTGTTCGAATTCAAATTGGTAGGCTTCGGGCCGCTCTTCGGCCAGCATTCGGGCATAGCCTTGAAAATTCAGGCTATCCAGTAGCTCGACAAAGGCCTCCACTACTCCGTTGTTTTTTGCGCGCATAACTTTCAAATAGTGGCGTTGACCAATTTTTGCTCTACCGAATCAATTTTGGCGATCAGTAGCTCCTGAAAATGTGCCGTGAGAGCAGCAATAAATTGCATTTGGAAGAGGGAAACGGAAGGCCCGAAGAATCGGTAATCTCCAGCTTGTCTTTTAACTGATCGCTGCCGAAGGAAAAAGCAGAGAGTTCATTGCGCGTCTCGTGCAGTCGTTCCCGCTGACGCGACCACTCCATGAGCTTTTGAATGGTCTTGATGCGGTTGTCCACGTTGACCGCCTGAATGACAGGGGTTTTGTCCTGAGCGGATTTAGTAGTAGTGGTTTTACGGGTTGCGGAAACACCCGCTTTTTTTGTGGCGGTGGTAGCGGTAGCCGCTCCGTTGGTTTTGGCTGTTGCCATGATGAATAAAGGTTTAAATAGTGAATAAAAAACGCTTGGATAGAATCCCGCGCGAAATCTTTCTTAACCGCCAAATTCTTCTGCGGGCAAAGGCGGAAATGACAAGGTTGGAAGGTCAAATACGAGTCCCGAGAAGCGGAGACTGGAGATTTTACCTGCCATGCCATTTAACCTTGTAAAAGGGAGGGGAAGGAACTTTGGTTGAGAAAGATTGAAGCCTTAACAAACGCATCAACGATTCCGCTGTAAGCTTTTGGCCGAGCCCGGGAGGTCAAGTGCTTAAATTCCGGCATGGAGGCTTGCTGCTACTTTTTGCAGCGTGCCACACGTTGGGTCGAGAATTGAGGGCATTGAATTAGTCCAGAGCAGTACGATTGCATGTGGGCTGTGGCAAGACGCAAACTATCTGTCACATTTTCAAAAGTTGAAGGCATTAATAGAAATATGAACACTTCAATTTTTCCCTTCCGCGTCATCCGCATCAAAACGGACCTCCTTTTCTATTTGCCCTCTTACTTTTCGAAGCCTGCAAGACACCCCGTCATTCTCCAGGTATCCCAAACTACATTCCATATCGCAACTTACCGCTTCCCTGGAAAGAACCCATTCCCCAAAATCACAGTCCATACAGATTTGAGATTCTGGCCAGCTGTAGACAACTTTTTGTGTGGGTCGGTTCGGCATTTTTATCAGGTTGTGGTAAGTATTGATCTTACCACAATGCGTCTCTTTTTGCCAGTTCTTAATCCTTTGACAAGCTTTTCCTATGGCTCACAAAAGATGCTATTACTGCTCATAATCGTTGTTTATGTCGCCCAATTTTCGTATCTTAAAGTATTGAAAGGCGCATTTCTGCGGTCTTTCGTTTTCCCTTTTTTCATTCTAAAAGTACACTCATGATAACTCCACCATTGGGGGCCAATAATGCTCCTGTTTTATATACTTTCCATTCTTCCAATAGCCCGATTGCTATTCGGCTCTTTTCCTCTCTTTCACCTTTTGGATTGGAACGCCTTCGGGTGCGCCTCCTGCTTTCCAACGGTTGGCGTTCGGTCTTACTTTATACTGATCTGTACGACCGACTACAACGTCAAAGCTTTTGTAAAGAAATCGCCAAAATGTTCCGCTGCTCACTTTCACAGGCCAACGAGATCGCAGAAAAGTGCATTTCCAAACTGGAAACCCTTCGTCTTGTTCAAATCGAATCTCAAACACGCTCCCAACTATGAAAAGTCTTGCCATTACTACACCTCAATTTCGGATGCTGGAACACAGCTTTCGAGAATGGTTGCGCACACTTGGATATTCGGCTCACAACGTTTATCTCCTGCCGTTGCACGTTCGGGAATTGTTCTCCTGGCTGGAAGAAAAGGGAATTGATGACCTGAACGAATTGAGCATTATGGCAATTCGCCAATACTACGATCATCTACGGGCAAGGAAACACACCAGAGAAGATGCTTTTTTAAGTGCTGCTTCTTTGAACAAACACCAGTACGCGCTTCGCAAGTTTCTCCAATACCTCCGTCAGGCAGGACGTATGGAAATGCCACTGCTCAAACTTCGCAGGGAAGAAAAGGAAGCCAACACAACCGAGATTCTGACCATTGAGGAAGTCAAGTCGCTTTACAAAGCAGCAGAACAGGAATCGGAGTCCCATTTCCAGCACCTGATCGCCAGAGAAAAAGCCTTGCTGTCTCTTTTCTATGGTTGTGGTATCAGACTACGAGAAGGCTTTTTGATGAATGTTGAGGACGTGAACCTTGAACGCGGGTTTATCCACGTTCGCAAAGGGAAAAACTACACCGAGCGGTTTGTACCGCTCAGTCCTGCTAATCAAAAGTATCTCCAAGATTACCTGGAAAACTCTCGCGGATTGTTTCTTAATTCGGAAAGCTCTCCTGCTTTGTTAATCAGTAGACACGGGAATCGGATGTCCAAGAGCAGTATC
>CALCCE010000287.1 GCA_937899835.1 uncultured Flavobacteriales bacterium | reverse complement strand
GTCCGCCAGAACAACTAAAACAGAAAAAAGGTATCGGGGTCAAAAGCTGGAAACTACTCGTTGAGCTATTCCGCCAAAACGGTTGCTCAGATTTGTTGCACTAATATTACCGGATGCTCCTTTCCTGGTCTGCGCTCTCCATCCTCGTTTTTGCTTTCGTTCTCGCTCCGCGCTCTCGCTCTTCTTCTGCGCACTGTATATCACCGTAAAACTACCTGAAAACCTACTGCAAATAGGGATTGCGGATCGGGTGGCGATTGTGTAATTTTGATCCCACTGTAACGTTCTTTGAATCTGCTTTTAGGCCGATAGTTTTTGTGAGTTCTTTGTTGGAAACTTTGGTAAATACTGACCTGAAAAAAGAGTACTGAATTCTTACGTAGGACCTACGAGTTGGCTAACCATCTGGGCAATGTATTGGAAACCATCTCCGATAGAAAGTTGGCAATCGACGATAATACCGATAACTTAGTCGATGTGTATACCGCTGACGTTTCTTCTTTCTCTGATTACTTGCCCTTCGGCTCCTTAATGCCCGGTAGAAACGGTGGAAACACGAGTCGTTTTGGCTTCCAGGGGCAAGAACGCGATGATGAGCTAAAAGGAAAAGGCAACTCCTGGAATTACAAGTATCGAATGCATGATGCGAGGATTGGGAGGTTCTTTGCATTGGATCCATTGGCTCCCTACTATCCACATAACTCTCCATATGCCTTTAGCGAGAATAGAGTTATTGATTGGATTGAACTTGAAGGATTAGAGGGATTAACTCCTACCATGACCAAAGATGAATCTAAACTTAAAGTTGAGAACATTTATAGTGCTCCTCAATATTCCTGTCGCGGTTGCCCTTCTACACGCAAACTCAAATACCAAAAAATCACCCACTATTGGACAAACTCCTCCGGGAACACTGAAAGCAAGTCCATTTTGTGGAATCCCAACCAAAGTAAATACCGCTATGGGATATATAACCTAAATAAAGTAGGTGAAGTAATTAGCCTTGGGCAACACATCCAGCCTCGCCCACACCCATTGACAAAGAATCCTGCACCTGAAGCAGTTCAAGGAAACAATAATGTATATTCTCAATTCAATTTATTGTTGGGGAATCAAGGAGCTGATAATCGGCCAGAGAATAAAGAATATGGCAAACTTTTTAGGCACCTCTTATACCAAGGTTTATTAACGAGCATCTATGGTGCAGATGAGGCAGAAGAGCTTGGAAATGGATTTGAAGGCGGGCGAGTAGGTACTTATAACAGAACCGCAAATCCAGGACTCCAGAGCTATGGCGATATAATAAACAATGCCTTTGGCAGACAGTTCTTTGAAGAATACAATGGAGACATCTCAACTATAGATGGGTTCGTAAACTATCTTAATTTTTTAGGCCAGAAAGTAGTCGAAGCGGATAAGCAAAATTTAAATAATGCATCCGTAACATTCACAAAGGACACCCCGGGGGTTCAGCAAATTTTTGATGAATATCAAAGGTTGAAAACAGCAAATACCGATGAAAATGAAGGCGATGATGATTAATTTAATACTGGTCTTCCTTATTCTGGGCTGTACCAGTTTATCAGAAAAACAACAGAATGCTAAAGCAAATTTCCTTTCACAAAAGGAGCTTTTTAATCAATTGAGGAATGAAATACAAAAAAGCCATTCAAACTATGTTATCGGGCCAGCATCAATAAACGATACCTTAATTTTTGATTCGCTTCACATAGTATCTGCTTTTTATCCTACAAAAAATCAAATTGCTTTTCAATATTCTTTCAATAATTCTTTGGACCAAACTACTTTTCTTTACTACGTGTGGGGTGAACCTGAATCAAAAGAAGGCTTAATATTTGATTTTGGAAATCAATGGTTTCTATATGAAGCAGATTATGATATGTACTTAGATTAATAATCATTTGGCTCCTTACAACCCGGGAGGAATGGTGGGGAAAATGGCAGGTATGGATTCCAGGGGCAGGAAAATGACGATGAACTCAAGGGAAAAGACAACTCACTCAACTTTAAATATCGCGTTCACGATTCTAGAATTAAAAGAGAACTTTAAGGCCCTTAACCACCGTGGATCAGCAAACCATTTTTACGACCAACCAGTAGATCAACAAGCAAAAACATTAGCTTCTGAGGCAAATATTAACCTGCCCAACAATGAGAATATCAACTTCAGGAACAGTCTAATTCTATCACTGTATTCTGCAATTAGATCAAATGACAACGTACTTCTTGACTTAAGTGGAACAAGCTACGAAAGTGCTCAAGATATAATTGAAGTTGGCTTAAATATTACAACGAATAACAAAGAAAAAACTGTAATCTACTTTCAAGGAAACACCTATAAATATAACTTCCCAGACTTTGCCTTTCTTACATTTAAAGAACAAGACAATTTTTCGTTTAAAGATTGGATATCAAAAGTTGGCATCAATAATGAAAGACCAAGCTTTAGTCTTAAACGAAGTAACAGTAGTTCAAACTAACTTTCTCATTCCGGGCACAACACCAGAAAACACTGGAAAAATCAGTCCCAACTAAGGGAAACCACCCATAAAAAGACGAAAGCCCTCAGTCATCAGATCGAGGGCTTTTACTTAGGGAGTAATAAATACCCAACCATATCTTTTACAGTAGTTCGGGGCTTAGCTTTGCAACTTCACTACAACATTATTGTTGATTTAAAACATGCGCAAACTCACCATTGAGGAAATGCAGAAAATTGCCCTTTCCAAGGGCGGTATCTGCCTATCAGAAGAATATGTCAACCGAGTTTCAAAACTGCTATGGCAATGCAAGGAAGGGCATCAATGGCAGGCATCAGCAAAGCACGTAAAATTTGGGAGTTGGTGCCCTAAATGCAGAAACACAGGATTATTATTCCTTCGAAATGCTCAGGCGTACGCCGAACAACATGGAGGGAAGTGCTTATCAACAAAATGGGTACACAATAGCGAAAAACTTGAATGGAAGTGCAAAGAAGGTCATCGTTGGCAAGCCAAGTACGGATATTTAAAAACAAACAACCGTTGGTGTCGTGAATGCAACGGAAAGGTCAAAACTTATACCATTGAAGATTTGCAAAAGTTCGCGGCTTCAAAGGGTGGAAAATGCCTTTCAGAAGTCTATGTCCGGGGGCGAGACAAACTAATATGGGAATGCAGTCAAGGACATATTTGGGAAGCACGCTCTGAACACATTCTTCACAACAGAAGCTGGTGTCCTACTTGCTCTCGCAAGAAAAAGCACTCCTTAGTTTTAGCCAATGAAATTGCGCAATCAAAAAATGGACAATGCCTATCCACTTCTTATAAAAACAGCAATGCACCATTACTTTGGAGATGTGAAAAAGGCCATGAATGGGAAAGCTCCCTTAGCTATATCAAAAATGGAAACCGCTGGTGTCCTAAATGTGCTGGGATAAACCATTACACAATTGAAGATATGCGAGCTTGGGCTAAACAAAAAGGAGGGTTATGCTTATCAAGGGAGTATGTAAATAGCTCAACTCCATTGCAATGGCAATGTAAAGAAGGCCACAAGTGGAGAGTCGCCCCCAACAATATACTTTTACAAAAAAGCTGGTGTCGCAGATGTGCGGGCTTGGAGCGCAAAACGCTTAAAGACATGCAGCAAATTGCCGCAAAACGAGGAGGAGCTTGTCTTTCAACTGAATACAAGAATGTAGGTACAAAGCTTACCTGGCAATGTGCTGATGGACATATATGGGAAGCAAAACCCAACACCATCACCTCGCAAAACAGCTGGTGCCCCCAATGCAGAGGGAACTATACTGAGGAAAAGTGTCGCTTTATAATTGAGCAACTCACTCAATATAGCTTTCCTCCAAAATTCTTTGCTTTTTCCAAATTAAAAACATCCAATAGTAATACCAGCTTTCTGCACTTAGATGGTTACTGCGAAGAACTTAACCTTGCCTTTGAATACAATGGACGACAACACTACAAGGAAATCCCTTTTTTCCATCGAAGACCTAATGATTTTGTAAACCAACAAGCTCGTGATGCTCTCAAGGTTAAATTGTGTAAAAAAAATGGTATAAAGCTATTGGTCATCCCCTACACCCAACGAGTCAATTTAGAGCAGTTCATTATGCAACAACTGTTGCAGCTAGGGTTTGACCTCAAAGTTTCAATATCGAGTATATCCTATGAAGATTTCAAGCCAGCGCTCCAAAAGATGAGTGCATTAAGAGCAATAGCAAAATCTAAAGGAGGAGAATTACTTTCCAAAGAATATACCAACGTAAATGAGAATCTAAAATGGCGTTGCTCTAAGGGACACACCTTTCTCAAAAGTGCAAGTGAAGTTCGCCATGCCGGTCGATGGTGCAACAAATGTAGTTCCAAGAGAACTTACACTATTTCCGACATGAAAGAGATCGCAGCCGAAAGAGGCGGTAAATGTCACTCGGAGAAATACATAAATGGCAAGACCAAATTAAATTGGGAATGTGCCCAAAGGCATCGTTTTTCTAAAAACCCTGCTGAAGTCATTATCGGTCAATGGTGCCCAACCTGTGCTGATAAGACACCCATCACAATTGAAGAGTTGCAAGAAGTCGCGCTTCAAAATAATGGCAAATGTTTATCCAAACAATACGTTAACAATTCTCATAAACTGGAATGGGAATGCAAAAAGGGACATAGGTGGCTGGGTGCCCCAAAGAGTATTCGTAAAGGTCATTGGTGTAAAATTTGCTCTTATGAGAAAAATGGGCTCCAAAAACGTGGAACCATTGAAAAATTACAGAAACTAGCTTTGGAAAAAGAGGGTAAATGTTTGTCTACAGTGTATGAATATTGTCATACCAAATACCAATGGGAATGCAAGAAAGGGCATCAATGGCAAGCTACTGCCAGCGCCATAAAAAGTGGAAGTTGGTGTCGCAAATGTAACGTCCAGAAAACAAGCTGAAGAAAAAAAACGCACTCCCATTTAACAAGTAAAAAAATGGGAAATCCAAAAGGGAACACCCTTTTGGCAAGGACTGCGAAGTAAGGAACAAGAATTGTTACCGTAACTTCGCGTACTTGCTCTGTGCCATTGGCATAGATTTTCGCCAACCTCAAAGTCAGTCTTCCAAAAATTTAGATGATTGTGTAATTATCAGGATGATTATCTAATGATTCTACCGGATATAGAATTTTAGAGGGATTCCTCCTTCCAGACACAGCTCCACCGCTTATGTCGAAATCCTATAGCCTTTTGTGTCTTAAACGCACCTCTTAGAACCTCAATAATTCATGTAGCTCAACTCCTAAGTAAGCGGCTATTTTCAACATAGTCCGTAAACGAGGGTTTGTTTCCCCCTTCTCGATCATGTGTAGTTGTGTGCGACTAATTCCTGCTTCAAAGGCAAACTGCTTTTGATCAAGCCCTGCTTGTTCCCGAAGCTTCTGTACGCGCTTACCCAAGCCGATAAAATAGTCGCTATGTGAATCCTCCTTCAAAAAGCCGAAAGTCGAGAAGATTCATTAGATTCGTGTTCGCTATACCGAACACTCAAATCAATAGACCATGAAATATGCCTCAACTGTAATACTCATACTATCCTTATCCCTTTCATCCTGTTCCGATCCAATTCCAGAGTTTGAAGGCAACATTCAAGAGCGTGCCCTACATATCTTAAAGGAAGTTAGCAACATGAAAGATCGGGAACTTGCAAGCCATTTCATTAATCAAAGGAGTTATAGCAAATTCGACAGCGAAGCCACCTGTCCGATAGTTCAACTTCGAGACATCAAAGACTTAATCGACTCCCATCTGGAAGGCAACATCAAGGATTGCCGGAAAATGCTTAATCGCAGCTACCATAATTGGGCAGACAACTACAAAGTGAATTGGAGCGCCTTTCAGGTTGTTGATTTCAAAGTCGAGAATGACTATTGCTTGAAACATGGCTTTTTGAAAGTCTCAGATCAGCAGCGAGAGTTCTTTTTCGAGTTCGACTACATCACAGACAATGATCGGGACTACCTGTTGGAAGCCACCGGGTTTAAATGCGTTCAAAACTGTGAATAGAGCCCTAAGGAACGAGAAGAACTCTTAGAACGCTATGGCATTCAAACAGGCGGGGTATTGATGCTTGTAAGCTTCTTCCTCCCGTGTTACAAGGTATCGATTCTCGCCTCATGGGCGATTGAAATCTCAGGGTACAACATTATCCGAATTTTCGACCGACTGGACTTCCTCAGTCCGACTGATTTAGATTTTGAAGTGCTGGCTTATGTTATTGCTCCCATCCTATTTGCAATAGCTGGAATAACGGCACTATTCAAGAATCAAATTCTCGCGGGTTGGTCCTGGGTATATGCGTTATTCATGTTTGGCTACTCTTGGTATTTAGCAGATTGGAATAGCCTGTTTGAGTTTGCCAGTTGGGGATTTTACCTTGGTTTGATTGGCGCATCCATTACTATAGCAGGAGAAAATACTTAGAAATATTGGTCAGCGTAGACGATGACCATACCCACTTTTTAAATAGCTGCTTTCCATAAGAGAAGCAGCTATTTTCATTTTCAAGAAAAAAAATGTCACAGATGGCTTGATCAACAAGCTAATGATCGATGAAATCAAAATCATCGATTATGCTTGTTAGAAAAGCCCCATTTATTGTCCTTCTAATTCTTGAATTCACAAAAACCATTTCGGGCTCAGGAACTCCTCCAATGTCACTACTTGGTGACACAAGGCCATTACCAATCAGAAGAAAAGTTGTTTCCAAAATTTCCCAGGAAACAGGCCTATCCGGTGTCTATGTCACCATTTCCGATGCAGAGGCAACTTTTACAGTTTGTACAGATAAGGAAGGATGGATCGACTCCTATGTTTCATCCTATCCCGTAACACTGGAAATTGACTTAACCGGATATTCATTTTACGAGGAAAAAAGTTCCGACTCAATTGCTGTGATAGAATTGACTCCCGCAGACTAACTTCTAAAATAGAAGAGATTGACCGCCTTTGGAGCATGCCTCCAGAGGCGGTTTTTATTTGTCATAGATTTCCGAACTTGGCTGTAATGGGGCAAAAAAAGACGGTTTTTATAGTTGGGCTTATCCTATTGTGCCTGAACGTCAGCTTTGGTCAGTCTGCAATAGACAGTCTAAAACGGCTTGTTCAAATAGCCAATGAACGGGCAAATAGAGCTGAGTTACAGGAAGAACTGGGATTTACTTGGGAAGGTATTGGTTATCCTGATTCTGCGATCTTTTGTTATCAAAGTGCTTACAAAAGCTATTCGGAATTGGATGACTCCACAAGTATGGCCCGGACTCTTGAATCTCTTGGTGTGAATTCCTGGTTTTTAGGCGACTACACGAAGGCCCTTAGCTTCTACAGTCAAGCCTTGCAGATTGATTCTGCACTGGCTGACAATAGCCGAATGTCAGGTGATTGGAATAACCTGGGATTGATACATTTTGAGTTGGGGAATTTTGTTCAGTCGATGCAAAGGTACCAACAGGCATTGCAAGGATTCCGAAGAGATAGTACAAACCATGCCCCGGAAATTGGGCGCTGCCAACTTAATCTTGGAATTACTTTTATGATGTTGGGCTTATATGAGCCGGCCACACAGCATCTGACGATGGCAGTTCGTGTCCTGAAACAGACTGGCGACTATGAAGGCGAAAATGCCAGCTATCTTACGATGGCTGACGTCCTGATTGCGATGGGACTACTTGGAAAAGCGGAAGGTTACTTGCGACAAGCCATCATAATTTCCGCTAATTACAAAGATACAGTTGGATTGGCACTGGCATTTAACAACATGGGGGAAGTGTTTTTGCAGGCAGATAAACCGGACAGTGCAAACACCTACTTCCTGCGAAGTCTTAACTTAAAGAAACGGGCAAAGCTTGATCGTAAGTTAGCATCTACATTGCGAAACCTTGGTGAGCAGCTGGTGAGTCAAGGAAAGAATGAAAAAGCCCGTTCCTTTTTTGAACAAGCGTTGTTAAAACAAGAATTCTACGGTGATCTGGAAGGCCAGGCGCGTACCTTGCTGCATTTGGGACTCACAGAAACTTCAAACAAAACTGCTGAAGATAGATTATTAAAAGGGCTTGAAATAGCAGAAAAAATCCAAGCCCAAAAACTGCGAGTTCAGCTTCTACTTGCCATCAAAGAATTGTTTGAACAACACGGAGATATTGCCAATGCACTTGAATATGCCAATCGATATTCAACATTGAAAGATAGTTTGGATTCCGATGGAATACGGCTCAAGGTAGCCGCACTTGAGGCGCTCTACCAAAAAGCAGAACAGGAAAGGGCCATTTCCGTGCTTGAACAGGAAAATGCAGCCCAGAATCTGGTAAATGAACGACAGCGCGCGAAATCCAATCAACAGCTATGGATCTATTTCATTTCCTTGATCATTATTGTGTCTGCGATTCTAATCTACCTGCAATACCTAAAGTATCGGAATAGGCGAAAACAGGAAATCGCTACCTTGAATGCAGAGTTTGAAGAGCGAAACCGAATAGCCAGAGATTTACACGATAACTTAGGAGCACATCTTTTTGCTTTGCAATACCAATTAGGAAACAAAGATTATACTGAAAAACCTTTAAAGAACCTGCAAGAAGATGTTCAAAGTGTTTTGAAAAAAGTTTCTGCAATCGTAGGACAGCTCTACATCAGAGAAGATCAAGAAACACCATTTTCAGCACGTTTGAAAAGTCAAATTCTCCGATGGAGCGATGCATTTAACCTGAAGCTTCAATATGAAAACGAAGTAGAACCTGCTCTAAACTTGCTCTCCCAGGTTAGTCAGCATCAATTGCAAATGGTTATTTCGGAGATCATGAAGAATGCTAAGCATCATGGGGAATCAAATTCGATGAGGATTTACTTTTTTGAGCATAGTAGTTGGATAAACTGCGCATTGCAAGACGATGGCAAAGGCTTTCAAATCAATGGCACCAAAACAGGAATCGGGTTAGAGAGCATTAAACGCAGAGTGGAATTTTTGGCAGGAGAAGTAAAGATTGACTCAAAGCCTGGACTTGGAACAACTTATAGCATTCAAATTCCCATACCCAATGGATAAACGAAGTATTCTAGTCGTTGATGACCAGCGTATTTCAGCAGAAGCCCTTGTTTCTTTATTAAGCAAACAAGAAGCTGTGTGTCAGGTTGATTTTGTGACCAGCGGTAGTGATGCACTCATAAAATTAAATGAACTGCATTATGACCTGGTGCTTCTTGACGTAGAAATGCCTCAAATGGATGGGATTCAGGTTGCGGAACGAATCAGAGAAAAACATCCCGCTCTCAAAGTGATTGCTCTGACAGTAAACGACTCCGGCGAGCTAATCCAACTATTGTATGATGAAGGATTAGTTGACGGTTACCTTACCAGAACATACTCGTTTGAGACGTTAATGGAAGCCATTGATGATGTGATGCATGGAAACAGTTTCCTTCCTGACGAACTGGCGCTCAAACTACAAGATCATTCAGGATATGAGCAGCTCACCAAGCGGCAAAAAGAAATCATCCGATTGACAATTGAAGGGCTGACTGAAAAAGAAATGGCTGAACGTACATTCGTTACCAGAGAGACGATCCGTAATCACAAGGCCATGATTTTTGATAAGCTGAACGTCCGCAAAAACACGCTCATGATTAAGGAATTTCTAAAGCGGAAGTTTCTTTCCACAGATGATCCTGACAAAATCCCACCATTCAAAAGAATTGATTAATAGAAGATTAATCTTCTTGACAATTCGAGATAAGGATTTATAATTGGTTATTGTAAACAGTTACAAGTCTGAGCAGTAGTATTGT
>CALCCE010000286.1 GCA_937899835.1 uncultured Flavobacteriales bacterium | reverse complement strand
TTCTTCTTAGTGGCGGGAGCAGGACTCGAACCTGCGACCTTTGGGTTATGAGCCCAACGAGCTACCAACTGCTCCATCCCGCGATGTGGACGGCAAATCTACAATAAATTTTGGTTTCTTTGCAAGCGCATGGAAGAAAAACCCGAAACACAGCACAGGGCTGGATTTGTCAACATCATCGGTAACCCCAACGTGGGAAAATCGACCTTAATGAACGCCCTGGTTGGGGAGCGTTTGTCTATCATCACTTCAAAGGCACAGACTACGCGCCACCGCATTCACGGCATTGTGAATGGCGAAGACTTTCAAATCGTCTATTCGGATACTCCTGGTATTCTTGAACCGGCCTACAAGATGCACGAAGGCATGATGCAATTTGTGCACACTGCCCTCAATGATGCAGACGTGTTGCTGCTCGTGGTAGAATTGGGCGAGCAGGGCTTTCGCAATGAAGCCGTATTGAAGCGCATTCAAAAGAGCGACACACCCGTGGTGTTGGTGATCAACAAAATAGATTTGGGAAACCAGGAAATCCTGGAAGAAAAGGTAGATTTTTGGCATGGACAGTTTCCTGAAGCCACCATCTTACCGGTTTCGGCCTTGGGCAAGGTGAACACAGAGCAGGTGATCAAGGCCATCCTGCGCATGCTTCCGCCTTCTCCCCCCTATTTTTCTAAAGAAGAACTCACCGATCGACCGTTGCGGTTTTTTGTTTCTGAAATCATACGCGAAAAAATCTTCCTCAACTACCAAAAAGAGGTGCCCTACTCTTGTGAAGTAGTGATCGAAGCCTACGAAGAGGGCGAAAAACTGGACCGCATTCGGGCCGAAATACATGTCGCCCGCAATTCGCAGAAAGGCATTTTAATCGGCCACAAAGGAAGTATGCTCAAAAAAACCGGAACCGAAGCCCGCAAAGAAATCGAAGCATTTGTAGGCAAGAAGGTGTTTTTAGACCTCCATGTAAAAGTGAGCAAAGACTGGCGGGAAAACGAACGCCAACTCAAACGCTTCGGCTATTTCCACTAAATTCTAAAGGTTAGGTCTTCTTAGGGCAAAGCAGTAATTTCGCGGGTTCAAACCAGCAGCTCTATGTCCAATCTTGTAGCCATCGTAGGTCGTCCCAATGTGGGCAAATCGACCCTTTTCAACCGTTTGATTGGCGGTAGAAATGCCATTGTGGATGAACACAGCGGAGTAACCCGCGACCGGCACTATGGCCGAACCGAATGGGGAGGCCGCGAATTTACCGTGATCGATACAGGAGGTTACGTCTCCGGTTCGGACGATGTGTTCGAAGGTGAAATCCGCAAACAGGTGGAAATTGCGTTGGAAGAAGCCACGATTGTGCTGTTTGTGGTAGATGTGGAAAGTGGCATCACCGACCTGGATGAGGCAGTGGCGGAGGTGCTTCGCCGAAACCCGACCAAGGTATTTGTGGTGGTGAACAAGGTTGATAACAATGCCCGCCAACTGGATTCCATGGAGTTTTACAGTTTGGGCATGGGCGAGATTTATTCCATTTCCAGCATCAACGGTGCTGGTACCGGAGAACTGCTGGATGAGGTGGTGCAACACCTCAAAGAAGACGTAGAAGCGGAAGACCTCTCCGAATTACCTCGATTAGCGGTAGTGGGCCGGCCAAACGCCGGTAAATCTTCCCTCATTAATGCATTGATCGGACAAGATCGCAACATTGTAACCAACATTGCCGGCACTACCCGAGATGCGGTTGACACTCGCTACAAGGCTTTTGGTTTTGACTTCAATCTCGTGGATACTGCAGGAGTGCGCAAAAAGGCCAAGGTCAATGAAGATCTGGAGTTTTATTCGGTACTGCGGGCCATTCGTTCCATTGAAACGGCTGATGTATGTCTGCTCATGGTAGATGCGGAAGCGGGTTTTGCTGCACAGGATGTCAACATCTTTCACCTCATCGACCGGAACAAAAAAGGGGTGGTTATTCTGGTCAACAAGTGGGACCTGATTGAAAAAGACAACCATACGACCAAGCGGTTTGAAGAACAGATTCGCGAAAAAATTGCCCCTTTTTCCGATGTTCCAGTCCTTTTTGTTTCAGTCTTAAACAAGCAACGGATCTACAAAGCTCTTGAACTGGCCGTCAAGGTTTACCACAACCGCACCAAGAAAATAAAGACTTCAGAGCTCAACGAGAAGTTGTTGCCCATCATCCAACGCACCCCTCCTCCTTCTACGCGCGGTCGCTACATCAAAATCAAATTCATTACCCAGTTGCCTACGCACGCTCCATCGTTTGCCTTCTTTTGCAATCACCCTACCCAGGTAAAGGAGAGCTACCGGCGATTTATGGAAAATAAGCTGCGCGAGCTTTTTGATTTCGAAGGGGTTCCCATCTCGATTTTCTTCAGGCAAAAGTAGGCTTACATGCTATCCAAAGCTTGGCTTAGGTCTTCCACCAATGCTTCGCTATCTTCTAAACCAATCGAAACCCGAATGAGGTTCCACGGATAGTGGGAGCTGCCGTTTTGTTCGTCTTCGTACCACGCACAGACTGGCCAAATGAGGCTTTCGTGGCCACCCCAGGACACCGCAATGAGGAAGCGCGTCAAAGCATCGCAAAACCGTTCTACTTCCTGGATGGTTTCCGCTTTGAGCCACAAGCCCATCAATCCACCAGCCCCCGTCATTTGGCGCAAAGCCAATGCGTGTTGTTGGTGTGATGGCGACATCGGATAACTGACGCGCTCTACTCTGGGGTGATCATTCAAAAATTGGGCAATGGCTACCCCGTTTTTCGAAATGCGTTCCATGCGCACCGGGAGTGTTCGCAAGCCGCGCAAGATCAACCAGGCATCATTGGGTGCGATACAGGCACCGAAAGTCATGAATTCGGTTTTCATAATGGACCGCACCAGGTGCTTAGGACCAGCAATGACACCCGCCACCAAATCACTATGTCCGTTCAGGTATTTAGATGCTGAATGGATCACCAAATCAATGCCCATTTCCAACGGTCGCTGATAGAGCGGTGTGGAATAGCTATTGTCAACAATGGTGGTAATTCCCCTTTTTTGAGCTATTGCTGCTACCCCACGCAAGTCCTGCAGCTCAAATGTCATGCTCAGAGGACTTTCGAGTAGGATCAGTTTGGTGTTTGCGCAGATGGCTTCCTCGATGGCCGACAAAGCAGTACCGTCCACCATGCTGTAGGTAATACCATATTGGGATAAGGTGTTTTCAATCAACTTTCCAGTCCAACTGTAAGGCTTTTGCACACATATCAAGTGGTCGCCTGCTTTTACCTGCGACATGACCGCAGCGGCAATCGCTCCGCTGCCACTGGAAAAAACCAAGGCGTCTTCAGCGCCTTCCAAAGCCGCCAGCTTTTTGCGCAAGATGCTGACCGTAGGATTCACCCCTCGTGAATAAAGCGGGGCATCAAATTCCCTGGGCCAGGCCGCTCGCATGTCGGCCACAGTAGGAAAATGAAAGTTACTGGATTGCATCAATGGCGGACTCACCGAGTTGAAATACAACTCACGGTCTTCGCCCAGGTGATTTAGAATGTGGGAGAGGTCTTTTTCCATGCTTGAGTGGTGTACTTGATTGCTTCTAATTTAGGCCGAAATCCATAAAAAAAGCCAACCCGAATCGGATTGGCTTTTAAGCTGATGTGTGCAATCAAGTATTACAAACCAAATGCGGTCTTTACTCGATCAACGTAATCTGTTTTTTCCCAGGTGAAGGTTTCTACCTCATGGGTCACAGTATCGCCATTAGGCGCAGTGAAGGTCATCGTTTTGATTTCTGGGGAACGCCCCATGTGTCCGTAAGCGGCAGTTTCCTGATAAATAGGCGTGCGCAATTTGAGGCGACTTTCAATGGCTGAAGGGCGCATATCGAATACCTCGCTCACTTTGGCAGCAATGGCTCCATCACTCAGGTCTACCTTGGAAGTACCGTAGGTATCAACGAAAATGCCCATGGGCTCTACCACTCCAATGGCATAAGAAACCTGAACAAGAATTTCATCACACACTCCTGCGGCAACCAGGTTTTTGGCAATGTGGCGGGTAGCATAAGCGGCACTGCGGTCTACCTTGCTGGGATCTTTTCCGCTAAAGGCGCCACCACCATGGGCTCCTTTGCCTCCATAAGTATCTACAATGATCTTACGACCAGTGAGGCCAGTATCTCCATGAGGCCCACCAATGACAAATTTCCCAGTTGGATTGATGTGATAGGTAATGTGATCGGTAAACAATGCTTGCACCTCAGGGCTGCACTTTGCCTTCACCCGAGGGATCAGGATTTCGATAATGTCGGATTTGATTTTGGCCAACATGGCATCATCGTCTTCCAAAAAGGGATCGTGCTGGGTAGAAACCACAATGGCATCAATGCGTTGTGGTTGATTGTCGTCGGAATACTCGATGGTTACCTGCGACTTAGAATCAGGTCGCAAATAGGTGATGGCATTATTTTCACGACGAATATCCGCCAATTCAACAAGAATTTTATGCGCAAGATCCAGGGAAAGAGGCATGTAACTTTCCGTTTCCCGGCTGGCATAGCCAAACATCATCCCCTGGTCACCAGCACCCTGCTCTTCGGGGGTTGCGCGGTCTACACCTCGGTTGATATCGTCTGACTGTTCGTGAATAGCTGAGAAAACACCACAAGAATTGCCGTCGAACATGTATTCGCTTTTGGTGTAACCAATGCGGTTGATGACGTCCCGGGCAATCTTTTGGACATCCAAGTAGGTATTGGACTTTACTTCACCTGCCAGTACCACCTGTCCGGTGGTTACCAGGGTTTCACAAGCCACTTTCGAATTTGCATCAAATGCAAGAAAATTATCAATCAGTGCGTCCGAAATTTGATCGGCCACTTTATCCGGATGACCTTCCGAAACAGACTCGGAGGTAAACAAGTACGGCATGTATTAGGATTTGATTTAGGGACGCTAAATTAGGCATTTAGGCAGAAACCGAATGGTATTTACCAGGCACAAATCCCCAAAGTCATGACAGGCTTTAGCTTCCTTTTATTCGTTGGTGGTCAGTTCCCTGAAAACATCTTCCAGACGTTGTTCAGCAACTTTCAGGGTCAATACCGATCGGTTTGAATTCACCGCAAATTGAAACAAGGTAGCCCTAATGTCACCTTCAGTATCAGCCCGAACCAGCCAACGCTGGCCTTCGAGTGGCTCTACCTGCCGTACCCCTTTGATTTTGCGCAACTCTGAAGCGGCAATTTTTCCGTCGAATTCTACTTCAACCGTTTGGCTCTGTTTCCGCATTTGTCGAAGGTTGGCTGCAGAATCATCGGCCACAATGCTGCCCTTGTTGATGATCATCACCCGATCACAAATGGCTTCTACTTCTTGCATGATGTGGGTAGACATCATCACGGTTTTTTGTTCACCAAGGTTTTTAATCAGGCTGCGAATTTCTTCAATTTGGTTGGGGTCCAGGCCTGTGGTAGGCTCATCTAAAATGAGCACATCGGGGTCGTGAATCATGGCCTGAGCCAGGCCTACCCGCTGCCGGTAACCTTTGGAAAGCGCTCGAATGGGTTTGCGTTGCTCTACCGTTAAACCCACCAACGCTATCATTTCTTCCACCTTTCGCTTCGGTTTGCTGATCCCATGCAATCCGGCAATAAACGCGAGGTATTCTTTCACGTACATTTCAAGGTAAAGCGGATTGTGCTCCGGCAGGTAGCCGACTTTTTCGCGCACCCGCATACTTTTCTCACCAACATCAAAACCACATACCGACACTTTGCCCATGGACTGTGGCAAGTAGCAAGTGATGATCTTCATCATCGTAGATTTGCCGGCACCGTTGGGGCCCAAAAATCCGACAATTTCACCGGGTTGAATATCAAAGCTCACATCGTTTAGAGCGCGTTGTTCGCCGTAGAGCTTGGTAACCTTTTGAACAGAAATGGACATGAAATATTAGGCTTGTTACGAAATTACTCAAATAATGGGGCCGGCAATCGCTCTTGCCCAAAGGTTTAGCAAGAGGCTCCAATGAGTGGGTATTCGGACGACCTAAAGAATAAACGGCTGAAAATCATTGATCATACCTTCGGTTCGGAGCAGTTTCAGTTGTTTTGCAACCGGGCTGTTTCAGTTTCTTTCCCATTGTTAACACCATGCGAGGACGCGTTATACGATCAACCGGCAGTTGGTACACTGTAAAAACAGTGAACCAACAAGTGATGGAGTGTAAGATCAAAGGAAAGTTCCGTCTCAAATCGGGGCTAAGGGCAACTAATCCAGTAGCGGTTGGAGACTGGGTAGAAGTAGCAGCCGACCAGGACGATACCCCGGTCATTTACGAATTGGAAGACCGTCAAAACTACCTGATCCGTAAATCCACCAAACTTTCTAAAGCGGTACAAATTATTGCGGCCAACCTCGATCAGGTGGTTCTGGTCTGCTCTATTGTGTCACCAGCGGTAAAAACAGGCTTCATCGATCGTTTTCTGGCCATGGCCGAAGCCTACTCGATACCTGCCCTTTTGGTTTTTAGCAAAGCCGACCTCTACACGGATGCTGATTGGGACAAGTTAGCCGAGTTGGGCATGATTTACGAAAACATTGGCATTACCTGCAAGGCGGCTTCCGCCCTTGATGGCAAAGGAGTGGAAGGTATTCGAGAATTACTAAAAGGCAAAACCTCCTTGGTTTCCGGTCAATCGGGAGTAGGCAAATCTACGTTGGTGAATGCCTTAGAACCTGGTCTTGAGTTGCGCACCGCCGACATATCGGAGTTCAATGAAAAAGGGAAACACACTACCACCTTTGCCGAAATGTTTGACCTCAGTTTTGGAGGACACATCATCGATACGCCGGGTATCCGAAGCTTTGGTTTGGTGGAGTTGGAAAAAGAAGAATTATTTCACTTTTTTCCCGAGCTGTTTGCAGCGGCTGAAGACTGCCGTTTCCACAATTGCGTGCACATCAATGAACCGGGTTGTGCAGTAAAGACGGCCGTAGAAGAAGGAAGTATCCCGGCCTCGCGCTACCAAAGTTATTACTACCTGTATCACGACGAAGATTACGAGTCATGAGGATAGTGGTGCAACGCGTTAGTGATGCCTCGGTGAGCATTGAAGGAGAAGTAAAATCCAGCATTGGCCAAGGGGTGTTGGTCTTACTCGGCATCGAAACAGAAGACACCATTGAAGACGTAGACTGGCTTTGCGGCAAAATCGCCCGGATGCGCATTTTCAACGATGCGGAGGGCAAAATGAACCTATCCTTAACTGATGTTGGCGGTAAAGCACTGGTCATCAGCCAATTCACTTTGCATGCCAGTACGAAAAAAGGCAACCGCCCATCCTACATTCGCGCGGCTCGTCCAGCGCAAGCCATTCCGTTATACGAAACTTTCCTAACCCGTTTGTCGCAAACCATTCAACAAGAAGTGGGAGCGGGAGAATTTGGGGCCAACATGCAAGTAGCCCTCACCAACGACGGACCAGTTACCATTACCATCGATTCCCGAAACCGAGAATAAGCCAGGAATATGACTTTAGAAGAAGCCCAAGCAACTGTGGACCAGTGGATCAAAGACCACGGGGTACGCTACTTTAACGAACTGACCAACATGGCTATGCTCACCGAAGAGGTGGGTGAAGTAGCCCGCATCATCGCCCGTCAATACGGCGAACAATCCTTTAAGAAATCAGACAAAGAAAAAGTACTGGCCGATGAGTTGGCGGATGTGCTGTTTGTGGTGATTTGTTTGGCGAACCAAACTGGAGTAGACCTCACCGCTGCGTTGCAAAAAAACCTGGACAAAAAGACCAAACGCGACCACGACCGTCACCAGCAAAACGAAAAGCTACATTGAGGTTAAGCCTCAGATAAAAACGACAACAACGCTTCCCAATAGTCGTCTTTGTTGGTATTGCTTTCCCAAAGTGCCCGCGAACCGTGAATTCCACCTTCTTCAGGCGCAAATTGGATAACGTATTTGGGTTTCACCCCTTTCATCAATTTCCGCACATCATTAGCCTCTTTGGCTGAAGAGGTAACGAAAGTGGGCTTGGCAAGGTCGCCTATTTCCTGGGACAGTTTAACGCCTTTTAAATACTCTCCGGGGCTAAAGGCTACCACTTTGCTCACTTTATCATTGCCTACCGCCACTTTTAAAGCCAATGATGCAGAGTAACTGCTTCCCCACAAAATGATTTTCTGCCCGGTGCGGGCATGCAGGTAATCAATGGCTGCGCGAATATCGGGTTCAGCATCCAGGTAGCTATTGGGCAAACCTTTTTCACGCGCCCTCGTGGCAGTTTCGTTGATAATGCCGGTAACGCCATCGCCCGATCGTTGATCGATCGCCAGGCAATTGTAACCGGCCTCATTGAGCTCACGAGCTGTTTTGCGGTATTCACCCCGGCTATAACCAGCTTGATGGCACAGTAAAATCGCAGGTTTTGCAGGGTCTTTCTCGAACCAATCGGCCGTGATGATCAAACCGTCTTGGGAAGGGAATGAAAGCTTTTCGAACGGTGGCCTGCTGGCGTTTTGACAACATAGCAACAGAAAGCAGGTAAGGCTCAGAAGGAAGTATTGTTTCATAGTTTGGCAAAACTGGGTTGCTGCAAAGAACTCACCACTTTTTGCCATACTTCGTCGGTGGTGATGGTTTGCATGCAAAGGTTATTATTACAGGGCGAAAAACGGTGATTCATGGCATTGACGCAAGGGCTGCACCCAAGTCCTTTCCAGATCACTTCCACCCCATCGCCCAATGGGCCGAAAAGTTGAGGCGTTTCAGGGCCAAAAAGCACCACAATGCGCACATCGGTAGTGGAGGCAAAATGGGCCGGACCACTATCGTTGGTCACCAGCAAATCCGACAAGGTGTACAATACAAAAAGTTCTCGCAAGGTGGTTTTACCTGCCATGCTAATCAATCGGGGCGAACCAATGTTGGTGCAAATTTCCTCGGCCTTGGGGCGCTCTCCGGGAGCTCCGGTCAACACAATCAGCGTATCGTCAGTTTCTGCCAGCAAACGCCTGGCCAACTCTACAAAACGGTCGGTGGGCCATTTCCGTAAAGGCAGCATGTCGCTGGCGTTGGGATTGAGCAAAACAATTCGGGAATAATTCTGCCCGGGAGCCTCTGTCCTAAGCTTGGTTTTTACGGTTTGTAATTCCTCCGGAAGCGGCAGAAATTGTGGCACCTCCGGATGAAAATTATCCGCCGGCACTTTGAGCGGTGGCCTTTCGCCAAAAGGCTCATACAATGCTTCTACCAACATCATGTAAGCAACAGCCGTATGAAAATAGGGGCTGTGTTGCACCCGATGGGTCATCAAATCTCCCCGATAAGGAAATTCACTGGTAAAACGGTGCAAGCCTACCCGGTTACGGGCGCCCGACAAATAAGCAAAAATGGCTGAAGCCCGGGAGAAGAACTCCATGTCTATAGTCGTATCGATCCCCAATTTGCGAATCTTCCAAAGCGTTTTTAATACTTCCCCCAAAAACTGGAAAAGGCTGTCATTGTTCAGCACCAAGATGTTCGCTCTCGGAAGCAGTTCCAATACCTCTATTACCGGAGCATTTTCTTTAAAAACACAGAAATAAACGTTCTCCTTGCCAACCTTGTCTACTGCCTTTTGGATCGCACTGTTGGCCAGGACGGTAGCACCTTGCTCGATGAATTTGATGAAGACAATTTTTTGAGGAGCCCGAGGCTTGAATTCTCCGGCAAACAAACCCATTACCGATCGCCAAAGGCTGAGAAACCAACAAATTAGCCTTCCCACATTCACATCGATCCACCGAATGGTATTTGGATTCATAATCGATCAGGGAAGACTGTTGCCCAGTTGAGAATAGTAGTCTGCAGTTTTGTTGTCTCCTCTTGCCCGGTAAATACGGGCCATGCCGAGGAGGGCATTCTTAATGTTTGGGTTTACCTCTAAAGCCTGTTTGTAATAGGTTTCAGCGTTCACATAGTCGCCCATGTTTTCCGAAGTAGCTCCCAGGTTGAGCAAGCCATCGAGGTTGACGGGGTTGTTTTCTATAATGCGTAAAAAGTAGGTCCGTGCCTGTAGATAATCTCGCCGATTGAAATGGATAACCCCCAGGTTGTTGAGGGCACTTTGGTGATTGGGCGAGTGCGCAAGGGTCTGGTTATAAGCATTTTCTGCTTTTTCTACTTGTCCAAGTGCAAAGTAACATACACCAATGTTATACCAGGAGCCAAAATTGGAATCCAGGATTTTGAGGCTCTGATCGTAGTACCCTATGGCCTTTTGAAAATAGCCGGCTCGAGCGGGGTCATTGGGTGGCAGTTTTTCCCCTTTCAACCGGTAAACTGCTCCCAAAGCATCCTGAACACGCGAACTATTAGCAGAGGTAGTTTCACTGGCAAGGTAAAGGGTATCGTTGTTTTTCCAATCAGCATTTCGGGTAATGGTTTTAGCTGCCATGAGAACCAACAACACTGCCACTACTCCCACCAATATTTTGATTTGAGGCCTTTCTACGGCCTGTTTTCCACCCAATAGTCGACCTCCCAATACAACGATGGCCATGATGAAACCTACCGAAGGCACAAACAGGAAGCGTTCAGCCATGGTGGCACCAATTAGTATAAACAAATTGCTCACCACCGACATGGTGATGAAATAGAACAAGATGCCAAAAGCGACCGGATCTTTCTTTCTTAGGCCCAGCAGGGCAAATACACCAAGGGCAAGAAGGACCAAAACAGCGGCCACACCTCTCATTTCTCCAAAAGAGGTGAGCGGCACCTGGTTGAAGGAATAATCCCAGGAAAGAGGATGTGGAAATACCATCAATCGTAAATATTCTACCTGCATCCACAAAACTGAAGCAATACGATCGGCTTCTGATTGGGCAGCCGCTAAAGCATTGTTGAGGATAGACATCGGCTCCTCGAAAGTAACATCGGAAAGAATGGAAGCACGTAAAACAAAATATATGACGAAAACCAGCACATAGGGCGCCATTAGTTTCACTGCCCGAACGGCTTCTACTTGCAAGACAGGAGCACCCTGTACCTCTTCCCCGGGTAGTTGCCGTGGTGCAGGTGCAAAAAAGTAAGCTGCCAGGGGCACAATGGCCACAAATGTTACCGCTACTTCTTTGCACAACAAGGCTCCGAAGTAGCATACCAGGCTCCAGACCAACAAAGTAAGCTTTCGTTCACTGAGGTAGCGAAACAGCAACCACAAACTGCTCATGAAAAAGAAAAAATGCAACAGGTCGTCACGACCTTTGATGTTCGCAACTACTTCGGTGTGTACTGGGTGGGCCAAAAACAATACGGCGATGAGGATAGGATAGATGGGATGGTGTTTGCGCAGCATCACCCGCATGGTTAACCATACCATCCAGCCGCACAGAAAGTACCAGAGCACATTGATAATGTGCAACGCCTTGGGATTATTGTTGAAAGCCTGACGCTCAAGGGCAAAAGAGACCAAGACCAGCGGTCGGTAGCTTAGGTCCTCCGTTTTGGTGAAACCGTGCAGAAATCCATGGCTCAAGATATCCCCGAGACCGTCCACTCCTTTTTGTACGTGCTCATTTTTCAGATAGACCACATCATCATCGAGTGCGAATTCGTGGTTGAAGGTATTTCCGTACAGCAAAAGGGACAATGCCAACAAAACCAGGGGAAAATACTTGATCCACCAGGGGGACACCGGTTGGTTCGACTTTCGCCGAGACCGGCCAGATTGGGGTGCTGGTTGCGGTGGCTTTTTTAAAGCCTTTGGTCCTTTCGTCGGTTTGCGTTTGGCCATCAATCGGCGGGTAAGGGGACAAATATAGGTGGATAAAAATAAAAAATGCGGACCCAATGGACCCGCATTCTTTTTCTGTGTATGTAGTACGTGCTGTTCTTAGTCAGCCAGAATAATCACCTTGTTGTTCTGCACTTCAACCACGCCACCTTTCACCGCAAAGGACTTTTCTTCGCCAGATTCGGTTTTCAATTTCACGTCACCGGCTTTGAGCACCGTGATGAGTGGAGCATGGTTGTTGAGAAAGCCCATAGAGCCATCTTTACCAGGAACCGTAACCGAAGTTACTTCTCCTTCAAAAAGGCTTTTGCTGGGACTTAGAATTTCGATTTTCATCGTTCAAAAGATTAAGCGGTCTCAGCCAGCATTTTCTTGCCTTTTTCGATCGCTGCATCCAGGTTACCTACGAGGTTGAAAGCAGCTTCAGGATACTCATCCACTTCACCGTCCATGATGGCGTTGAAACCTTTGATGGTATCTTCAATCGAAACAAGTACCCCTTCTAAACCGGTAAATTGCTCGGCCACGTGGAAAGGTTGCGATAAGAAACGCTGTACCCGACGAGCCCGGTGAACTACCAGTTTGTCGTCTTCAGACAATTCGTCCATACCGAGGATGGCAATAATATCTTGCAATTCTTTGTAGCGTTGGAGCAACTCTTTCACCCGCTGGGCGGTGTTGTAGTGCTCATCGCCAACAATCTCGGCAGTAAGAATACGTGAAGTAGAATCGAGTGGATCTACCGCGGGATAAATTCCGAGCTCAGCAATCTTCCGTGAAAGTACCGTGGTGGCATCCAAGTGAGCAAAGGTGGTAGCAGGCGCGGGATCAGTAAGGTCATCCGCAGGTACGTATACCGCTTGTACCGAAGTAATCGAACCTCTTTTGGTAGAGGTAATCCGCTCTTGCATGGTTCCCATCTCTGTGGCCAGAGTAGGCTGATAACCTACCGCAGAAGGCATACGTCCCAAGAGAGCAGAAACTTCTGAACCAGCTTGGGTGAAACGGAAAATATTATCGATAAAGAAAAGGATATCACGACCGCCAGACTCTTCGTCCCCATCACGGAAATACTCAGCGAGGGTAAGACCAGAGAGGGCTACCCGGGCACGTGCTCCAGGAGGCTCATTCATCTGCCCAAAGACGAAAGTAGCTTTGGATTCTTTCAGTTGGTTTTTATCTACTTTGCTCAAATCCCATCCTCCTTCTTCCATAGAATGGAGGAAATCTTTGCCGTAGTCAACAATTCCGGATTCAATCATCTCCCGGAGCAAGTCGTTTCCTTCACGGGTACGCTCTCCTACACCAGCAAATACTGAAAGACCAGAATAGGCTTTCGCAATGTTGTTGATCAATTCCTGAATGAGTACTGTTTTACCTACACCAGCACCACCAAACAGACCGATCTTACCGCCTTTTGCGTAAGGCTCGATCAAGTCAATTACTTTGATTCCTGTAAAGAGAACCTCGGTGGAGGTGGAAAGGTCTTCAAACTTAGGTGCCTCGCGGTGGATGGAAATACCTGCACCATCTTTGGGCTGGTCGATGCCGTCGATGGCCTCGCCTACTACGTTGAAAAGACGCCCTTTGATGCCTTCACCAGTAGGCATCTGGATGGGATTTCCGGTGGCCACTACTGGCATTCCCCGGGTCAATCCATCGCTCGAATCCATCGCAATGGTACGAACAGTATCCTCGCCGATGTGCTGCTGGCATTCCAGTACTACAACCTGACCGTTTTCCTTGGTAACCTCGAGTGAATCGAGGATGTTTGGCAATTTGGTGTTTTCGGTGTTAAAACTAACGTCGATCACCGGTCCGATGATCTGGGTGATTTTACCGATGTTGGCCGCCATACTTATGTATATTGATTTTTAGGTATTTAGCGCCTTAAAAAGGCTGAAATTGCGCTGCAAAACTAAGCGTTTCTACTAAGAAAACAACTGGATTGTTGATAATATTTAATTTCCTACTTTTGAAGGCTCCGAGGGGGCTTAAAAAACCCTTCATTTCTGCTAAAACCGACATTTTTCACCTTATTCATCTACGCTTCGGTTGGAAGTCTATTTTGGATTAAACGAGTACACCGCAGTGCCGAATGCGGTGGTCACTACCGGAACCTTCGACGGCGTCCACATCGGGCATCAAACCATCATCGATCGTTTGAGTGAATTGGCCCAAAAGCACAAGGGCGAGACGGTGCTCATCACCTTTCATCCACACCCTCGTATGGTGCTGCACCCAGACGACCATGGCTTGCAATTGCTCAACACACAAGAGGAAAAAATCGAACGCCTTGCCAAGGCAGGCATCGATCACTTGGTAATTCTCACCTTTACTAAGGATTTCTCCCGGCAAACCTCCTTAGAATACGTACGAAACATCTTGGTCAATGCCATTGGCACTTCCAAGTTAGTCATCGGGTACAACCATCATTTCGGTCGCAACCGGGAAGGCTCTTTCGAACACTTGAAGGAATACGGTCCGGTTTACGGCTTTGATGTAGAAGAAATCCCTGCTCAGGACATCGACCACGTAAACGTTAGTTCTACCAAAATCAGAAATGCCCTACTCGAAGGCGATGTAGAAACGGCCAACACTTACCTGGATTACCCCTATCAATTGGTAGGTGAAGTAATAGAGGGGCATCGCAAAGGGCGTGAAATCGGATTTCCTACTGCCAACCTACAGGTGGGAGAATCAACCAAGCTTATTCCCGGAAATGGGGTTTACGCAGTAAGAGTAGCGCTGGAAGGCCAAATTTTAAAAGGCATGCTCAATATTGGGGTTCGCCCTACCGTTTCTGATGCGTTAGATCGCAGCATTGAGGTGCACCTTTTCGACTTCGAAGGCGACCTTTACGATAAAAAGTTGAAGGTTTGGCTCATTCAACGCCTGCGCGATGAAAAAGCGTTTTCCTCTATGGAAGACTTAAAAACGCAATTACAACAAGACCAGAAAAAAGCACTGGACCTGTTATCCTGATCAATTCTTCCGGCAATGAGACTGCTGTACTTCTTTTGGCTCCTGCTTTTTTTAGGTTCCGAATGCATGTCGGCTCACGCTCAACTGCTTTCTGCCGCAGCATTGGATAGTGCTAAGGTATATACCGACCTTGAGGAAGCGCTCAAAAACCCGGAATCGGTTTACGTCCTTCGTCTTCGCCGGTCGAAACTGCAACAGCTACCTCCGGAAATTTTAAAACTTCAGAACCTCAACCGCTTAGAGTTGCCCCGGAACCGACTCACCCAATTTCCGATAGAATTGGCCCGGCTTCCCTACCTGCAGGAAGTGAACCTTGCCCGCAACCAAATCGACACTATTCCGCCCGGTATCGGCCAATTTCCGGCCCTTCGGTCCCTCGACCTGGGGCACAACTCCCTCAATTCCATACCCGACGACATCGGAGAATTGAAGCACCTGCAATACCTTAACCTCTGGGGTAATTTTATAAGCTTTCTGCCCCAATCCCTGCAACAGTGCAAGCAGCTGAAAGAAATCGATTTAAGGGTCATCAACCTTAATAAAGAACAGCAAGACATTCTTCGCAGTCAGTTCCCCAACGTAAGGCTTCGTATGGAGCCCGCCTGCAATTGCAATTGATATTGCAGGATATTTCTTCAAAAAAATCCGAATTCGCGAAACATCTACTGGACTCCTGTCGTAGACGACCCCACCTGCAATGAGAACATTGAAACTTTTCTTAGATAGTGCGATTGGATTTTAAAGTGGCGACCCGCGAAAAGGTCATTGAAGAAACACAGGCAGACTATTTCCTCTCTACCGTCCTTCTGGTAGACGATAGTCGAGTGGATAACTTTATCAATGTTAAAGCCATCAACACCAACCAGTTTTCCAAGGAGGTGCACGTCTTTAAACGTTCCAAACTGGCACTTAATTTTTTGAATGAGATCATTGAAGCGAAGGACATTGAGAATTTTCCTGAAGTTATTTTTCTCGATCTCAATATGCCTTCCATGAATGGACCAGAATTTTTGGAACACTTTGAACGCCTTCCGAAAGAATACATTCAAAATGTGCGGGTAGTTATTCTGAGCAATTTTATCAGTGAAGAAGTATCTCACAAGCTTGGCAAAAAACACCCTCGAATTGTACGCTTCATCGAAAAGCCGTTGATCAACAGCAATCTGATGGAGTTGCGCGACAACATGTAGTCGCATTTTCCTTTCCCAGAATTTATTTTCTTTGCCCACTTTGCCGTTTTTGGCGACAACCGAATCTTCAATTCGACTTTCCTGGCCATGAAAACCTCTGTGGAAATTAGCATGTATCCGCTGCGTGAAGCTTACGAAGGACCCATTCTGGCATTCATTGAACGCCTGAACCGATACCCTGACCTACAGGTGATCACAAACACCATGAGCACCCAGGTTTTCGGAGAATATGGTGCATTAATGCAAGCCATCACCGAATCGATGGGCGCAACGTTCGAAGAAATCCCTCACAGCATCATGGTGATGAAATTCATCAACAACGACCTTCGTCCCACCGATTAATTACGCAGTCGTGCTGGAAGCCGTTCTTAAAGAATTTACTGCCTACCGTTGGTTTGAAGTGGTAGCGGTGGCATTGGCAGTAGCCTACATTGTATTAGCCGCTATACCTTCTATTTGGTGTTGGTCAGCAGGCATACTTAGCTCGCTTATTTTCGCCATTGTATTGGGAAACGTTCAACTGTACCTCGATTCAGTGCTCAACCTCTTTTATGTAGTAATGGGCATCGTTGGTTGGGTTCGTTGGCATAAAAAAGACACTGCTGGCCCGATCAAAAGCAAAGGCTGGAAGTTTCACCTTACGGTACTGGGAGGCGGAGCATTGCTTACCCTTCTGGCGGGCATGGCCTCCGAAAAGTTTGGAAATGCCCTCCCATACTGGGATGCCTTCACCACTGTATTTAGTGTTATCACCACTTTCATGCTGATTCAAAAAGTAGTAGAAAACTGGCTTTACTGGATGGTGATTGATGCAGTGGCCGCCTATGTGTATTATTTAAAAGGCTTGCCTTTCACCATGGTGCTCTTTGTAGCGTATTTCTTTTTGGCCTTCGTAGCATGGTGGCGGTGGAACCAGCAAATGAAGTTGGCACCTCAGGTTTGAGTAGAGTAGAGCGACAATGAGCATACGCAGAATAGTATTGACCGGCCCAGAATCAACCGGCAAAACAACCCTGGCAAAAGAACTGGCAACGTATTTCAATACCAGTTGGGTGGCCGAAATAGCACGCGAACTCCTTCCACAATTGGGCCGGCCGTATAACTACAACGATCTACTGCCCATTGCCGAAAAGCAGTTAGAGCTAGAGACACTACAACTCAATCAAGCTAAAAACTGGCTTTTTTGTGATACAGGCCCATTGGTTGTAAAAGTTTGGTCTGAATTTCAATTCGGGAAAAGCGACCCTAAAGTTGCTGATTTAGTTGATGCACATACCTACGATTACTACTTGCTGTGCGACATCGACCTACCCTGGGAAGCCGATCCCTTGCGCGAAAACCCGAAAGATCGAAAAGAGCTTTACGAATTATACCATAATGAATTGCAACAACGTCAGTTCCCCTTCTCTAAAATTTCAGGTAATGGGCCTGAACGCCTGAAAAATGCATTATTGGCCTTGGAGCAGTTTTTCTCCTAAGTAAGAATTTCTACTTTTGCCGCATCTCAACGGGGTGCCCCAAAATAAGGGCTGAGATTATACCCATCGAACCTGCCCGGGTAATGCCGGGAAGGGAGAGGAGAGGTTACCAAGAATAGCCAGGGCGAGCCCCTTGTTCTGGTTGGGTTTAACCTGTATTTATCATTTTTTTATGTTTCGATTCATTAGTTCGCTCGCGCTGATTTTATTGGCAAGTTATTCTTTTGCCCAGGCGAGTCTTTCTGGCAAGGTGATGGATGACCAAGGCAATCCGTTGCCCGGAGCCGTTGTATTTCTTAAAGGAACCATTATTGGTACCACCGTCAATGCCGAGGGAAATTACCAATTGCGGTCTTTACCTGCTGGCGAATTCGTTGTGGTTGCGCGCTTTTTGGGCTATCAAACCCAGGAGGCAGTGGTACAATTAGAGGGGGGAGAACAAACCCTCGATTTTCAACTTCCAGCAGATGCCTTCGTCACCGATGAAGTAGTGGTTTCTGCCACCAGGGCCAACGAAAACACTCCGATGGCCTACACCGACCTCAACAAAGAGGCCATTGAAGCCAATAACGTAGGTGTAGATTTGCCTTTTTTGCTGGATCAAACTCCTTCATTGGTAGTGACTTCTGATGCCGGAACCGGTATTGGGTATACCGGCTTGCGTATTCGGGGAACCGACCCTACCCGCATCAACATCACCATCAACGGTATTCCACTCAACGATGCCGAATCGCATGGGGTATTTTGGGTCAACATGCCCGACTTTGCTACCTCTACTGACAACATTCAGATTCAGCGCGGTGTGGGAACCTCCACCAATGGAGCGGGAGCTTTTGGGGGTTCCATCAACTTGCAAACCAACCAGCTGAAACCAGAGAGTTATGGAGAAATCCTCAATACGGTGGGTTCATTCAACACCATGCGCAACACAGTAAGTTTCGGCTCAGGCTTGCTCAATGAGCACTTCACGGTCGAAGGACGGCTTTCCAGCATTACTTCGGATGGTTACATCGACCGCGCCAGTGCCGACTTGCAGTCTTTCTATACTTCCGGAGCATATTCTGACGATAAAACTTCCATTCGGGTAAACATCTTTGGTGGTCAGGAACGCACCTTCCAGGCTTGGGGTGGTGTGCCCAAAGATTCTTTGGCCACGAATCGTACCTACAACATTTACGATTACGAAAACGAAGTAGACGATTATACCCAAAGTCATTACCAGTTGTTGTTTACCCGGCAGTTAGCAGAGCCCTTAACTTTTTCAGCCGCACTGCACTACACCGAAGGACGCGGCTTTTTTGAGCAATTCAGGGAAGCAGATGACATTGTGGATTATGGCATCGACACTACCGGGTTAACTGCCAGTGAGCAAACGGCCGATCTCGTTCGCCGTCGGTGGTTGGACAACGATTTTTATGGAGCCACTTACAGTTTTACCTACAATGCAGGCAAAAAACTCCAACTGATCGTAGGTGGGGGCTGGAACCGCTACGAGGGCCGCCATTTTGGCGAGGTCATTTGGGCGCAGAGTGCTCAGTTTCCTACTCCAGAGTACGTCTACTACGACAACGATGCAGAAAAAACAGACTTTAACACGTATGCAAAAGCCAACTACCAGTTGACAAAAGAGTTGAACCTTTTTGCTGACATGCAGTACCGTACCATCGAATATACCTTCCTGGGGTTGACGGCTCAAGGAACTGATGCTACCCAAACTGCTAACCTGAACTTTTTCAATCCAAAAGCTGGTTTGAGCTACGACCTGGGTGCCCATACCCGCATTTTTGGCTCCTTTGCCGTAGGCAACAAGGAGCCCAATCGCGATGATTTTACTGAGTCATCGCCAGACAGCCGTCCGGAGCACGAAACGTTATACGACTATGAATTGGGCTTTCAGCAAAAATTCACCCGTGCTCGTATTGGTGTCAATTTGTACTACATGCAATACGACAATCAGCTGGTGCTCACCGGTGCCATCAACGATGTAGGTGCTTCTACCCGGGTAAATATTCCCAACAGCTTTCGACGGGGCATTGAAATTGAAGGAGGATACCAGTTTACCAGCAGCTTGCGCTGGACGGCGAATGCTACCTTCAGCCAAAACGAGATTGAGAGTTTCACCGAATTCGTAGATGATTTTGACAATGGTGGCAAGGTAGAAGTGCAACACAACAATACCGATATCGCATTTTCTCCTTCGGTGATCGGGGCCAGCACCATTACGCTGGATGTGATGCGTTTGCTAAACGCTTCTACCGAAAACAAAATGCTCGAAGTAGCCGCATTGACCAAATACGTTGGAGAACAGTTCATCGACAATACCTCAAACTCTAACCATGTGATTGATCCCTATTTGGTTCAGGATTTGCGTTTGACATTCCGCTACAAAAACTTGATTTTCAAAGAAATCGAGGTGATTGGTATGATTCGTAATGTGTTGGATGAAGAGTACGAAACCAACGCGTGGTCTTACCGGTTTAGCCTGAACGATCAAATCACTACCGATTCGGGATACTATCCACAAGCCGGACGCAACTACATGCTGGGCTTAAACCTAAAGTTTTAAAAAGAAGAAAAGGCTGGTTGAGGTAGATCAGATCGCTTTCAGATCTATCTTGACTGGCTTTATATCCATCCTTCCTGTTGCGTTGCCTCCATTGTAATAAAGGTCATGCATTTCAAGGTAGGCCTTTACGGGTGGCGTTTCTGAGCTCCACACCGATCCCAATAGCGCAGCCCCATAAAATCCTGTTTCCTTTATATAGGGAATGCGTTGTAAATTGATTCCTCCCATGCCAACTACTCGCTGGGTAGTATGTCGCAAGGCTTTCTTCAACTGATCGGCATTGAAACCTCCCCCGTGACTTTGCTTTGAAATCCCATCGAAAATGGGACTTAGAAACACGTAAGAGAAGGTTCGCTGATCTTCGGTAAGGCTGATTAGGTTGTGAAAGGTGGTAGAGACGGTGATGTTGCGATGACGCAATCGAATCCACGCCAGCTTCATTCGATTAGAGAAGCTTACCTTCCGTTCCTTTCTGCTCAGGTGTATTCCTTTTAACTTGAATTTTCCCAGGAGTTTGTAATGGGAATGAATCACAATACGGTTGTGGTACTTTTTAGGAATGGCCCGCAGGTACTCTGTCATTCTTTTCTCTGAAAAACCCGGCTTTCTCAAGTGCAACAGCTCCAAGTCTTTCTCGAAAAGCTCAATAACAGTATCCACTTCTGATTTAAACTTATCGGGGCTGGTAACAAGAATCAACTTCATGGAGAGGAACAGGTTTTGACCTAAAAATTAAAACATTCTTACCCAAGTGTCATGGTAGGGACCCTAAGATTAACAAGGAAAGGCGAAAAACCAAATTTGGCCTAGGAAAAATCGATCAACGGATCAGATTTCCCGATGACCTTCAGCAACTTGGTACTGTGCTACAATAAATCAGGCCTTTAGAGCGCTTGAGAGTTCTGGCAAAAATTGGGGGCGATCTTCGATGGCATTGCCTACCACTATCATGTCGGCACCGGCATTGGCAAGCGCCAAAGCAGTATCCACATTGCGGATACCACCTCCAATAATCAAAGGCAGGTGGGTTTGTTGCCGAACCATTGTTACCGTTTCCGGAGCCACTGCATTCATCGCTCCACTGCCAGCATCCAGGTAAATAAGCCGAAGCCCCAATTGAGTACCTGCCAAAGCAGTTACTGCGGCAATTTCTGGTTTATCAGCGGGGATGGGTTCAGTATTAGAAATATAGGATACGGTGGTAGCACGCCCTCCGTTGATCAATAGGTATCCGGTGGGTAACAATTCTAAACCCGACCGCTTTAAAGCCGGAGCCGCCTGCACATGTTGCCCGATCAACAAGTCAGGATTTCTGCCAGAGATCAAAGACAGCAGCAACAACGCATCTGCACTGGCACTAATTTGGTGAGGACTTCCCGGGAAGATCACCACCGGCACATTGCATTGAGCTTTGAGGTGTTGCACCGTAGCTTCCATTGCATCAGAAACCAACAAGCTACCGCCTACCAAAATTAGGTCCACATCACTTTCGTGAATGGCAACAATTGTGGAAGAAAGACGGTTTGGAGGTGTTTTGTCGGGGTCAATCAGCACCGCTAAGCGCTTTTTCCCTGCTTTGGCACCAGCTTCTAACCAGGGCAAAACCATGATACAATATTAGGTATTCAAAACATACACCAAGAAACAGGTACCGCTTTTTTCATACCCCAGGTGCATCACTTTTTCTGTGCCAGCTAAAAGTAATTTACCATAAAAGTGGCCTTCACTTTCAATTGATCCAAAAGGTTGAACTGCCATTTCGGTAGCAAAAATCAACTGTTTGCGACCGTAACATTTATAAATCGCCTCTTTAGCGCTCCAATAAAGAACCAATCGTTCCAGGTCTTCACCTTCCTCACAGGCTTCAAGCTCTGAGGCCGACAAAAATTTATGGCGAATGCGCCAAACTTTAGTGGTAATTTGCTGGATATCGATGCCAGTGGCACCAGTTGGATGCATTATAACAGCCACCTTACCTCCACTGTGCGAAATAGAAATATGAAATCGACCGGATTCCAAATGCGGCTTCCGAAATGCATCATAGACTACCAGTTCGGTTTCACCCGACAGTTGATTGAGCAATACTCTCGCCGTAAGCCATTCTTTTTGGCGCTGTTCGTTGATCAAATCTGAAAAGCGGCTCTCCTCTTCGGGGGAAAGAGTAAGCATTGACCGCAGTTGCTCCACCGATTCGTCAACTTGCCAAATCCCGAGGTGGCTACCGTCTTTTAAAACACGCTGTTTGATAATTGCCATTCCTTGAATCCAAAACAACTTCAATACGAAGATAAGTCCAAGCAAGCTGCCGAACCACTCGCCAAGTGGTGATTTCCGCCGTGCGACTTTCCCTGGATACCTTGAAATATTCGTACATTTGCACGCCTTTTGGCTTGAACAAGAACCTTAAAATCAATAATAATGGACAGTTCCGCTGTGGAAAACCAAGTTAAGTATAAAGTAAAGGACATCTCCCTGGCCGAATGGGGCCGTAAAGAGATTTCTTTGGCTGAAGCAGAAATGCCTGGATTGATGTCGCTCCGGGAAGAATACGGAGACAGCAAGCCACTTGCCGGTGCGCGCATTGCAGGTTGTTTGCACATGACCATTCAAACTGCCGTGCTGATTGAAACACTGGTAGAATTGGGAGCAGACGTAACCTGGTCTTCTTGCAATATTTTCTCTACTCAGGATCATGCTGCCGCTGCTATTGCCGCTGCTGGCATTCCTGTGTTTGCCTGGAAAGGCATGACCGACGAGGAATTCGATTGGTGCATCGAACAAACGCTGACTACTTTTAAAGACGGTGAGCCACTCAACATGATTCTTGACGATGGAGGCGACCTCACCAACATGGTACTCGACCGCTATCCTGAATTGGTTGAAAACATCAAAGGACTTTCAGAAGAAACCACTACCGGCGTTCACCGTTTGTACGAGCGGATGAAGAACGGTACCCTTCCTATGCCTGCCATCAACGTAAACGACTCAGTAACCAAGTCGAAATTCGACAACAAGTACGGTTGCCGCGAATCGTTGGTAGATGGTATTCGCCGGGCAACTGACGTAATGATGGCTGGAAAAGTAGCTGTAGTTGCGGGATATGGTGATGTGGGTAAAGGTTCAGCAGAATCTTTGCGTGGAGCTGGTGCCCGCGTGATGGTAACTGAGATTGATCCAATCTGTGCACTTCAGGCAGCAATGGACGGCTTTGAAGTAAAACCAATGGACAAGGCAATTTCTGAAGCCGACATTATTGTAACCGCTACCGGAAACAAAGACATTATTGTAGGCCGCCACTTCCAAGCCATGAAGGACAAAGCCATTCTCTGCAACATTGGCCACTTCGACAACGAAATCGATATGGCTTGGTTGAATGAGAACTACGGATCCACCAAAGATGTCATCAAGCCACAGGTAGACCTGTATTCCATTGATGGTAAACATGTGATTGTATTGGCAGAAGGCCGCTTGGTAAACTTGGGCTGTGCTACTGGCCACCCATCTTTTGTAATGTCCAACTCCTTCACCAATCAAACCCTTGCTCAATTGGAATTGTGGAACCATTCCGACCGTTACGGGAACGAAGTTTACACGCTTCCTAAGCACCTCGATGAAAAAGTTGCCCGTTTGCACCTTTCCAAAATTGGAGTGGAATTGGAACAACTTTCTGAAGATCAAGCAAGCTACATTGGCGTGACAGTAGCCGGCCCTTACAAGCCAGAGCACTACCGCTATTAAGCAAAAGAATACTCAAGCAAACGAAACCCCTTTTTGCATTGGCAAAAAGGGGTTTTCTATTATATAATGTATAGATCAGTTAAAAATCCGTAAAACGGAGCCATTAAATTCAGTTTGATACATCTGAAGTTGAGCAGCCGATGGGCCCCTTACAACCGAACCGTCGGTTATAATATAACGCGATCCGCAACAGGCATCCTCCAGGATAACACCAGAGGAATCTACAGCTACCTGGCAGGCATCTTCTACCTGATAAGGACAATGCCGGTCGTAAGCCATAAACTGATCGTTTGAAAGTCGATACACCACAATACCTCGGGATCCACCAGTGATGTAATCGAATCCACCGGGTACTTGCAGGTTAATAAAGGCCGGATCGTTGGTAAACAATTGGATATTGACGTTGACCAAAGGGATTCCAGTGATGTTGGAATCGTCTTTCCTACAAGCCCAAACCGTCAAACAAAGCAACAAAACCCAACCCAGCTTCTTCGATAAATTCATACATTCGAGTTATTAGCTTGTCTTTCGTCCGATAAAGATAGTCCATTAGATGCGTTTCCTTAAACCACTCATAATAATGATTATTGTGCTGCTACCGGTCTTTGCCACGGCACAGAAGGAAAGTCGAAACTTGCGCAAGCGTAAAAAGGAGTTGGCCGAAAAGAAAGAAAGCCAAGAGCAAGACAGTGAAAAAGACCTGCAAGCGCTCATTAAAAAGCACCAAAAGAATCAGGATAAGGCTACCCGAAAGCGCATGCGTAAAACCAAGAAGAAATCCAAGCGCCTCAACAATAATAAACGGGAATTTTTCCTTGTTAGAATTTTTAGAAAATAATCTGATCCTACTCTACAAAGGCCCTCTATGGATATAGAAGATTTGATGTACTATGCCATTATTATTGGCAGCATCCTGGTGAGCTTACTGGGAAAAAAGAAAAAAAAGAAGACAACTTCAACCGGTCCGATTAGAGACGAGGTTGACGAACCTGCTACCCGGGATGTAGAAACCATTTTAGGAGATATACTTCGTCCACGCGAACAGCCCTCACCAGCTCCGGTTAGCCAACCAGCCGAACCTGAATCAATTCATACCTCCAAAGACGACTACTATATTTCTGCTGACTCTCACCACCAGAAGGCAGAGGCCCGGAAAAAAGAGATGCAGGATAATAAAAGGAAAGCCTCCAGAACCTCCTCCTCCTCCCCTTTCGACATCGAAACGGAAGAAGAAGCGGCTGATTTTCAATTCAATTTGAGGCAAGCCGTCCTTTATTCTGAGATACTAAAAAGGCCCGAATACTGATTTTCCACTCAAGGCGGGTTTCACTCCAATTTCTAATTCGTTCCTACCGTTTACGAGTTCTAGAGAAACGTTTACCTGTGTAATTGGTTAAGTTTATCATCACTCAACGAATCTCACCTCTATGATCCGAGCTCTACTAATCGACGATGAAGAAAAAGCCGTGAAAAACTTAGCCAGCCTCCTTGGTGAGTTTTGTCCCGATGTAGAAATAGCTGGAATGGCCAGCACTCTCGCCGATGCTAAAAAGATGGTGGCGAACTACCGCCCCGATTTGGTTTTTCTGGATATCGAAATGCCGGAAGCCAACGGATTTGAGCTTTTAGAGCAGTTGGGTGATATTGATTTTGAGCTGATTTTTATCACTGCCTACCACCAATATGCCATAAAAGCTTTCAAGTTCAGCGCAGTTGATTATCTGCTCAAACCCATCAACATTTTAGAACTACAAAGTGCCGTAAAACGGGTAGTTCGGCGGAAAGCCAAACATCAAACCAAGGATAAGTTAGACGTTTTATTGCAGAACCTTCGTCCGAAAAGTTCAATCAATAAAATTGCACTCCCCACCGAAGAAGGCTTGATTTTCATTCAATTGGATGACATTATTCAAGCCGAATCACTCGACAATTACACGCGTTTCTTTTTAAAGACCGGGAAGAAAATCCTGGTTTCGAAAACCATCAAGCATTTTGAAGAACTGCTAAGCGGTCATCACTTTTTTCGGGTGCACCGTTCGCATCTCATCAATTTGAGTCACATTCAAAAATATGTGAAGGGGGAAGGTGGGTACACCATCATGTCGGATGGTTCTACCATAATGGTTTCACGCCGAAAGAAGGAGCCATTTCTGAAAGTCTTTAGCAACATATAATATAGTATTCAACCGAGCAACTGAAGCCAACCATTAATCCTTCAGAAGGTACCACTCTTTTGACGAGATGCACCACTGACTCATTACGGGTTGACCTGTTGATCATAAATTTCCACTTTTATGCCTGCAAAAAATCGTTCTGGAACTTTAAAGAGTAACTGCTGCTAAAGCAGCATTGGGTTTACTTGGTTCGTCCAATATTGACTCATTTTGTCGTGTGGTAATTTTCATATCTTTACCCGCCTTAACTGTTTCGCTTAATTCAAACCTAACATAATCTAATTAGTATGTTAAGAAAGTTACTCTTGACTATTGGGGCTCTCTTTACTCTTTCTTTAACATCGCTTGCACAACAAGGTGCCCTTCAGGGCAAGGTGGTCGATGCCGGAACCGGAGAGCCACTTCCCTTTGTTAACGTGATTGTTGAACGAAATGGTGTACTGGTTACCGGTGCTTCTTCAGATTTTGATGGAAAATATTCCATTAAACCGATTACACCCGGTGCTTACACTATTAAAGCCACCTTTACTGGATACAAGCCAGTACAGGTAAATGGTATTACGGTCAATTCCGACAAAACCACTTTTTACGATATTAAAATGTCGTCTTCTGTGGAGCAGTTGGAAGAATTCGAAGTTATCGAATACACCGTCCCCCTCATTTCTAAAGACAATACCGCCTCAGGAGGAACCATTACTTCTGAAGACATTCAAAGAATGCCTGGTCGGAGTGCTGCTTCCATAGCGCAAACAGTAGGAGGGGTCTATTCCAAAGACGACGGCAGCAGCGATCTTAACATTCGGGGTTCCCGGGATGATGCCAACTACTACTTTATTGACGGTATCAAGGTACGGGGTTCAAACTCTCTTCCTCAGTCTGCTATTGAGCAGGTAACAGTAATTACTGGTGGTCTTCCGGCCCAATACGGAGACATTACTGGTGGGGTAATTAGTATTACTACCCGTGGTCCTTCCAGTACTTACTTTGGACAATTCGAATACGTTACTTCCGGATACAAGTTTGGAGACAATGTATATGGTCTCGACAATTACGGATACAACCTTTTAGAGTTCAGTTTGTCTGGTCCATTATGGATGAAAAAAGACACCGCTGGCAACAAGACCAAGCCACTGGTAGGATTCTTCCTTTCCGGTAATGCAACCTCCATCGTTGATGCCAGTCCTTCAGCCATTGGAGTTTGGCGCACCAAAGATGAGTTTCAAGATCAATTGGATGCTGACCCACTTCGTGCCTCTTTTAGTGGTTCTGGTGCTGCACTACAAAACGCTGAGTTTACTCGGTTGAACAACGTTGAAAAAGTACGGTTCAAGCAAAACGCGGCCCGTCGAGGCATGAACATTGCCGGTAAATTAGACTTTAGCACCAGCTCTACTACCAATTTTACGGTAGGTGGTAACTTAAACTACTCACAGCGGCACCGGTGGTTGTACGACTACTCGATGTTCAACTCGCACAACAACCCTGAGCGTAGAGAAACTACCTGGCGGGTATTTGCCCGATTCACCCAGCGCTTCAATTCTGCAACTCCAAGTGAGGAAGAACGCTCTGCTGCCACCATTAAAAACGCTTACTATAGCATTCAAGCCGACTATTCGCAATTCAACTTTTTGGAGTGGGACGACTCTCACAAGGACAATTTCTTCCGTTACGGTTATTACGGCAGATTTCAAACCCTTCAGTCTCGGGACTATGCTCCCGGTGTAGATTCCCTGACCGGAATTCCAGGATTGATTCAGCAAACCTTTGTAGATACCCTCGTAGTATTTACCCCAGGTACTGACAATCCGGAAGGTGCTGCATACACCCAGCGTTTCTACGACCTCAACATCATTGGTTTTGACGATGAAGGCAATCCGATTTACGATTCTGAGGTAGTCGACAACTTTGTAAACATTCGTACTGCTGGTGGTTACGTTAACGGTGACTTTCCACGTGACATTTATGGTCTGTTCCGCAGTAATGCTTACCAGTTTAACCTGTATGATCGTCGGTCACAAAACCAGTTTCGGGTTACCGCTACTGGTTCTGCCGACATCAAAAACCACGCGATCTCAGTTGGTTTCGAATACGAACAGCGTGTAGACCGCCGGTTTGCCGTTAGCCCTGTAGGATTGTGGACCATCGGTCGTCAGTTGACCAACAACCACATCCAAAACCTGGACTTTGAAAATCCAGACATTCAGTACTTCGGAACTTTCCCAATTATTAACTACGAGCGGCAAAACGCTGCGCCTGGGGCTTACCAGGGAGGAGATCCACAGTCTTTCTTTGATTTCAATCTTCGGAATGAATTGGGACTTGATCCTGACGGTGTAGATTTTATTGATTTCGATTCTTACGATCCTGATCGTTTGAAATTGGACTTCTTTAGTGCTGATGAATTGTTGAACAATGGTTCTTCTTACGTAAGTTACTACGGATACGATCACACTGGTGGTCGTCAAAATGGAAGTCCATCTTTCGATGATTTCTTTACGGAGACAGATGAGTTTGGAAACTTTACCCGTCCGATTGATGCTTACCGTCCGATTTATATCGCAGGTTACATTCAAGACAAGTTTAGTTTCGACGATTTGGTATTTAACATCGGGGTTCGTATTGACCGTTTCGATGCTAACCAACAAGTATTACGCGATCCTTTCGTATTGTTCCCAACGGTTCGTGCTGGCGAAGCCGAAGCACTGGCTTTGACAGAAACTGGTGCACATCCAACCAATGTTGGCAACGACTACGTAGTTTATGTAGACAACGTAGAGAATCCTTCTTCTATCGTTGGTTACCGCGATGGAGATACATGGTTCAACTCAGAAGGTACTGAGATTGACGATCCAAGTATTCTTCGGTCTGCTTCTGGCATCGCTCCTTTGTTAGTAGATAAAGAAAATACTAGCAGCCAGGATATCACCTCTTCTGCTTTTGAAGATTATCAGCCACAAATCAACGTGATGCCACGTATCGCCTTCTCTTTCCCAATCTCTGATGAGGCACTTTTCTTCGCTCACTATGATGTATTGACCAAGCGTCCTACCACTGGTGCTCGTCTTGATCCTACCGATTACTACTTCATTAATGCGAATCCAAACACGCCAAGAAACAACCCAGACCTGAAACCAGAAAGAACCATTGATTACGAAGTTGGTTTCCAGCAAAAGCTAACCAACAGTTCTTCGATCAAAATTTCTGGATTCTACCGTGAGCTGCGCGATATGGTACAGGTAGTAAACCGGGTAGAAGCTTACCCGCGTACCTACCTTACTTATGAGAATATCGACTTCGGTACCGTAAAGGGTATGACCGTTTCTTATGACCTCCGTCGTACTGGAAACATTTGGATGCGCGCTGCCTACACCCTCCAATTCGCTGAGGGAACCGGATCAACCGCTACTACCGGATTGACGCTGGCTCGAGCTGGATTGAACAACATTCGGAATACCAACGCACTCACCTACGATCAACGCCATACCATTACTGCTACTATCGATTACCGCTACGGAAGTGGTCGTGACTACAATGGTCCAATTTGGTTTGGTAAGCAAATTTTTGCTAATACTGGTACCAACCTGGTATTCAACGGAGGTTCGGGGGAACCTTACAGTGCACGTAGCAACGTGACTGGTCGGGCCTACATTGGCCCACAACAAGGACTGCTTGACGGAGGAATTAACGGCTCACGTCTTCCATGGCAGTTCCGTATTGATGCTCGAATCGACAAAGACATCGAAGTAAACCTTGGTAAAGATGATGAGCAGAAAAAGCCCATCCAGGTGAACGTCTATCTACAAATTCTTAACCTGTTGAACACCAAAAATGTTATCGGTGTTTACGGAGCAACCGGCAACCCTGATGACGATGGGTACCTTCAGTCGGCTATTTGGCAAAATGACATCATCAACTCAACCAACGAGACTTCACTTCGTGAATTGTATAGCTTGAAAGTGAACAATCCCAGCAACTACAACCTTCCACGTCGGATGCGTCTTGGAGTGCTGGTTAACTTCTAAGTGATGTTGCTGTTAGATTCACGAATCAATAAAAACCGTTCGAAATAATTAACCGGATATGAACAGGATGAACCGCATTTTTCTCTTTGCGCTCGCAGCCATACTTCTGGTTCCGATCAGCGATTCCCTCGCACGGGAGTCGGAGTACACTCAGTCCAAACGCAAAAATACCAACCCCAACCAAGGGTTGGCGGCCAACTGTGCTCCCGCTACTGCGGCAACTGAACTTGATATTAACAATACTCGTGCCCTGATTCAGGCGGGTGGCGACATGTGGTGGGACCTTCAAGGGGACGCTCGTTATGAGATTCCCAAGAATTCAGGACGTACCTCATTGTTTGCAGGCTCACTTTGGTTAGGTGGTCAGGACGTTTCTGGTCAGCTTAAAGTAGCTGCCCTCCGCTTCCGTAGTTCAGGTAATGACTACTGGACGGGTCCTCTAAGCACCGTTAATTCAGAAATTGATGCTGCGACTTGTACTGAATGGGACCGTCACTTTGTGAGTACCCGTGATCAGGTAAACAACTTTGTTGCCTGGTTTGATGCCGGAGTATTTGACTCTGAAAATGGAACCACTACTCAGCAGGACGACTTTCCTAATTATCAGATTCCAGACATTATTCTAAACTGGCCAGCCCACGGTCGTAATTTTCCTCCCTACGATGAGGACTTTTACCTCGCTCCTTTTGTAGATCGGGACGGGGATGGTGCCTACAACCCATTGGTAGGAGACTATCCTGCTTATGATTTAAAAGGTGAAGCAGAATGTGCTCAGCGGATTACTGACATTTACGGTGACCAAAACCTTTGGTGGGTATTTAACGACAAAGGAAACGTACACACCGAGACTGGTTCTGAAGCCATCGGTATGGAAATCCGGGCTCAGGCTTTTGCCTTTACCACCAACGATGAGGTCAACAACATGACCTTCTACAACTACGAGTTGGTGAACCGGTCTACTTTTACCCTAACCGAAACTTATTTTGGACAATGGGTAGATGCTGATTTGGGCGGTCCTCAAGATGATTACGTTGGTTGTGATGTGGTTCGTGGTTTGGGCTACTGCTACAACGGAGATGAATTTGACGAAGATGCTTCTGGAGCGTTGGGATACGGTGAGCAGCCTCCTGCTATTGGTGTTGACTTCTTCCAAGGTCCATTCCAGGATAATGACGGAATTGACAATGCAGTCGGTATCGGCGATAACGAAGCTTTGAACGGTGTTGGTTATGGCGATGGAATTATCGACAATGAGCGTTTCGGAATGCGTAGATTCCTCTACCATAACCGGAATACCCAACCTACTGGCGACCCTACTGCTGGTGCCGAGTATTACAACTACCTCCGTAGTATTTGGAGAGATGGTAACCGCATGAGTTATGGTGGAACTGGTTACAACCCAGGAGATCCTACCGCAATTGAAGCTGATTTTATGTTCCCTGATAATACTGATCCATTAGGATGGGGAACTGACGGAGTACCACAACCACCATGGAACGAGGTAAACTCTGGTAACCCTCCTTTTGACCGTCGATTTATGCAATCGGCTGGACCCTTCACCTTGTCACCAGGAGCCGTTAATAACATTACAGTAGGTGTTGTTTGGGCACGTGCTACTTCTGGTGGTGCTTTCGAGTCGGTTCAGGCGCTTCGTCGTGCTGATGATAAAACCCAGGCGCTCTTCGACAACTGTTTCCGGATCTTGAACGGTCCTGATGCACCAGACATGTCGATTCAAGAACTAGACAAAGAGTTGATTATCTATTTGAGCAACCGTTCAGTTAGCAACAACTTCAATGAAGAGTACGCAGAAGTTAATCCTTTCTTGATTGCTCCTGATTCTGTTGACACCAACAGTGATGGTAATGTAGATCTTGCACTCACGGATGCTGAAAAAGTATTGTTCTCTACTTATCGTTTCCAAGGATATCAAGTGTATCAGGTTAAAGATGCCTCAGTATCTACCGCTGACCTTGCCAACCCTGATCTTTCTCGATTGGTATATCAGTGTGATATTGCAGATGGTGTTGATCAATTGGTCAATTTCACCTTCGATCCTGAGTTGAACGGTAATGTACCCGAAGAAAAAGTAAATGGAGCGGATCAAGGCATTCGTCGTTCCTTCCGCGTCATTGAGGATAAATTTGCTGAAGGGGATAACCGTTTAGTAAACCACAAAACCTACTATTTCATCGCTATAGCTTACGCTTTCAACAATTACGGTGGTGATGTAGGTGCACTTGCCTTCGTTGAAGAAGAATACGATCCAAACGATCCACTTAAACTGGGTGGTCAGTTAGAGCCCTACCTGGGCTCACGTAAAGCGGCTACCGGTGGTATTCGTGTGTTCTCGGGTATTCCTCACAACACCAATGTAGAATCCGGTGGTACTGTCATCAACTCCGAATATGGTGATGGTGTTGAACTTACCAGGGTAGAAGGTTCGGGTAACGGTGGAAACTTCCTCTTGCTAACCGACGAGAGTGTTGAAGCCATTATGGACGGTGAGCCTTGGAAAGAGGCAAACATCACCTACCAGCGCGGTGCCGGGCCTGTTCAAATTCAGGTAATCGACCCATTGAATGTGAAAGGTTCTCCCTACACCTTGCGGGTAATTGATTCTATTTCACTGCCAGAACTTACCACGGCAACCTGGCGTCTCGAAAGCAATGACCTTGCTGAGTTTATTGAATCTCCACGTTCCATTGCCGTAGAAAATGAGCAATTGCTGTTCGATCAAGGTATTTCCATTGTTATGGGTCAGGTAGAGGAACCAACCACCGAAGGTTCGGTGAATAACGGTTTTCTTGGTGCCACGATTTCTTTCGACGACGAATCGAATCGTTGGTTAACTGGTCTCGCTGATGCTGAAGGCTCCGATCCATCAAACTGGATCCGTAGTGGTGTAAGTAGTGATCCGGATGCCCCTGAATTTGACGACTTCTTAGGCCTCGACGATACGGAGGTGTATGAAGATGTACTGGGTGGTACCTGGGCACCTTTCCGCCTTACCACTCCTCAGGTTCACGGTCCATCGCCAAACAACCTGTTGAACATCTTGAACGAGATGAACTACCTGCAGAGTGTGAACGTGGTTATTACCAACGATCGCACCAAATGGACCCGCTGTCCTGTATTGGAAATGCACGATGATGCCACTCAAAGTGAAGGTGGTGTGCCCAAAGGATTTGTACGGGTAGCTCGCTCGGTGGATCAAAACGGGGTAATTGGCGCAGACAACGACACCTTGCCAAGTGATGATATCAATAGTCCAAACTACATCTCCGCCTTCGGTATGGGATGGTTCCCTGGTTATGCGATCAATGTAGAAACTGGTGAACGCCTCAACATGGCCTTCGGTGAAGACTCTTGGCTGCAAGCCGAGAACGGACGTGATATGTTGTGGAACCCAACCGATCAAATTACCGAAGGTCCTTTCAACAATGTACGTTACGGTGGTAAACACTACATCTACGTTTTCCGCAACAACGATGTTGAAGATGGACGTGGAACGGCTACCAATCCAAACAGTCGCATGCCGATGTATGATGCTGGAGAATTCATGGTGAACTCTCTGAGAGTCGCTCCTCAGGTATCGTCAGAACAGTTTCGGAATGTGTTTAAGGCAGCCATGTGGGTAGGTTTCCCACTGCTCGAAGAAGGGTTTACCAATCCTATCTACGATGATAAGGGCATTGTAAATAATGTGACCATCCGCCTACGTGTCTCCACACCTTATGTAGGATATGGAACCGGAACCGTGTTGAATCAAGGAGATAACCTCGTAACTGGAAACACCTACCTGGTAAATCTCGGACCAATTGTACACGACGGTCGGACGTTTAACCGCGGTGAGTATTTTATTGCACGGAACACCGATTTCACTGCCTCAGGTGGTAGTGGTGACCTTGAAAACTTGTTGTACGAAACTGTAAACGGTGGTCAACCACTTTACAACTTCAATACATCAGACCTGGCAGCTACCAAAAACGTGTTGGCCATTGCAAAAGATGCCCTGGACGACATCAACGTGGTGCCTAACCCTTATTATGCCTACTCGACTTACGAGGACAATAAAAATGATAATCGGGTGAAGATCATTAACCTGCCACAAACCTGTGAGGTGAAAATCTATACCCTTAACGGAACATTGGTACGTACCTTTAAGAAGGACGATCCTACCATCACGTCACTGGATTGGGATCTGAAAAACTTTGCCAATACGCCTATCGCCGGTGGTACTTACATCATACACATTGATGTGCCTGGAGTGGGTGAAACTGTGATCAAATGGTTCGGAGCAACCCGACCTGTCGATCTCGACTCTTTCTAATCTCAACGAACAGAAAAGTCGCTACCAATGGACCAAATGAAGCTAATTAAAAAGCATACCATGAGAAAATCATTGATCAAACTTGAGTTTGCAGGCTGGATGATGTTAGTTGTATTCCTAGCAAGCAGTACTCATCTACAAGCGGGCAACAAAGACCGAATCGGTCAGGCTGGTGCCTCTGAGCTGTTGATCAATCCCTGGACTCGAAGCAATGGGTTTGGCTCCGCCAATACCGCAGCTTCACAGGGCCTCGAATCCATGCACTTGAATGTGGCAGGACTTGCCTTTACCAATAAAACCGAGTTGCTGTTTTCGCGGACGGCCTATCTGGTAGGTTCTGAAACAAACATCAACGCTTTCGGGCTGAGTCAACGCTTGAGCGAAACCTCAGTTTTAGGTATCGGTGTGATGTCTATGGACTTTGGAGATCTTAATGTTACCACTGAAAACTTGCCAGAAGGCGGTTCGGGAACATTCTCTCCACAATACCTCAACGTTGGAGTGTCCTACGCACGTGAGTTCTCTAACAGTATCTATGGTGGTGCAACACTGAAAACCATTTCCGAGTCAATTGCTGATGCAAACGCCTTGGGTGTGGCCTTCGATGCCGGAATCCGTTACGTGACGGGTGAAAAAGATAACCTGAAATTCGGGATTGCGCTCCGCAACGTTGGACCTAAGATGCAATTCAGAGGCGATGGGTTTGCTACCAAAGTTTCCTTGAACGATGAGGAGATTACTCTGTCTCAACGTACCGAAGGTTTTGAATTGCCAGCGCTGTTGAATATCGGTATAGCTTACGATTACTATTTGTTTGCAAAAGCTGATTCTTCTGGTAGTGGCATGGTATCTGATCACCGCATTACGGGTGCCTTCTCTTTCACCTCCAACTCTTTCGGAAAAGATCAACTCCATTTCGGTGCTGAGTACGGTTTCCGCAACCTGATCATGATTCGCGGAGGATATGTATGGGAAGACGGATTGCTGGTAAATACCGATGAGCGCAACACTGCTTTTTCAGGACCCGCAGCCGGGGTTACCTTGCAAATTCCGCTCAATGATAAAGGCGGTACCATTGACATCGATTATTCCTATCGGGTAACCAACCCATTTGATGGCACCAACAGCATTGGCCTGCGGCTGAACATCTAAGATAGAATACACCTTAATATTTCATAGGAGGAATCCTACGCTGAGCGTAGGATTCCTTTTGTTTTATAGGGCAATGAACTAAATTTGCCCATTCAAAATTGTTGACTTATGGCGCAGATTAGATACTATACAGAGGAAGGTTTGCAAAAGCTAAAGGATGAATTGCACGACATGAAAGCGGTGCAACGCCCCTCCATTTCCCGACAAATTGCCGAAGCGCGCGACAAGGGTGACCTCTCTGAAAATGCTGAGTACGATGCTGCCAAAGAAGCTCAAGGGCTTTTGGAATTGAAAATTTCAAAGCTGGAAGACATCATTGGGAACGCCCGGATTGTGGACGAAAGCCAAGTCGATTCCAGTAAGGCTTTCATTCTATCGAAGGTAAAAATCAAAAATATAGCCAATGATAGGGAGTTGTCTTACACCTTGGTTTCGGAAAATGAGGCGGATTTAAAAGCTGGAAAAATCTCTGTTGAGTCTCCAATCGGCAAAGGCCTTTTGGGCAAAGAAGTAGGTGAAATTGCCGAAATCAAGGTGCCTAACGGTACTCTGAAATTCGAACTGCTCGAAATCTCCCGCTAAGCTTTGGCCAGCCTTTTTACCAAGATCGTTGACGGTGAAATTCCCTGTTACAAAATAGCAGAGGACGAAAACCACCTGGCTTTTTTAGATGTCTTTCCCTTGGCCAAAGGCCATACACTCGTTATTCCTAAACAAGAGACGGATTACATTTTCGACCTGGAAGACGCTGCATTGGCAGCTTTGCATGTTTTCGCCAAGAAAGTAGCCAAAGGAATTGATAAAGTGGTGCCTTGTAAGCGTATTGGAGTGTCGGTCATTGGTTTGGAAGTTCCGCACGCACACGTTCACCTCATTCCGATGAACTCGGTAAGCGACATGGATTTTTCAAAAGAAAAATTATCGTTTCCACCGGATGAGATGGAAGCCCTTGCAGCCGAAATAGCTGCTGCGATCTAACGCTTTTTGCGATCGGGATTTTCGTTGATAAACGATTTCCATCCGGAGTAACTTCCGGATTTTTTTTTGCCTACGCCTGCTCCACCATCACGTTGAAAATAGTGGCATACTGCTGCTGCTAAACCATCAGTAGCATCCAATTGAGTAGGCATCTGAGGGATATTGAGAAGTCGTTGCAACATTTCGGCTACCTGCTCTTTGGAGGCATTTCCGTTGCCGGTGATGGCTTGCTTAATTTTTTTGGGGGAATATTCGTGGATTGGAACCTCACGGTAGAGTGCAGCCGCCATGGCAATACCTTGTGCACGGCCCAGCTTCAGCATCGATTGCACATTCTTACCATAAAAAGGGGCTTCAATGGCCAATTCATCCGGATGGAACTCATCTACCAAGTAAAGGCTTCGCTCAAAAATGCGTTTGAGTTTGAGGGCATGATCGTTGTACTTGTGTAGCTGTACTACCCCCATGGAAATCATGTGCAACTTCCTCCCTTCTACTCCTAAAATACCATAACCCATCACAGTTGTACCTGGGTCAATTCCTAAAATAATTCGGTCTGTATTCAATGCTTAAATTTGCTTCGACTGAGTGATCAAAGTAAAGATAAATACAACGACCGGCAGTTGGAAAAAACTGCTTTCCTTGCACATCAAACTGTTGATCGCAGGGCTTGCTCTGGGCTTCATTTACTACGAGCTTTTTGAAAAGCCTGGTGCAGAAATCAGTTGGTCTGAATTTCAGTCGGCATTGAAGCAACCCGGAGCTTGGGGATTACTTTTGCTCAGCATAGCACTTATGCCCGTCAATTGGGGAGTAGAAAGTATAAAATGGCTCATTTTGGCCAAAAAAATCCAGCCTTTCACTTTTTTTAGAGCTTTAGGCGGAGTACTATCGGGAGTCACGGTAGGCATTTTCACACCCAATCGTACCGGTGAATTTGCGGGCCGCGTACTCTACCTGGAACCGGAACATCGGGTGCAGGGAGCACTCATCAACGTGATTGCCAGTTGGTCGCAACTCTTGGTCACCCTGCTCGCTGGCACTACTGCTTTTTACCTGCTCAATAGCAACCTTACGCCTGGATTTAATGGACAGCTATTTTTGTTCGATTATCTAACGTTTGCCTCCAGCTGGCCTATCTATTGGATATTGGGCACTTTGGTAGCCAGTTTAGCGCTGGCCTATTTTCGTTTGCCCAAACTATCCGGCTGGCTCAAACGCGTAGGTAGCCTTCAAAAATTTCACCGGTATTTTCGAGTTTTCGGCTATTACCGCAAGCGAGAACTAATTGGGGTTTTTCTGTTGAGTGTTCTCCGCTACTCCATTTTTGTTTTTCAATACTGGTTGGTATTTCGGGCCATGGGTGTTGAGCTACCACTTTTCATGGGCTATTTGCTCATTCCTTTTATTTATCTCGGAATGACACTGCTGCCTACCATTGCCTTGGCGGAGCCTGGGTTGAGGGGTGCAGTGGCCATGGGCATCGTCGGTGACCTCTATGGATCGTCAGTCAGTGTTTTACTGGCTACACTCTCCATTTGGGCCATCAACCTTGCGGTACCTGCATTGGTTGGGAGCCTATTGTTGTTTCGCACCCGTATTTTTCCAACCACCCCCAACGAATGACCCCTCTGCTACTTATCACCAGCGGGTTTCTTCTCGTTTACATTCTTTTGATCGCCTATCTCTACACCGGTTGGTGGAGGCTTCGTTTGTTTCAAAAAAAAGGGGCTGAAGAACTGCTTTCGATCACTGTTGTAGTAGCCCTCCGAAATGAAGGTCACAACATCAGCGCATTACTCACCGATCTTTGTCAACAAAACTACCCGGAAGGAGACTTGGAGATTCGCCTGGTAAATGACCATTCTACCGACAACACCGTAGAACAGATCAACCACTATTTGAAACACTACCCCGGCAACATTCCCATTTACCTACACGATAACCCGGCAGAAGGCAAAAAGGCCGCATTGAGTATTGGAATTCAACATTCGAGAAGCGCCTGGATCGTCACTACCGACGGGGATTGCCGGTTCCCTAAAAACTGGCTACGTACCCTCATGGGCTTTCGCAAGGCCAGTACCCGAATGCTGTTAGGGCCCGTAAAGGTGGCTCCTGCCAGTTTTGGCTTTGGGCAATTGCAAGCCTTTGAATTTTTGAGTCTCATCGGCTTTACGGCCAGTGCTATAGGCCATGGACATCCGATATTGGCCAATGGGGCAAACCTTGCCTTTGAGCGGGCAACTTTTTTGGCTTTAGGTGGATATGGTGACGACCCTCTGGCGTCAGGAGATGATGTGTTGCTGTTGCATCGGATGCAAAAAGCCTATCCCAATTCAGTGCGGTATGCCAGCGATTGCGCAGCTATGGTCGCGACCCCACCAGCAACTTCGTGGCAACAATTCTGGCAACAGCGCATTCGCTGGGCCAGCAAATCAAAATACTACCGCAACCGCATGGCACTGGTAATGGGTGGCTTCCTGGCACTGTTCAACGTTTTGCTCGTGTTATTGGTGCTGTGCTGGCCCATTGTGGCCTATCCCTGGCCTTACATTGCTGGAATACTGGGAATCAAACTGTCCGCCGAAATCCTTTTTATATTTCCGATGGCCTACCACTGGAAACAAGTTGCTTTATTGGGTTGGGCCTTTCCCTTTCAAATTTTCAACCCCTTGTATATAACCTTTGTAGGAATTCGGAGTATAGGAGGAGGCTTCTATTGGAAAGGCCGCAAGCACCGCGCATGACCCGAAAATCCATTTCAGGAGTACGCCCGGGAAGAATTACCTGGCATAAGTTTACCCAAAACCACCTCGCTATGTTTGGCCTGGTGCTCATTTTGTTGGCCGTGGTGGTTGCCTTTCTGGGTTCGCTAATTCGGCCAGACGGTACGAGAAATGCCAACGACATACTGCTCTCTATCAAAAAGCAGGAACCGGGCTTTACCATCACGCTGCTTCACATCCGCAAAAACAAAGAAGTAGAAACCACAGCCTTTTGGAACCGACTACTCAACGGGGGACAAGAAAAATCGCACGAAACGGTGCCTATCTGGAGCCACGAATTCAGAGGCAGTTCATTGATTGTGGAAGAATTCAACGGCCGAAATACGGAACAACCGGGCAATAAACGCGTTTTTGCCATTGCCGATGTAGTCCACGCATTGGAAAGGGCGCCCGCTCGTACTATTCCAGGGCGGGAATTTCCTGGTGATGAACACCGTAAAATCAACTTTACCCTGCTCGATGGCCAGATCATGGAAGCGAGCATTGGCAGCTTACGAAAAGCCATTGAACGAAAAGCCCTCGAAAAACGCACCTACTGGTTTGGAACCGATCAATTTGGCCGTGATATGCTCAGCCGACTGATGGCCGGCACGGTGATTTCGCTAGCAGTGGGACTCATTGCGGTGGCCATCTCCTTGCTTATTGGAATTACCTTAGGGGCCATTGCCGGGTATTTTCGTGGATGGGTAGACGATGTAGTGTTATGGCTCATCAATGTCGTATGGTCCATTCCTACCTTACTTTTAGTCATTGCCATCACATTTGTATTGGGCAAAGGCTTCTGGCAAATTTTTGTGGCGGTGGGCCTCACGATGTGGGTAGAAGTGGCACGCATGGTGCGCGGCCAGGTGCTCAGCTTGCGGCAACAAGAGTATGTAGAAGCAGGCAAAGCCATGGGATTCAATAGTTTTCGGATCATTTACCGCCACTTGTTGCCCAACCTTTCAGGACCAGTCATCGTGATTGCCGCCTCGAACTTTGCCTACGCCATTTTGATGGAAGCCGGGCTTAGCTTTTTGGGCATCGGTTTGCAACCTCCTATGACCTCCTGGGGACGGATGATCAAGGAACATTATGGATTTATCATGACCGATGGTGCCTACCTGGCCATTTCGCCGGGCATCGCCATCATGCTCCTGGTATTGTCATTTATGTTGGTAGGAAATGGCCTGCGCGATGCCCTGGATTCCCGATCCGTTGGTGGCCATGGTTTAGGCCGCATCACCTCCGGCTAAAAAATCAGCAAACAACCGATGAAAATTACCGCTCCTATCACCATCAGGTATAGGGTGTAAGGCAATATCTCCTTCGCTTTTAAACCGGTAATGCCCAGTAAGGGCAAGGCCCAAAACGGCTGCAACATGTTGGTGAGTTGATCCCCATAAGCCAAAGCCAAGACACTTTTTCCCAGTGGAATGCCCAGACTGGTGGCCGCTTCAATCACAATCGGACCTTGAATGACCCACTGCCCTCCTCCACTCGGTACGAAGATGTTAACAAGACCTGCGCTAAAAAAGGTGATGACCGGAAAGCTGGTAGAACTGGCATTCTCCGCCAAAGAAGTGGCCAACTGATTCACCAAGCCTGAAGCCGAAACCAGCCCCATGATGCCAAAATACAAGGGGAATTGGATGAGAATACCCGCGGCCCCACTGATGGCTTCGTCCACCGCTTTTAAGAATGTTGCAATGTTGCGGTGAAACGATAAGCCCAAGCCAAGCAGCAGTAAATTGATGTTATTGGGCACAAAAAAGCGAAATACCGATTGCCCTTCGCTCACCAAATTGGCCATTTTCAATCCCACAAAGACCAAGAGGACCAACCCGAAAACCGGGCCAAACCATCGGGATACATCAAGGCGTTCGGCTCCTTGAACTGCCGGTTGCTCCGCGGTGGTTGGATTTTCCTGAAAAGTATTTTTCGAAAGCTGAGGGACTTCAGAATGGTCGTTCTTGCCCATAAAATACATGGCCAGGGGCAGCACTGCCAACAACAGCAAGGTAACCACTAAATTGAGACCGGAAAAAACGGTGGCATCAAAACTCAATACTTCGGGCAGGCCCGCCAGTTGTTTTTTTGACCATGCTCCCTCCATCATTTGACGCAGGTTTCCCGGCTCTGCGGCTTTGATCAGTGCAGAACCGGACATTCCTCCGTGCCACACCATGAGGCCTACGTAGCCCGCGGCTCCAATGAGTGGATAGTTGAGCTTTCGGCCCGTTGCCTGGGCAAATTCACCCACCTTCCGGGCAAAGATGGCACCGAAAATAAGACCCAGGCCCCAATTGAAAAGGCTCACCAAAATGGTAAGCAAAGTAACCCAATAGGCGGCCTTAGCAGTAGAGGTACACCGGGCGGCAAAACTATCGATCACCAGGGCCACCGGTTTGGTGAGGGCCAATACATGACCCAATACCAGCATGAGCATCATTTGCACGGCAAAAACCAGCAGGCTTGATTTCCACAAGCCGCCCTCCCAATACCCCATTAGGGTGTAGAGGTAAGCAAAAGCGCCTTTGTCTTCTTCTTTGGTGAAGACAAAGGCGCCAAAAAATGTAAATAAGGAAAGGAGGACCGCAATGGTAAACGGTGCGGGCAAAAGCTTCCGCAAAACCGAAAACAAACGGTCAGTACTCCTCACGGGCCTCAATTAGAAAGGGAGGTCGTCGTCACCAGCGTTGGAAACTGGGGCAGCGGGCGGTGCTTCTTGCGGGAAGCCACCATCGGCCGGAGGCGCTGCGGCTCCTCCAGCAGCAGGAGCACTTTTCTGCACCCGCCAGGCTTGAAGGTTGACGTAATAACGCCCGTTGTATTCGTTGCCTCGAATGTTGAATTGAACGGTAATCTCCTCACCTGGGTTCATCCCGTCCAGAAGGGTGATTTTATCACGAATCAATTCGAATTTGATGTCTTGTGGATACTGCTCCTGAGTAGTGACGACAAACTCACGTTTTTGAAAACCACTGTCAAAGGTTTGAGTATCAAGAATGACTTTGATGCGACCGGTAAGTTCCATGTGGCTGATAAGATTAATTAATTGTTGAATGCTAAAAGGGTTTTCCAGGCATCCTCTACCTGGTTGTCGTTCAATAATTCGTGGGCTCGCTTGTGGAGTTCCTGCTCCAGACGGCTGGCATCGTCGATAAAATCTTGGAAAAGATCACTCAACTCCAAGAGTTTGTATTCGTTCACATCGGTTTCGTCGGGCAGCTGCTCTACATTGCCCAATTGGCCGAGGTTATTTCCTGTGAGCACCCGGCTGTTGCGAATGTCTTTGGGAATTTGATCTACGCCAATGCCGAGGGTGGCCAGGGGTTTGGTGACTTCAAAAAGTGCATCGCCATTGGCCCGGCAATACCAGTTGCCGCCCATGCGGCCTACAGCGTCCAGTTTTTGGGGAACGATGTGCTGGTTTTCGTCCAGAATTTCTTCAGAGAGGTGGATACGCTGTACTTCACAAATAATGAGGTTCCCGGCTCCACCTTCCTGGCCCAGGGCAACTACTTCGTTCACCTTACACTCAAACTGCACCGGCGATTCCTTTACCCGAAAAGGTTTTACGGTTTCAGAAGCAATCGGCGTTAAACCCGACTTCACAAACTCATCTACTCCTTCGGGATAAGCCGTGCTCGAAAGCGACATTTGCTGCACAATGGGGTAGCTCACAATGTTGATGACCACCTCACGGGTAGCCAGTGCATTGTCGAGGGTATTTTTGGTGGTATTGTCGCGGCCCGACCGTGCGGGTGAAAAGATCAGCACAGGAGGCTTGGCGCTAAATACATTGAAATAACTGAAGGGACTCAGGTTAGGAGTTCCTTCTGCGTTGACGGTACTGGCAAAAGCGATAGGACGCGGAGCAATGGCACCTAACAAGTAGCCGTGCACGCGGGGCATCGAAATGGTTTTCGGATCAAGACTAAGCATTGTGAATAAAGGATTTCCTGGCCTTTTGTAGCGCAAAATTAGGATAATTTATGACCGCTAAGCCCGCCTGTTAGAAAAACATTCCACACCCGGCAAAAGGGGGTTTAGGCGATGGAAATATTTAAGTATCTTTGCAGTCCTTTTTCCGGAGGGAAAACCTGCGGATGTGGCGAAATTGGTAGACGCGCCAGATTTAGGATCTGGTGCCGCAAGGCGTGGGGGTTCGAGTCCCTTCATCCGCACTACTTTCAAAAAACATCTCTCCGGAAACAGGTCTAAGACCAAAATCAACCCTACATGAACATTACCAAAGAAGACGTTGATTCGCTCAACGCAGTGTTGACCGTTGAGATTGCTCCCGAAGACTATGAGAGCAAGGTGACCGAGGTTTTGAAAAACCACCGGAAAAATGTGACCATGCCCGGTTTCCGGCCTGGAAAAGTGCCTTTCGGCATGGTGAAGAAAATGTATGGAAAATCAGTATTGGCCGAAGAAGTAAATCAATTGCTGGCTTCGAGCATCAATGGATACATCACCGAAAACCAATTGGAAGTGCTGGGCAACCCCTTGCCCAAGGCCGACAGCCATCCGACAGAACTCGACCTGGGAGAGGCCTTCAGCTTTAGCTACGAACTTGGTTTGGCGCCCCAATTCGAGGTAAACCTTTCGGAAAAAGACAAATTCGATTACTACCGCATTCAGGTAGACGATGCCTTGGTAGATAAATACACCAACGACCTTGCCAAGCGCTATGGTGCCGTTGGCTCCACCGACAAAGTGGGCGAAACCGATTTGGTACGCGGAGAGTTTGTAGAGTTGAATGAAAAGGGCGAGGTAAAAGAAGGAGGTATCTTCCACACTTCCACCGTTTCTATCGAGTATGTGGAAGACGAAAAATCCAAAGCTGCTTTGCTTGGCAAAGGTGTAGAAGACGTAGTACTACTCGACCCAGACAAAGTAAGCCGTGGTCCAGCCGACAAGGCTGCCATGTTGGGAGTTGACAAAGCTGCTGCTGAAAACGTAAGCAATCAATTCAATTTCAAGGTGAAGGAGATCAACACCATGACTCCCCACGAATTGAATCAAGAGTTTTTCGATAAAGTATTTGGCCCCGGAACAGTGGATTCTGAAGAGGCTTTCCGACAAAAAGTATCGGAGCAATTGAGCCAAATGCTGGATCAGGATGCTGACAAAAAACTTCGTCGGGATGTTTCTGATACCCTCATTGAGAAATTAAAACTCGACTTGCCAGACGATTTTCTGAAGCGTTGGTTGATGGCCACCTCAGAAGAAAAATTTAGCCGCGAGGAGTTGGATGCCGACTACGAGAACTACGCTAAGGGATTAAAATGGCAATTGATTGAAAATAAAATCATCAAAGAAAACGAGGTAAAAGTGGAGCCCGAAGAGGCCCTTGCTCGTGCCAAAGAATTGCTCGCCCGTCAGCTAATGCAATACGGACAGACGGAATTTGACGACGAAATGCTCGAGAATGCCGCTAAACAATTGTTGGCCAAGGAAGAAGATGCTAAAAACATCTACACTCAATTGTTTGATGAAAAGATACTGACCCTCTTCAAAGAGCGTTTGAAGTTGAAAGACAAAGAGGTAGGCTTCGACGAATTTGTTAAATTAGCCACTGGTAAGCCCGCTAAAAAGGGTTTACTCGATAACCTGAATAACCTGATCAAATTTTAAGGAAGCGAAGCATGGAAATGGACGGAAAAGAGTTCCAAAAGTATGCAGTGAAGCATGCAGGTATCAGCAGCCTTTCGCTCGACCACTACATCACCAGCACCTATGGCCCTCAAAACATGACCCGCACGGTCATTGAAGAGCGCCCGATGCCTTTCCGGGAAGTAGACGTTTTTTCCCGTTTGATGATGGACCGCATCATCTTCCTGGGAACACCAGTGGATGATTTCATTGCCAACATCATCCAGGCCCAATTGCTGTTTTTGCAATCGGCCGACCCTAAAAGTGATATTCATATTTACATCAATAGTCCAGGCGGTTCGGTTTATGCCGGCCTTGGCATTTACGACACCATTCAGTTCATCACTCCTGATGTAGCCACCATTTGTACGGGTATGGCTGCTTCGATGGCTGCCGTGTTGTTGTGTGCTGGCGCCAAAGGCAAACGCACCGGCCTCAAGCACTCCCGCGTGATGATTCACCAACCAATGGGCGGAGCCCGAGGACAAGCCTCCGACATTGAGATCACCGCAAAGGAGATTCAAAAACTCAAAAAAGAACTTTACGAGATTATCGCAGAACATTCCGGTCAGACCTACGACAAAGTTTGGGAAGACAGCGACCGCGATTATTGGATGACTTCCGACGAAGCCCATGCCTATGGCATGATCGACGAAGTGTTATCCAAAGCTGAATAATTGCCGCCAAACGGAACCTCCACCGACCCATCTCCGTAACAAAGGCGAGACCTATGGACAAAGACAACATCAAGTGCTCTTTTTGTGGCCGTGACAAGCGCGATACCCTCGTGCTCATTGCGGGCATTACCGGGCACATTTGCGACAAGTGCATCGCCCAGGCGCAAAACATCGTTCAAGAGGAGCTGTCGAGCAAAATCAATGAAAACATTGTCAACAGCCTCAACCTCCTCAAACCTTTCGATATCAAAAAACACCTCGATGAGTTTGTTATCGGGCAAGACGATGCTAAAAAAGTGCTGTCGGTAGCGGTTTATAACCACTACAAGCGTATTACACAAAAGGCCACCGGAGAAGACGATGTAGAAATCGAAAAATCCAACGTGATTTTGGTGGGCGAAACCGGAACCGGTAAAACCTTGCTGGCCCGATCGATTGCCCGCATCCTCAATGTACCTTTTTGCATTGCTGACGCCACCGTACTTACGGAGGCCGGATATGTGGGTGAGGACGTGGAAAGTATTCTTTCACGCTTACTACAAGCTGCCGACTACGATGCTACTGCTGCTGAACGTGGAATCGTTTTCATCGACGAGATCGACAAGATTACCCGCAAGAGCGACAATCCTTCCATCACCCGTGATGTATCCGGAGAAGGTGTACAGCAAGCCTTGCTGAAATTGCTCGAAGGTTCGGTAGTAGGTGTTCCACCGCAAGGTGGCCGCAAGCATCCTGAGCAAAAACTCGTGCAACTCAACACCAAAAACATCTTGTTTGTGTGCGGAGGTGCCTTCGACGGAATTGATAAAATTATCGGTCGTCGGTTGAATACCCAAGCGATTGGTTTCAACTCGAAAAACGAAGAAGAAGCTGCGGTAGATGTAGACAACATGCTGCAATACGTAGCTCCACAAGACTTGAAAAAGTACGGTTTGATCCCGGAATTGATTGGTCGTTTCCCGGTGTTGACATACCTCAACCCACTCGATCACACTACACTCCGTCGGATTTTGACCGAACCGAAAAACTCCCTCATCAAACAGTATGTGAAACTGTTTGAGATGGAAACCATAGAACTTTCCTTCGACAAAAAAGTACTGGATTACATTGTAGAAAAAGCAGTAGAGTTTAAACTCGGTGCTCGTGGCCTGCGCTCGATTTGCGAAGCCATCATGATGGATGCGATGTACGAATTGCCATCGAAAGGCGATGAAGTGAAAGAATTCAAGGTCACGTTACCCTACGCAAAAATGAAAATGAAGAAATCTACCATCAACAAACTGAAGGTAGCCTGATCCTCATTTTTGAAACTGATACCAAAGAGGTTGCTCCCACATAGGAGCAACCTCTTTTTGTTTACAAAAGCCGTTAAGATTTTTCAGAATTCGGGTATTGCTATCCATGCATGCACAGGCCAATAGTGGCCTTGCGGCTTCCCTATCAAATTCAATTTTTCTTTAATTTTGATAGAATCGCATTCAAATGCTTCCTTTCAGGGAAGCAAAGAGCCTCCGTACCCCACATGTACTTCTACACAAAAGGCAACGAAATCGCCCTCTAACACGTCTGTGTTATAGGATGGTTACTTTTCTAAACCAATTGTAACAAACGAGCTACTACATCCATTACTCCAACGCAAATCCGAACGCTATGAAATCCATTTTTACAACACTGATGGCACTCTTTGTAGTGCACCTCTGCATTGGGCAGACCAACGTTTTTTTAAAGATTGACCACCAATTGGGCAATCAGGGTTTTGCCTTTGACCAACCGGCCAGCAACAACCTGAGCAACCCATTTGAAGTTACCCGGTTGCAGTACTACATCGCCGAAATTCGATTGGTACACGATGGCGGCCAGGAAATTCAAATACCCAACACCTGGCTGCTGGTAGATGCCCAAGACATGGTGTACGAAGACCTGGGTGCACATAACATCACCACCCTCGAAGGCATTAAGTTTGGAATTGGAGTAGAAGCGGCCTACAACAACCTCGATCCTTCTACCTATGTTGCCGGGCACCCCTTGGCCCTGCATTTGCCCTCCATGCATTGGGGCTGGACCGCTGGCTACCGTTTTGTGGCTTTAGAAGGTTACTCGGGTTCCAACTTTGACGAATTGATGCAGGTGCACGCTTTAGGCAACGCCAATTACTTTCAAACCTCGATCACCACCCCCGGCTATATGATCGACGGCAACCTGGTGATCGATCTTGATGCCGACTATGAAAGATCCTTGGAAGACATCGACCTGAGCCAAGGCGGTGTGAACAGTCACGGCATGAGCGGCCCCGCAGTAGTATTGCTCGAAAATTTCCGCGATCACGTCTTCACCGAAGGCGATGGAACTCCGGTAAGCGTTTCCGACAACCTCGCTCCAACCAATCGCTTTTCGCTGTTTCCCAATCCTTTGAACATTGGCGCCAAGCTCAACATCAAAGGCGATCTACCTGCGGGCGCGTTGGCCCGGATAGTAGATATTTCCGGTCGCCAGGTAGGCGACTTTCCAATTGCCACCAACGGTGCAGTAGAATGGCAGCCTGAAACTTCTGGCGTTTTTATGGTCACCGTGGTACACCAGGATCAAACCCTATTTACTCAGTCACTGGCCGTGATCCTCTAAAAAATTTCTGGAATGGGGAATAGCAATCGGTACTGATTCCCCGTTCTTTTATTTTAATGTCCAAGCTTGTTTCAAGCATGACAAATACAACTGCGGTTCAAACCATTAATGCCTTCCATCATCAACCATAGCGTTTCCTTACTGCGTGCGTTGTACCAACAGCGAGTTCTTCGATTTGCAGGACTCGCTGTACTGGTTGTGGGGCTGGGTAGTTTGAATGCGCGCGAACAATCCGGATCAGGATTTTTTCCGGGCGCGGTATCCGTGAGTTCTTTACAAGTTCCTGAGGGGTTTCCCGAACCGGTTTTTCCAGAAAACAACCAGTTCAGTGAAGAACGCTGGGAGCTTGGCAAAATGTTGTTTTACGAAAAGTCCCTTTCGGTGGATCGCAGCACCAGTTGCGCAAGTTGTCATTCACCCGCCCTTTCTTTTGCCGACGATAAAGCCACTACTCCGGGAGCCTTCGACCGTCCCGGGAAGCGCAACGCTCCCAGTTTGGCCAACATTGCTTACCACCCTTACCTGCTGCGTGAAGGTGGAGTGCCCACCCTGGAAATGCAGGTGCTGGTGCCCATTCAGGAAGAAAATGAATTTGACCACAACATGGTGGCCATCGTGGAGCAGCTAAAAGAAAATGCGGACTATCAAAATCGAAGCCAGGCGGCCTACGGCCGACCTTTGGATGCGTTTGTCTTGACCCGGGCGCTGGGCGTTTTTCAGCGTACATTGCTCAGTGGCAACAGCGCCTATGATCAATACCAACGCCAACCCGATGCGCTGGATGCGGCCCAATTGCGCGGCATGGAGTTATTTTTCAGCGCCCGAACGAATTGTTCCTCTTGTCACAGCGGCTTTAACTTTACCAACTACGGTTTTGCCAACAACGGATTGTACCTCACCTATCCGGATGAGGGCCGCCGACGGGTTACCCGGAGCGACCAGGACGAATCGGTATTCAAAGTGCCATCGCTGCGCAACGTAGCGGTAACTGCTCCCTACATGCACGACGGTTCGATGCAAACCCTGGCCGATGTGATCGCCCACTACAACAGCGGTGGAGCGGCCCATCCCAACAAAAGCGAGTTATTGCACCCTCTGGAATTGACCCAGCAAGAGCAAGACGACCTCGCAGCATTTCTCGAAGCACTCACCGACCCTTCCTTTCTCGATGATAAACGCTGGGGACCTCCCGTAGAGTAACCGCTAACCCTACTTTCCTCTAACAAAGGCACCATTTGTTGAAATTGTGTTGCCCCAATGGCGCATTGGGCAACGTTGCACGATACAGCTGGCGTGCAACACCTGAAATGAACCCAAAAAACAGGTTGCCCCAAACTGATGCATTGAAGTGTTGCATGCCTGAGCAGTTGTGCAACGCTTGAGGAAAATAGCTTTTGCTTTCCTAAAGAAAGGATATGGATTTTGAACTCCTGAACTTCTCAATGCTCCCTACAAAACAGGACGATCAAAGTACCACTACCACTCCACCCCCCAACTTATCGGGAGAGCTATATAGGGGAAAACACTTAGTAGAAAGTGCTATAATTCAAACTGAAAGCGAATTTTGATCACATTTCGTTGTTTTTTTGAAATGATGGGGCTACTTTAGGCCCGTATCAGTTGCCCGATGCTGTCACTCCCCCTAGGCAGCTAAGCCCCTTTCAGGCATACTGGTGATCTAATTATTTAAACTAAATATCAATGCGTTCAGCACCTTGCTGGCACAGCACTGAAATTGCTTTGCCCAAATCTACCCAACGCTCTTTTTTGTTGGCGGTTCTGTTCGGGGGAATCTTTGCCGCCAACACCAATGCTCAATCCACCTACCTTCCGCCCGACCTCTTTGAGGAATCGACCCAGGTTTCACAAGCCTACTGGGAAAACAAAGGCCAATTGTACCGACAGGTGGAAGGCCTGAAAGCTCTGGAAGTAAAATACTATTCCAAAGGGGCCCAGCCTCACCTCTACGCTATCGAGGGCAAAGTAGCCATGGTCTACCGGGAAATCACCACCTACGAAAACCAACCTGAGATCGATGAAACCACCTACCGGGTAGACCTTAGCTTTCGGGATGCTAACACGGTGGCCCCGGAAGCTTCGGAACAGTTTAACACCCACCTCAATTTCTATGACGGCCGCGACCCCGGAGGCATTGAAGAGGTAAAAGGCTACGGCCGACTGGTATACCCAGGGATTTATCCCAACATCGATTTCCACCTCTACGGCCATTCCTTTGGCACTAAGTTGGCTTTTGTATTGCATCCC
>CALCCE010000285.1 GCA_937899835.1 uncultured Flavobacteriales bacterium | reverse complement strand
GGAAAGCTGGACGGCAAACCCTGGCTCACCCTCGAAGGCGAGAAAATAAGACACCTGCTTTTTAGTCCGGAAGGCACCTGGTTGATAGCGGGCACCTATAGTGGATTAGTGGTGATATGGGAATGGTCTACCGGCCTCAAAATGGGCGAGTTTGACCGCGAAAGTCCCATTGTAGCTATGGCGTGCCTTCCGGCGGAAAGCAGCTGGTATTTGGCGGTAGCTACCCAACAAGAGTTGGTCATTTTTCAGCAGCAAGACGAAGCGTGGATTGCCGCTGGGAAGTGGAAAAAAGACCACATTAAGGCCACCGCAATGGCCCTCAACCAGCGCCAATTGGCGGTAGTGACCCGCGACTCGCTTTGGTTGCTGGACAGCAGCACCCCCAACCGTTTGGTGATGAATACTGCCTTTGCGTTGCCTGCCACGGGCCAATCGGTGGCCGTTGAACCCCAATCGGGAGAAGTAGCGGTTGGGCTGGCCAATGGAAAAGTAGTTCAGTTCGCGCCTCAGGGCAACACCTGGGTTCCCCGCATCAACACCATACACAACCCCAATTCGCCGGTGAGCGGCCTGGCCTACGGAGCAGCATCCGCCGGAAAAACCCGCTTGTTGGCCTCGGGCAGTTTTGATCAAATGGTGGCCCTTTCGGCCGCCGACGATCTGCTGTACGCAACAGCGAGCCGAGAAGACAAAATGCAACTCAAACGCCATGGAAGTTGGGTACACCGCGTAGCCTTCTGCCCGCCATATCTGGTCTCGGTGAGTCAAGACGCCACCGTGCGCATTTGGCCCCAATCCGCTGACCTTATTGCACAATTGCTCACCCCTTGAACATCATGCCCATCAATCGATTCACCAAAAAACTATTGCGCTGCAGCCTGTTGGCGCTCTGGTGCTTGCCCGGCCTTTTGAAAGGCCAAACCTGTGGAGACGAAAGCATTGAAAATGCCCGTAGCGACTATCAAATGGGCAATTTTCAACCGGCCATTCAAAAACTAAAACGCTGCATCGAACAAGAAAATGGCTTCCCCACCGAGCAAGACCGACTCTCGGCTCATCGCTGGCTGGCCAAACTCTACCTTGCTCTGGATTCCAACGACCGCGCGGTGGAAAGCGTGTACCAGATTCTCGAAATCGACGATACCTACAAACCGCCTTTGGAAGACCCTTTGGCTTTCCGCATTATGGTGAGCCAGTCCAAACAAAACCGCCAGGTCACCCAAATTTCCTCGGTATCGAAAAGTGCCGAAAGCCTGTTTGAATCTCCGGCAACAGTGATTGTGCTGACGCACGAAGAGCTGATGCAGCGGGGCTACATCGACTTGGAGGCCTTGTTCAGCGACCTGCCAGGTTTTGATGTTTCGCGCACCTATGGAAGCACCTATTCCAACCTGTACCAACGTGGCTACCGGTCGAGCAATACCGACCGCACCTTGTTCATGATCAACGGCATTGAAGAAAACGACTTTTGGGGCAACTGGGCCTACTGGGCCCGACAGTATCCCCTCACCATGGTGAAACGGGTAGAAGTGATCTACGGACCGGCATCTACGATGTATGGGGCCAATGCTTTTTTGGGTGTGGTAAACGTGGTGACCTATTCGCCAGAAGAACTAATGGCCAAATCGCCTTCCGGGAGAGGTGATCGAAAAGGAGCCTTGCCCCTTGGCATTGCGGCCGATGTGGGATACGGGAGTTTTCAAACGGCACATGCCGATTTGAGCATTTCGGGCGTGCACCAGCGCGTCTCTTTTTTGGTGACTGGCCGGCGGTTTACCTCTTCGGGTATGGACCTTTCTTCGGCAACCGTCAGGGATTTTGATTCGGAGAACCCAGTGACCGAATTCGACTACAATCCGGACGATTACAACCGTTTTGATTATGCGGCTCAATTGGGAAATACCCTGGTCGATGCCACTTGGGACGACCCTGAAGGATATTTTGATGTATCGGTGAATGATGCGGGAGACTCGGTAGCTACCTTGAATGATCGAGGTGCAGCAGCCGCACGCAATGCCGATAAGGCTGCCCTCGACGAAGTAGTAGGAGGGGAGCGGCCTGGATTTGCCAATACCTTGGAACATTGGTACCTCAGTGGCGAATTGCGGGTAGGCAATTTTGTGGGCGGCTACCAGTTTTGGCGCAGCGAACACAGCCCGGGAACTTATGGCACCGACAATACCCGGGCCACCTCATTGAACGGCGATCTCTGGGTGCCGCAACAGTCGCACTACTTTTTAAAATACTCGGATGCACTGGGCAAAAAGTTGTTGGTGAGCAACATCGCTCAGTACCGTCTTACCACCGTTACTGACGAAACCCGCATCACCAGTTTGCGCAACTACAGCAACGGAAGCCTGGATGCGAACGACCTGATACAAACCCGATCGGCCTTTTGGAGCACCCGCTATTTTTACCAATCCTCCCGGCAGTTTCGGAACGAACTCAAATTGGTCTACTTGCCTTCCGACCGTTTCACCACCGTTTCGGGGATCGAAGTACGCAACAGCGCCATTCAGGGAGATTACATTACCACTACCTCCGCAGCAGCAGCCGACTCCAGTGTGGCCGAAATTGGCAGCAGTTCGCTGGACGATGAGCCGGGCGGCAACCTGTTTCTTTCGCTGGATTTGGGTGCCTACTCCCAGGGGACCTACGAGGTGCTGAAAAACCGGCTTCGAACTACCGTTGGTGCACGGTTGGATTTTAACCGGGTGCGCCAAACCGGCGGCTATGGCTTGGTGTTCAACCCGCGTTTGGCTTTGGTGTATACACCCGGCAAGGCCACCAGTGGCGTACGGGCAGAAGCTCCGTGGGTGTGGAAAGTGATCTACGCCAGTGCATTTAAAGATGCCTCTAACCGCGAAAAGTATTCGTTGGGCACCACCCGCACCGAAAGCAATCCAAACCTGGACCCTGAGCGGGTGCAAAACATCGAGGTTTCAGGTGCCTACCATCCCAACCAACGCTTTTTTGCCGATTGGGTGGTTTACCAATCCTGGTACAGTGGCGCGATAGGGGAGGTGCCCGTTAGCCCGGGCAGTGCCGACAAAAAGAACGAAGCCATTGGCAAACTACAGGTATTGGGGCTACAGGCTACTGCCAGTTATCGGTTCTATTGGGTGGCTCCTACCAACAAGCAAAAAGCGTTTCAGCCTCCTTGCCAGGTATATGCCAACCTGAGCCTTACCCGACCCCGCAACAACATTCCCGACCCCATCACCCAAGAACCGACCGGAGAATTTCAGCCCGTTGGCGACATTGCCAATGTACGCCTCAATGCAGGCACTAACCTGCAGTTTTGGCGGCATCCACGCACCGAAAAAGAACGCCTCAATTTCAACCTTCGGGCCAACTACATCGTCCGGCGACCCACCGGAGAGGATACTTCGGTGCCCCAAAACCCGGAAAGTAGCTTTCCGGCCGTATTCCTGCTGCACAGTGCGCTCACCTGGCAACCAACCGGAGTTTCCGGATTGCGGTTGCAGCTCGTTGTCAACAACCTGCTCAACCACAAATATTTCGATCCGGGGATTCGTTCGGCCCGCCCTTACCGGGTGCCTCAACCCACCAGAAACTATACGCTTCGGCTCACCTATATCCTGTAGCCTAAAGGAGGCGCTAACCCTATAAAACCCTACACCCATGACCCTTGATTACGATCAGCGCGTGGTGCGCTATGAAGAAATTTCTCATTATCCCCCTCACTTGTTTCAAACCCTGGTGCAACAAGCCGATCCACAACCCGGTGATTGTGTGCTCGATTTAGGGGCCGGCTATGGAGCCGTTACGCAGGCCTTTTTAGAGGCGTACCCGGAAAGCGACTTAAGAATGCATGTATTGGAGCGCAGTCCGGTGCAACTGACCCGCGCCCGTAGCGAATTGATCGAAGCCTACGGACCGGCCATTGACACTCGCCTTAAATTTTATTGTGGTGATTTTTTGGACCTCTCGTTGGAACCGGAACATTACGAAATAGTAGTGGCCAAAATGGTGGTGCACGAGTTTCCCTCTAACCGGCAGATCGACTTGATGAAAAAGGTGAAAGCCTTGCTGGCCCCTGGCGGCCGATTTTTCATTTGGCAAACGCTGCTCGACCTGGAATCGGTGGCCTTTTTCAGGAAACTGATGCGCAAGAAAGACGAGTTGGCGGGCTTCGCCAACCTGGCGCGCGACCGGCATTTTATTGCTGAGTCGGAGCTCTTTGCCTTGCTTCAGGCAGCTGGTTTTCAGCGCTGGCAGCGCATTAGGGTGTGGGATTATCCTTTTGATACGGCCAAGCGCCTGCGCTCCGAATTTCGGAACGAAAAGCCACTCTTGGGCGAATGGAACAACTACTTGGCTAAAGCATTACAAGCCGACAATGGCCGCCTGGCCGAAAAACTCAATGCCCGAATTACCAACGAAAGTGTGTGCCTGGATTTCGAGCAGGTGATCTATGAGGTCCATGCTGAATGAGGTGCAAGGGAGGAGAACTGCGATGAAAAAATGGATGTGGTCGATGAGTTCGTTGTTGCTGTGCCTGCTGTGGTGCAGTAGCCTGCGCTTGCAAGCCCAACAGCGGGTGCACAAGCAAACTTTGCTGAGCGAGTGGATCCTCACCCTCGACCCCTGGATTGTGCGGTGGCGGCCCTTGATGTATTCGCTGCACAGCGACCTGGCACGGGTAGACCTGATGGTGGGACACAAGACCTTGAAAGGATGGTACAATTACCTCTACTACCGCAGCGATTCCCGCCATCGGAAGTGGTTGGGCTACCGCACAGACTACAACTTCAGAGCGTGGAAAAACCGCTTTTTCAGCAAAACGGAGCTTCGCTACTTCGCTGGGCTAAATCGACTGACCCAACCGCAGGTTTTTCTGATCGAAAGCATGAACCTGCAATGGCAGGAAGTGAACGCCGGTATACTGGCCTTTTATCGGGAGACTTTACGGGTAGGAGCTGTCTTTTTTGCCGGGCCCACTTTCAAAATTCGATTCTCACCACGTGGAGGCATCGTTACGGCCTATACCTATGACCTCTTAAGCCAGGACAACCTCATTTTGGGCTTGGTCTATTACCGAATTAACCTGAAAAGGGGCAAAGCGGGGGCTTACAGTGGCGAACCGCAACACCCGCTGGTACAAATGGATGCCTTATGATTCGAACGGTGGCAAATGCCCTTGGCGTACGTGCTGATGAGCAACAACGAGTGGGCTTGTTGTTGGTACATTCCTTTTTCATGGGCATTTTCGTTTCCTCCTATTTTTCTTTCGCCAACGGAGCCTTCCTGGGTGTTTTCGACTTGTCCATGCTGCCATGGGCCTATCTGGCTTCGGGTGCTTCAGGCTTTGTGGCCACCAGTCTTTTTGCCCGTTTTCAATCCCGTTTCCGGCTAACGCGGGTGTTGCTGCTCACCTTGGCTTTTTTGTTGGTGCTCACCGTGCTGTTTCGTTTCGGGTTGTTGACACTTGGGCAACAGCCCTGGCTCGTGTTCCTGATCTTTATTTGGGCAGGTCCCTTTCTGGGGCTCATTGGCTTGCAGTTTTGGAACATGGTTTCCAACCTTTTCGACCTGAGGCAGGGCAAGCGTTTGTTTGGGCTCATTGGTTCGGGAGACGTGTTGTCCTCCATTTTGGGCTACTTGTCCATTCCGCTGTTGCTCACCGTGATGGAAGACGCGGCCAACCTCATGGTGCTTGGCCTGTTCGGTTTGCTCACGGGCATCTTTTTTCAGGTGGTGCTGATTCGAAAATTTGGCACGCAAATCAATCAGGAAACTTCAGGAGAGCAAGCAGCTCCTGCTGAAAAGGCAAAAACTTCGACCTATGGCTTTTCGAGCCTGTTTCGGCATCGTTATTTCGGCTGGGTGTTTTTGCTCATGTTGGTGTCGGTCTTTTGCTCCTACCTGGTCGATTTTAGTTTTATGGGCGCCATTCGGCTCAAATATGCCGGCAACCCCAAGGCCATCACCGGTTTTATCGGAGGTTTTTTCGGAGCCATCAAGTTGGCCGAACTGTTGGGGAAAACCCTGCTTACCGGCAGTGTGTTGAGTCGTTTCGGCATTCGTTTTGGTTTGTTGCTGCTGCCTTTGTTGTTGCTGTTTTTTGCTTTGTGGGCTGTTTTGGCGGGCGGGTTTTCGGATACTACTTCGGCAGGTTTGCAAGTGGGTACACTGTTGCTGTTGCCCCTGGCCTTCAACAAATTGTTCGACCGTTTCATTCGCCGATCGATTGAGGAACCGAGCATCAAGGTGCTCTACCAACCGCTTGAGGACCAGGCCCGGCAGTGGTTGCAAACCCAAACCGAAGGCAGCGCCCGGCAGCTGGCCGTGGTGCTGGCCGGTGCGTTTCTCATCATAGGCAGCCAATATTCTGGCTTTGGCATTTTGCAAGTGGCGCTTACGTTGGCCCTTCTGCTGGGGGGGTGGATGTGGATTGGGCACCGCATGGCGCAGGCCTATCGGCAAAACCTGTTGAGCAAAATCAATCAGAGCCGGGAGGAAGAAAAGGCCGTGGAAGCCGAAGGTTCAGCAACCAACATGGATACCGCTCAATACCTCGAAACCCTTTGTTTAAAAGCTCCACCGGAGGAGGCCATCGTTGCTTTTGCCATGCTGGAAAAATTAGTTCCAGGGAGAATGTCCCACGTAGTGAACCAATGGTGGGCAGGGGAGGAATGGGCGCTGCAACTAAAAGCCCTTGCGGTGATGGAAAGAGAATTGTACCTCGACCAATTGCCCGCCCTGCAAAGCTGTGCGACCAACGGTTGGACTTCCACTGCCCAACAGCAATTGAAGCAGGCCATCGATACGCTACAAACTGCCGAACAATGGAATGCCGCAGGCCTGCAAAACCGTGCCGATTCGGCGAACAGCAACGACCGAAGAAATGCCGCCCGGCTATTGCGCTATTGCCCAAAAACACTGCGCACAACGCTGGCGGCTGAACTGTTGAAGGACGCACATGTAGACGTAGTACGGGCGACTATCCATTCCATCCCTGCCGATGAGCTGACCAATTATGCCGAGGTATTGGTGCAGCACCTGGCCAGCACCGAGCTTCGGAGAACCGTTTTTCATCAATTGGCACAGGGCGATGCTGCTCTTTTTGCCGCATTGCGGCAAGCCGCCAAATGGTACGAAAATGCTCCTGAAGTGTTGGTGCGCTTGTTATCCGTATTGGCCAAGATTGGAGGAGAAGCAGCGCTCGAGAGCTTGATGGAGTTGCAAAACCATCCCGACTCGACGGTAAGGTCGGTCGCCTTGCGCGAAACCCGCCGGCTCAACCTTCGGGTGGGTACCCACGAAAGTGCCCTCCTCAAAGACAAAATTCGAAAAGACCTGCGTTTCGCCACCTGGCTGTTGGCCGCACGGCGCGATTTGGAGGAGGAAACTGCCGCCGAGGCTTTAGTGGAGGACATGGAGGTGCTTTACGGAAAGGCGCTCGGCAATGTGTTTGAGTTGCTCTCCTTTTTCTACGATGCCAGCGCCATTCAACACATTAAAACCAACCTCGAAAGTGACGACAATGCACGGCAAGTGCTGGCTTTGGAGATGATGGACTTGTTGCTGGCCGAAGACCTCAAAGAACTGGTAGCTCCACTGCTCGAGCCAGGTGCCCCGGGCGATCGGCTCAAAAAGCTCAGGCGCGATTTTCCGCAACAGCGATTGAAAACCGATCACCGTTTGGCCGACCTCTTGCTCTACGACTACAGCCAGCTTCCGACAGGTCCCCGGTTGGGAGCTTTGGAGCTTCTCGCTGAGCGCAATTCCGAAGACTTGGGGCCGGTCATTGCACTTACCTATCATCACGACCCAATATTGAAAGAGACTGCTTATCGGGTGCTGTATCGGCGGGACGAAAGCTTGTACTTTCACTACATCGCACACGAAACCGAAAAATTTCGGCAGCACCTACACAATCTGTTACAAGTGCAAAACCATCGGCAAAAAGAACTGTCTTGGACAGCGCTGTTGCAAATATTGAAGCAGGTTCCGGCTTTTGAAAATTTGCCCAAGGCCTTGCTGATGCACCTGATCCGCCATTGCCAACAAGCGTGGTGGATGCCTTCAAAGACCATCGGGATCCCATCCCAAAAGCAACAACCAATTGGTTTTCCGCTTCAAGGGCCCATTCGAAGCAGCGACCAGAACGGTGGCTTGCACGAAACCTGTACCTTTGAATTACTTGGGCTGGACCAAGAGCGGACCTGGCAGAATGAAACCCTGGAAACTGAGTTTCCTATTGCTGTAATCTGGATAGATGCAGGTAACTTTTACGATCTGCTGGACCGCTTTCCTGAACTTACGCACACTATTTTTCAATGGCTTCGAAGAACTGAATCTTCTGAAACCCTAATAATATCCACTTAAAATACAGCTATGAGCAACCCAACCCTCCGCGAAAGAGATGGCTTTAATTCTCAACGGCCAGAACTGCGCCCCGATGTGAAACGAATGCAAGAAGCCTTGACGCGCCACGGCTACAATACCGATACCGACGGCTATTTCGGATCAGGCACCCTCCAAGAGGTGAAAAAATTTCAAACCCAGCACCAGCTTGGTGCCGATGGTATTGTGGGGCCGGCTACCTGGAAGGCTTTGCTGGCCGATGGTAGTGCGGCTAACGATGGTGGTGCTTCCGATAACTCCAAAGGCAGCGAGCCCCTAACCGGAGATGTGCTCATCACCCGCGAACAGTTGGCGGAAATCTTAAGCACTTCCGAATACATCGATACCTACTATCAAGCCCTTAATGATGCCCTCAAAAAATTTCAGATCAATACGCCATTGCGCATTGTACACTTCATCGCTCAGGTAGCTCATGAAAGCGGTAGTTTTCGCTTTGTGGTAGAAAACCTCAACTACAGTGCAAGTGCCTTGCGGTCGGTTTTTGGAAAATACTTTCCGGATGATGCCACGGCAGAAGCCTATGCCCGTCAGCCGGAGAAGATCGCCAATCGGGTATACGGTAGCCGGATGGGCAACGGAGATGAGGCAAGTGGTGACGGTTGGCGGTTTCGTGGCCGCGGTTTGATTCAACTTACCGGCCGTGACAATTACACGGCATTTCAAAAATCCATGGGGCAAGACCTCACTTCGGGAGAAAATTCGGCCAAGGTAGCCCAACCCGAATTGGCCGTAGCTGCTGCAGGATGGTTTTGGGACATGCGTAATCTGAACCGATACGCCGATGCCGATGACATTTTAACCATCACCAAGCGCATCAATGGCGGAACCAATGGCTTGGACGACCGCAAAAAATACCTTGCCAAAGGCAAGCAAGCATTCGGATTGTAGGAGCCGTGCTTAGCCTGCAGTCTTAAAGAAGGGCAGCGAAGGCCATGCCTGAGTCCGCTTTTGCTCCCTTCTACTTTTTCTTTTCCCCTTTAGTTTTCAAAGAACATGACCACCCAATTTTCGATCGACCCACAGGGCGGCCCGCTCATGCTATTGCTTGAATTTACCGGAATGATGACCTCAGGTTACGACCTGAATTTGCTTCAAGGCGAGGCGGTAACACCCTACTTTCAATACCAAGGCACCAGCAATGGAAGCTCAAGCGTATCCATCCATTTGCCGGGTGCGGCCACTGAGCATTGCGATGCAGTGTTGATAATGTCCGTAAAACTGTCTGCTCTTGACCTGGCTAATGTGCCTACCTATGGTGTAAAATGGAGCATATGGCAAGCAGGGCAGCCGGTAGGGGAGAGTCGCCAGCGGGGCGATTTCAGCGAGGATACCGCCACCTTAGACTTTTTGGGCCTCGTGGCATGAAGCATTGGATGTGAGCCGGATGCTTGTTGGGTATTGGAGGCGGCTGGTTTGCAGCCAACGCCCAATCAGATACGCTCAACAGCAACCATTTTCTTGCCAACCTCGCTGCGCCTGATTTGCCTGCATGCTTAGCAGTTAGATTTGGTATTGGTCCACCCCTTTTTGCAGCTTTTAGCTACTACTATAAAAACAAAAAAGCGGCACAAAGGCCGCTTTTTTGCTGTTCAATGCTTGATTTCTCAGAAGAAAAATACATCTGCCGTAACGACACATCCATTGGGATCGATGAAGTTTTTCTGATAGAAAATCCCGTTTGTATTGATCGCACAAGGTGTGGGAATAAATTCTGCATTAAGCAAAAATTTGAAACCACAAAATGGCGTGAAACTCGGAGTCACAAAGGCGCCTACCGATGCACTCGGAATACCTCCGGTGTAAGGGACAGGACCGCTGAATCCTGGTGGAATAGGGATATCAACGTTGTGGATACTTAGTGTCCAGGTTTCGGTGGTGAGGTTGTTGACGTTGAATACGCCAGAACATTGAGCTTGCGCTTCATAGGCAAACAAAGAAGCCAGGAAGAGCAATGAGAGGAAAGCATATTTTCTCATCGTGCTTTGGGTAAATTGGGTGTATAATTAAATTAACCTCTTGAAGGTAGTTTTTTTCATAACTGAAGTCAATTTTTTCAGTGATAATCATCGAAATTTTTCGGTTTTTGGGCCGTGAAGGTCGATTTTTTGACTTATTCGTTATGGGTAAGGACAAATAAGTAGTGCTGAAATCTACCTTCAGCTTCTCATAGCCCGTTTTTTGTTACTGGCAGTGGTTTTCTTCAGGTTCATCCAGGGAAGTAGCAACTTTAGGCGGGTTAGGTTATTTGGATTGCGGACATTACATTTGTTCCTGATTCCCAGTTAGGAAGCAAACTTTTAACCCCACCGTTCCCCTCAGAAGGAACACACATCTTAACCCCATTTAAAGACAACTAAAACCCGTCTGTATGAGAAGAATTGTACCCATTCTATGGGCTGTTCTGTGCTTTGCCACATTTGCTAACGCCCAAATTACCTTTAACACGGTGCCTCCATTGAATGGAGGAAATGGCTCTGGAGGAACTACCTTCCAGGTGACTGCCAATGCCAGTATTTTTATCACCGGTTTCAATGCCGCCCTGCAATCCAATACTCAAAATATTGAGATTTGGTACTCGACTACCGACCTTACAGGACCTACAAACATCACAACGGCTAACTGGACCCAAATTGGAACCGCATCGGTGACCGGTTTGAGTATTGGACTTGCTCCTACACTGCAAACCTTGCCCATTCCGGTCAACCTTTTGATGACCGCCGGTTCCACCTATCGTTTCTACATTGGATGCGTCTCTTGTTCGGCAGTATATACCACATTCAACAGCGGCAATGGCAACCCGTATTCCAACGGAACGATAACCATCAACACCGGAACCAACATTGGGTATGGGGGAAGCCTTCCTAATCCTTCTTTCCATCCGCGTCAATTCAACGGGGGAGTCAATTATCTACCCGCCTCCGGTCTCGACCTGGCCATGACGGCAATTACTGCTCCACAAACACTGGCCTTGGGAAGCAACAACCTTACGGTTCGGGTAACCAATCAGGCTGCTGATACCATTACCCAAGCCGATTTGAGTTACAGTTTCAATGCTGGTCCCACCGTAAATGCAAATAACTTTGTTTTTCCCAGCCCACTGGGCCCCGGAGATTTTTACGACTATACTTTTTCAACTCCGTTCAATGTCCTCTCTGCAGGCACCTATAATATCTCTGCTGGCCTGAGCGATGTCAACGGCATGGGCAACGACAACAACACCAGCAACGACAACCTAACGGTATCTCGTTGTGAGGGCTTAAGCGGCACCTATACCATCACCAACCTGTTTCCTACTGCGGGCAGCAACTACAATTCTTTCGCCGATGCGGTAGCCGACCTCAACAACTGCGGTGTTTCAGGGGCGGTCACTTTCAACGTTTCTACCGGCACCTTCAACGAGCAGATAGTACTGGGAGAAATTGCCGGTGCAAGTGCCATTCGGCCCATTACCTTCCGGGGGATTTCCTCCAACCCTGCGCAAGTCGTGCTTTCCAATGCTACTTCTTTGTCAACCACCAACTACACTGTGCGTTTGAACGGTACTGATTGGGTACGTTTTGAAGACATGACCATTCAGGCAACGGGTACGTCCTTCACCCGGGTAGTGGACATTTCCAACGGAGCCGAGAACAACAAGTTTGAAGGCTGCACTTTTCTTGGAGATACCAACGTGTCCACTACTTCTACCAACAAAGTTTTGGTATGGTCTGCAAATGGCAACGACAACAACAATGAGTTTCGCGACAACCACTTTCATGGCGGCAGCTACGGAATGTACTGGTATGGAACCACCACCACCTCTTTAGAAGAAGGCGGTATTATTGAAGACAACTTGTTTGAAGACCAATATTTCTATGGAATTCGCACTTGGTATACCAGCAACTTAAAGTTTCGGAACAATGAGATTCGTTCCAATGCTCTCTACACGGGTACTTCCTATGGGGCATACTTTTACTATGCCGACAACGCTTTTGAAGCCACCGGAAATACCATAGAGGGCGGTGGGAGAATGTTTACCTACGGATTGTATATGGTGAATTGTGATGCTACCAATATCAACAAAGGCTTAGTGGCCAACAATTTCATTCACGTAGGAGATACTGCCCTTTCAAGCACATTTTATGGAATGTACATGAGTAATTCTGGCTTTCAGCAAGTGGTGCACAACAGCATTGCCGTAGAAGGAACTTCGACCAGTGGTAGGGCTTTGTGGATTCCCAGCGGGGGCGCTAATACCGTTTGCAACAACGTGATTGCCAACTTTGGTCAAGGTTATGCCTCCTACATTTCGAATACGTTTGCGGTCACTCAAATGGACAACAATGTCTATTACTCCAATGGGGCAGTCTTAGGTTATTACCTAAGCAATCAGACAACTTTTAACGACTGGCAAACGGCCTCGGGTCAAGATTTGAACAGTTTCAATGTTGATCCACTTTTTACAGACTACCAAAACAGTGACTTACACATTTGCAACGATATTCTAAATGCTGCTGGTAAAAACCTCAATGGGCTGGTCGCAGAAGATATCGATGGCGATGTGCGCAATACCGCTGCTCCCGATATTGGTGCCGACGAGTTCAATTCGCCGAGCGATTTTGCCTTCACTACCGACACCATTACTTTTTGTGTAGGACAATCCGCTACGCTGGTAGGTGCAACTGACGGTTCTGCCAACTTGTGGTCCACCGGGTCCACTGCTGATAGTATTGTGGTGAATACCGCTGGCAACTGGACTGTAACCATTTCCGGAGCTTGTGGTGTTTTCACCGATACGATCACCACCGTTATCAACAACTTAGCTGCTACCGGTTCGGTGGTGTCTCAGGTCTCTTGCAACGGCGGCTCGGATGGTGCTGCGCTGTCAACTGCCACCGGAGGAGTACTGCCTTATACCTATGCCTGGAGCAGTGGAGCTACTACAGCATCCATATCCGGGTTATCGGCGGGCGTGTATTCCGCAACGGTATCCGATGCACTCGGTTGCCAGCTGGTAGGAGCCGTCACCATTTCTGAACCTGCTGCTATCTCCGCCACAACCACCGTATCGGCAAACATTGCTTGTACTGGTGGGGCCACAGGAGCAGTTGCAGTATCCGCCACGGGAGGAACTGCTCCCTACACGTATGCATGGTCCAACGGAACTACTACGGCCAACAATACGGGGCTCAATGCTGGTGTCTACACCGTAACGGTGAGCGATGCCAACGGTTGTAGCACGCTCTCATCAGCGGCCATTACGCAGGCTCCGGCGGTAGTTGCCCTAACCACGCTCGATTCCAATGCCAGCTGCAATGGAGCTGCCGATGGCGGGGCCACCGGAACCGCTGTGGGCGGTACTACACCTTATTCCTACGCATGGTCCAATGCTGCCACTACGGCTGCCATCAGTAACGTAGCGGCAGGAACTTACACCGTAACAATTACCGATGGAGGGGGATGTACTTCTACTTCTACTATTACCATCTCCGAACCCTCCGCATTATCGGTATCTACCCTGGTGTTGTCCAATGTAAGCTGCAATGGCGGCTCGGATGGAGCGGCAAGTGCCTTGGGCAATGGCGGAACTTCTCCTTACAACTTCTCTTGGAGCAACGGCAGCACAGGCAGTCCACTTAATGGGTTGGCAGCCGGAACGTACACGGTTACCTGTACCGATGCGAATGGTTGTACGGTTGCATCGAGCGTTACGATCACCGAACCCAATGCTTTGAGTACTGCTATCACTGTGCAAGATGTCAATTGTGCGGGCGGAAGCAACGGCTCGGCCACGGTAGCCGGCAGTGGTGGAACCAGCCCCTATACGTATGCCTGGAGTGCGGGTGGAAGCATCAGTACCACAGTGACGAACCTTTTGGCAGGTAATTACAGCCTTACCCTAACCGATGCCAACGGGTGTTCGGTGACCGATGCTTTTACGATTGGGGTAACCAACCCTGCACCTTCGGTCAACCTGGGGCCTGACCTCACCATTTGTCCGGGCGAAAGTACCACCCTCAACGGTGGAGGAGGCGTAATCAGCTACTTGTGGTCTACCGGATCCACCGCTTCCAGCATTACGGTTGCTACGCCGGGTATGATTTGGTTACAAGTAACGGCCAGTACCGGTTGCACGGCCAGCGATACCATCCAGATCAACAATTGGCCAGCCCTATCGGTGAGTTTGACCCCACAGAATACCACTTGCCAGGAAGATAATGATGGTACCATTGCCTCCGCGATCAATGGAGGGGCAGCACCCTTTACTTATTTGTGGAACGATGCCAATGCCCAAACCGGAGCCATTGCCAGCAACCTGGTTGCTGGCAACTACCAATTGGTAGCCACGGATGCCAATGGCTGTCAAGACAGTTCCACCGCCAATGTGAATTTCGATTTTGCAACTCCTGTAGTGGATTTAGGTCCTGCTACCGGTGTGATTTGCGAAACCTACTCCTACACCTTGAGTCCGGGAGCTGGTTTTGCCAATTACCTTTGGTCTACCAACGAAACAACGGTTTCTATTGAGGCTACAACTGCTGGTACTTACACAGTGCAAGCCATCGACATCAACGGATGTGCCAACTCCGACTCCATTGTACTCACGGTTGATCCCTGTGTGGGAATAGCCACCGTAGAGGAGGAAGCCTTGGTTGCCATGTATCCGAACCCTACTACCGGCGAAGTAACGCTTGAGTTTGACGGACTGACCGGTGATGTGGTTCAGGTAACCGTATTTACGTTGGAAGGCCAACTTGTAGCGCAGGAACAATGGAACACGACGGGTTCTGATTTTCGTGGAGAATTAAACCTCAGCGGTCAGGCACAAGGAGTATACCTGGTGAAGGTGGCTACCGATTCCCAAAGTGTTGTAAAGCGTTTATTAATTCAATAACTCATTTCGTTCACCTCCTCAACCCACGGGTTGAGGAGGTGAACCATTCCAAAGGCTTTGGCAGTTCAATGGCCGTCACAGTCAGCCCTTGTCAATGATGGTGGCAAGGCATCTAAATCCCCAATATCAATTAATATGACCAGAAATTTACCCCTCAATCCAATGCCAAGGTGGCACATTGCTTTCTCTGTGCTTTGCGCCATGCTGTTCTCCGGAATGACTGTGCAGGCTCAATATTGCACGCCGGTCACTGCTAATGGATGTGGCTTTGGTGATCAAATAACCAGCTTTTCTACTACTGGTGGTAGCACCAACATTAGCAACCTTAATTCTGGATGTTCAACGGGCAACTACAGCTTCATAAGCTCCCAAACCGTTACTGTTACCACAGGCAACTCCTTCAATTTTACCGTTCAATCGGGACCCACTTTTAGCCAAGGGCAAAAGATTTGGATTGATTGGAACAACGATGGTGATTTTGTGGACACCGGTGAAGATGTTTGGACCTCTTCCACCTGGACCACTACCGCCCAGTCTTCCTCCATTACCGTTCCTGGAACGATTGGAGCAGGAGTTTACCGCATGCGTGTGCGATGTAGCTACAACTCGCTGCCTACTGATCCTTGCAACAATCAGACCTATGGTGAGGTGGAGGATTACTTAGTCACTGTGTTGGCGCCTTCTCCTAATGATGCCTTTATTTCCAGCTTTTCGGCTCCCACCACGGTGGCTTGTTCTTTGGGCACTACCATTTCAGTAAATCTGGGATCGCTGGGAGCCAATACCCTGACCACAGCAACCATCGGTTGGTCGTTGAATGGTGTAGTGCAGTCTACAACTCCCAGGACCGGAAGTTTAACCACCGGAGGCTCAGACAACAACATAGTGTTGAGTACCACCGCCAGTTACAGTATTGGGGATGTGATCAAGGCCTGGACCTCAAATCCCAACGCCGGGACGGATGGAAACCCGTTGAACGATACTGCCACTTTTGTAGTTCCTCCGCTTTCCTTGGTTGGGAATTTCACGATCAACAGCAGTTTTCCAACTTCGGGATCCAATTTTAATTCCTTCACTGATGCCGTCAACCTATTGTCCACCATTGGGGTTTGTGGCAACGTCACGTTCAACGTAGCACCGGGTATCTACAATGAAAAAATCGTAATCCCGGCGATTAACGGATCGAGCGCTTCGGCCTCCGTTACGTTCAAAGGAAATGCCAGCAACAACAGTCTGGTGACCCTACAGGGTACCGGGAATGCCACCCTTAACTACATTGTTAAGTTGGATGGTGCCGATCATGTCCGGTTTGAAGACATGACCCTTAAAAACCAATCTTCTTTTTATTCCAGGGTGGTAGAGTTTGCCACCGGGTCCAACTACAATGGTTTGGAGAATTGCTCCATTGAAGGGTTTGCCAATATTACCACCACTTCCAATCTCGCAGCATTGATTTACGCCAATACTACCGATGTGAAAGGAAGTCAGTTTAAAAGCTGCGACCTTTCGGGTGGGTCCTACAGCTTCTATTGGTTTGGGACTTCCGCGGTTGATTTGGAAGATACTGATATTGAAGACTGCTCCATGGAAGATTTCTACTACATGGGCGTCTACACCAATTACCAGAATGGTTTCAAAGTGTTTGATTGTACCCTGGAAACAGGTTCGGCCTATACTTTTACTTCCTACGGCATCTATCTCCTGAATGTAAATGGAGAGGTTGTGGTTCGCGCCAACCGTTTGAATCCCAATACTGGTGGCTTTCGCGCTCCTATCCGAGGCATTTACGTGTCATCCGTTTCTGGATCAAATGCCACTCCGGCCGACATTAGCAACAACTCCGTTACCCAGATCGACTCTACCTCAGGTAGTGTTTTGTACGGCATTTATTTCTCCAACGCTGGTTTCCTGAACATTTACCACAACAGTGTTTACCATCGCAGTACCAATGCTTCTTCCAGAGCCGGTTACTTCCTGAGTGGAGGCGGCAACAAAGTGAGAAATAATGTATTTGTAGAAAACGGACCCGGGCATGTGATTTACGCTACCAGTTCGTTTTCGTTTGACTCCGACTACAACAACCTTTACACCACTACCGGAAATGTAGGTTACTTCAGTACGAATCAATTGTCCCTAACCGATTGGCAAAATGCCTCTGGTTTTGACCAAAATTCGGTTTCGGCCAATCCAAATTTTACCGGTGTTTTGACGGGCGATCTCACCACTTGTTCTCCCGACTTAAGTGCAGGAGGCGTTAGTTTACTTGGAGTTGTGGATACCGACTATAACGGCAATGCGCGTGATCCTCAAACTCCGGATATTGGTGCCTACGAATTTCAATCGCCCGAAGATTTTGCCTTTAGCAGCGATACTGCAGTGCTCTGTTCCGGCAGTACACTGCTGTTGAATGGTGCCACTGGTGGCATGTTGAACTCGTGGAGCAACGGGTCCACCAATTCCAGCATTTTGGTGGGAGTTCCCGGCAGCGTCAGTGTAACGATTACCGATGCCTGTGGCAGTTTTACTGATACTCTAATGGTCGTTTCGAGCACCTTGAGTGCTGCTGTTTCGGTGAGTGCGCCTATTTCCTGTAATGGATTGTCGGATGGTGAACTAACGGCTACGGCCAGTGGTGGAGATGCGCCTTACAATTATGCATGGTCTAATGGTGCCACTACTGACGTTATGGGGAGCCTCGGAGCCGGTACCTTTACGGTAACCATTACCGATGGCAACGGTTGTTCGGCCACTGCACAATCTACCCTGCTTGCTCCAAGTCTTTTGGGGAGCAGCATTGCACAAACCAGTAATTTGGGTTGTACGGGTGGTGCTACTGCCGCCCTCAATGTGAGCGGTTCTGGTGGAACCACACCTTATACCTATGCATGGAGCAACAGTGGAAGTGCAGCTGCTATTACAGGTTTAGCTGCAGGAGTCTACACCGTTACCTTGAGCGATGCCAACGGTTGCGCTTCCCAAAGTTCGTTCGCTATTGCACCTTCCGTGCCCTTGGTGAGTTCTACCACCGTTAATGCTGCTGCCAGTTGCTTTGGCAGCGCAGACGGTGTCGCCAATGCACAAGCTGCAGGTGGAGCCAGCCCGTATACCTACAACTGGTCCACCGGAAACTCCACTTCGAGCCTCAACGGTGTTTTGGCCGGAAACTATACCGTGACAGTAACGGATGCCCAAGGGTGTACCGCTTCCAGTACGGTAAACATCACTCAGCCTGCGGCCCTTTCGGTGAACCTCTCTACGGTAACGCAGGTGAGTTGCAATGGAGGCAACGATGGTGTGGCAGCTAGCCTTGCCAGTGGTGGCACCCAAGCTTATTCTTATTCCTGGTCCAACGGTGGTAGCAATGGCATTGTTGCCAACCTGAGTGCCGGAACTTATTCTCTTACCCTGACCGATGCCAACGGTTGTACGGCTACGGCTGCTACTACGGTTACCGAACCTACTGCCTTGAGTGCTTCCTTGAGTTCCACTAACGAAACCTGTTTGGGCGATGGCAATGGAACGGCCAATGTTTTGGCTGCAGGCGGTAGCGGAACCTACAACTACTTGTGGAGCAGTGGCGCAGCCGGTGCCAATGTGGCTTCGCTCACGCCGGGCAATTACACCGTTACCATCACCGATGCCAATGGCTGTACCCAGGTGGGCAATACTACCGTTGGGGCAGGCGCAGCCTTGCCTACGGTCAACCTTGGTGCCGACGACAGTTTCTGTGATGGGGATAGTTACACCCTCAACGGGGGTGGTGGTGTTATCAGCTACCTGTGGTCTACTGGTGCTACTACCTCCAGTATCACGGCTGCTACTCCGGGCGTTTATTGGGTGCAGGTAGCCGACAACCAGGGATGTACCAACCGCGATTCTATTTTGTTGACCAATTGGCCACAATTCAATTTGAATACTTCTTCGCAAAATGTAGGTTGTGAGTTGGATGCCGATGGCTCTGCAGTAGCCAATGTGAGCGGTGGTGCTGCTCCAATCACTTACTTGTGGAGCGATGCCAATGCTTCTACTACCGCTGCGCTCAACAACCTGGAAAGTGGTGCTTACACCGTAACCGTGACCGATGCCAATGGATGCACCGAAGTGCAATCCGCCACGGTGAGTTTTAACTTTCCCAAACCAGTGGTTGACCTCGGACCGGCACAAGATTTCATTTGTGAAACCTACACCTATACCATCAATCCTACCGGTGGATTTGCCAACTACCTTTGGTCCAATGGAGAAACCACCAGTTCAATTGTCGTGGCTACTCCTGGTATCTACTCGGTCGTGGCCACCGACATCAACGGTTGTTCTGATGTAGATTCCATCGACTTGGTTTCCGATCCATGCGTGGGTGTCAATCAATTGGAGGAGGCGCATTTGGTCAACTTCTTCCCCAACCCAACCAATGGGAAATTGAACGTGCAATTGAATGGTTTTGTGGGGCAAGACCTGAATATTTCCATTTTCGATCTACAGGGACGAGTAGTACACAACGAGCGCTTGCTCAACCTGCCGGCCAATTACCTACATTTCCTCGACCTGAGCGATCAGGCACAAGGGATGTATGTGGTGCAGTTGAGTGCCGAAGGATTTTCTGCGGTAGAGCGAATCTCGGTGAAATAAGGCCAGAAAAACACTGAAATACAGGGCTGCTTCTTACCAGAGGCGGCCCTTTTTATTTCTATGACATTATCCACCTATCAGCTTTTAGCAAAGGTGGTTAAACGTGGTATTTATATTAGGTGTATTGGGCTTTGGTAAGTATTTTTGCCCTTGATTTTCAGTTGAAAGTCAGTCTATTAACCCAACTTGTTGACCCCAATTTTCACCCGAATTATGCATAAAAATGTGCTAATGTGGGCAATTCTATTGTTCACCTCTTTTTTGGCTAATGCCCAATTTACCCTAAACACTGTTCCGCCTTTAGCAGGTGGCAACGGATCTGGTGGAACAACCTTTCAGGTAACTGCCAACAACTCCATCTTTATCGATGGTTTTAGTGCTGCCTTACAAAACGGTAACCAAACCGTGGAAATTTGGTACTCCGCTACCGATCTTACGGGGGCTCCTAATATTGCTTCACCTGACTGGACCAAGCTTGGTGAGGCTATTGTATTTGGTCAAAGTAGTGGTTTGTTTCCAGTACTTCAATCGCTACCCATTCCCGTCAGTCTCGCTATGTCGGCGGGAACTACTTATCGCTTTTACATTGGTTGTGCTACTTGCAATGTTGTTTACAGCGACTACACCACTAATAGTGGCAATCCATATTCGGATGCTAACATTTCTATCAATACTGGGCCAAATGTGGGTTATGGCGGTTCGTTGCCAAACCCCACTTTTGCTACCCGACAATTTAATGGAGGGGTTAGCTACACCGTTTTAGCGAATGTAGACGCCAGTATCACCGAAGTTGTGGCTCCAATTCAACCCGTGGTGGGAAACAATAATCTCACGGTTCGGGTAACGAACTTTGGTCAAACCACCATTACGCAGGCCGATCTCAGTTACCGGTTTAACAATGGAGCAACCGTTTCGGTCAACGATGCAGTTTTTCCATTTCCCATTCCGATTGGCGGCATCTACGATTATCAGTTTGCTACACCATTTGTAGTCCCCGCTTTGGGGAGTTATTCAATCCAGGCCTACGTGTCTGATGTAAACGGGGCAGGGCCTGATATTGAGCAAAACAACGATACTCTTTCTACCAACCTCTGCACTCCTTTAAGTGGCAACTATACGATCAATTCGGGAACCGCCACCGGAGGCGTCAATTTCGCTTCGTTTGCTGAAGCGATCAACGTGCTACAGTCTTGTGGCGTCAGTGGTCCCGTTGTGTTTGACGTTGCAAATGGTGTTTATTTAGAACAGCTCGTTATCAATGAAATAGCGGGCACAAGTAGCGCTAACACCATTACTTTCAAAGGCAATCCGAGTTTGGTGAGTACCACCATCTTGCGGCACAATGTGAGTTCATCCTTTAGCAACTATGTACTCAGTCTTGAAGGAGCCGATTACCTGTCTTTCGAAAACCTTGCCTTTGAAAGCCTTAACAGCAGCCTCAGTCGCGTCATTCAAATCACCAGTGCAGCAGAGTACAATACCATTAAAGAATGTCGATTGATCGCTCCGGTGAACTATTCCTCCAGTAGCTTAAACAATGCGTTGGTGTATTCCAGCAATTCCCAGGACAACTACAACACGTTTCTCAACAATGTGTTGATTGGCGGCAGTCATGGGTTTTACCTCAATGGAGAAATTGCCGGTTCCTTGCCCGAAGTAGGGAACCGCATTGAAGGCAATGAACTCATCAACCAATCGGTCTACGGCATTCGATCTTCAATCACTGAAGGGTTGAAGGTGATCAATAACGAGATGAGAACCAATTCAACCAATACAAGCGCTACGTATGGGTTCCAGTTTTCCAGAACCAATGGAGCCTTCGAGATTGTCAACAACCGGATCAAGAGCACTGGAGATGTGCCGGTTACTGGACTTAGCATCGGAATTTCGAATGGCACCAGTACCAATCGAGGCTTAATTGCCAATAACGCTTTGAAACTGGGCTCGCCCAATTCCAATGTTGCGCACAGAGGACTGGAGTTGGTTTCTTGTACTTTTTTGAATGTGTTGCACAACAGTATTGCTTTGGAAGAGATGGCTACCACCGGTCGGGCTTTTTCCCTTGTCAGTTGTAGCTCGCTCAACATTTACAACAACATTTTCGCCAACCTGGGATTTGGTTACGGCTTATATGGTGTGGGCAGTAGTGCTTTTGGAAATATGGATCATACGGTGACCTTCTCCAGTGGCGCAGAGCCTGCATATTTCAACAATGGTTTGGGCGCTTTCGGCAGTTGGCAAGCTGCTACCGGTCAAGATGCCAATGGCTTTGAAACCTTCCCCGATTTTGCCGATGTCACCAACGGTGATTTGCATACCTGCAAACCGCAACTCAACAATGCCGGTAAGAATCTAAACGGCTTGCTGAACATTGATTTCGATGGCCAGGCCCGAAATCAAGCGGCTCCCGACATTGGAGCGGATGAGTTTGATCCAGCAGCCAGTTTTTCATTCCCACAACCTACTGTTGCCATTTGCTCCGGCCAATCGGTGATCCTTTACGGTGATCTCAACGGAGCTACCAATGTGTGGAGCACTGGAGTTACAGCAGATAGCATCGTGGTTTCTACCGCCGGCACCTGGACGGTAACCAGCACCAATGCTTGTGGCACTTCACAGGATGTAGTAACGACAACTCTTGGCGGACCAACCATTAGTTTAAGCACCACACCCGAAGTGAATTTTGGAAGCAATGGAAGTGTTACAAGCACCGTATCCAATGGTGCAACGCCTTACACTTATTCCTGGTCCAATGGATCAACATCGGCTAATTTAAGTGGCCTTGCAGCAGGTGTCTACACCGTAACGGTAACCGATGCCAGCGGATGTACCAAAGTAGCACAGGCTACAGTAGCAAGCAACAATACGGGTGGCCCCGCCATTGTGACTTCTTTTTGTGGTGCCACCCTCAACGCTTTGAGCGATTACATCTTTTATGCCTCGGTATCAGGGGCTACTAACTACCGGTATCAAATCATTTCCGGGAGCTTTAATGTGGTGCACGTGCGTGGATTTGCCGCACCCAGTTTTCAAATGACTTCGGTGCCAGGCATCCAATACAACACTACATATTCGGTGCAGGTGGCGGCCTTGGTAAACGGCAACTGGACAACCTACGGTCCGGTTTGTTCCATTGCGACACCCCCGGCTGCCCCTACTACAACATTAGGTACCAGTTCTTGCGGTATCACGTTGAACAGCCTTGGTGAATGGCTTTATATTAACTCCGTGCCGGGAGCTGCTAATTATCGTTATCGGGTGACGGCCGGTGGATTTTCACAAGTGTATACCCGTGGCTACCAATGGACGAATTTTAAATTGAGCTTTATTCCAGGTATTTCCTACAATACGACCTACAACGTAGAAGTAGCCGCCTTTATCGATGGTAGCTGGGGGCCTTATGGAAGTGCTTGCCAGGTAACTACGCCGAGCAATGTTCCATTGACTCAAATGGTTTCCAGTCAGTGCAACATCACCCTCAGTAGCTGGAATCAATACTTGTTTTACCAAGGTGTTCCCGGAGCCGACAACTATCGGGTAGAAATCACCAATACCGGTTCAGGATTCAACACGGTGTATGTGCGTGGCTATCAGTGGACCACCTGGCGCTTTGATTGGGCTTCTAACAACTACCTGCCCAACACTACCTACAACGTACGCGTAGCAGCTTCAGTCAATGGCACCTGGGGCAGCTACGGGCCGGTATGTACCATCACTACGCCCGCTACTCCACAACCGAGGTTGGCGGTGGCTTTTGAGTCCAACGAATCAAATAAAGAAAAAGCCACTCAGGAATTGACCCTTTTCCCCAATCCGGCTCATGATCAGGTATGGCTGCAGGGCGGATGGGAAACCGATGAGTCGGTAACCCTTCAGGTTTTTGACCTAACCGGAAAACGTATCCTCATCCAGAACCTGGAAGTCGAGGCAGCGGGTAATCCGATTCACCTATCGGTGGATGGATTTTCTCCGGGGTTGTACCTGGTTCAAGTACAGCGTGAGGTGAGCACCCAAACTGTTCGCTTGATTGTCCGTCAATAAAATACCAGGAAGCGGTTGTCTCCGTTTGCTATTCATCTAAAACTGCCTTGAGTGGCGGCTTCTGGTAAAAGAATCTTAGCTTTAGTACGGATGATGCCCCTACTTTTTCAACAATTGTTGTTTCGGCTGCTCTTGAGGCTTGGGTTTGCAGGCATGCTACTTGTGCTCGTTTCGGGTCTGAGCCGTGTACAAGGCCAGAGTACCGATACTTTGTACTCGTTTTTTGTGGCCGGGCACGTTTATGGTGAGCCGGGAGTTAACAATAAAGGAGTACACCCACCATTCAAAGAAGCTTTCCCGTTACTTAGAGCCCAGAACCATCTGGCGATGGGCTTTTTAACGGGCGATATTGTTTCTCCTTTTCCAACGGCCAAAGACTGGGATGAAGTAGAGGCAGATTTGCAGGAACTCCCCTTTCCGGTACATCTGGTAGTAGGGAACCACGATATGGAGAATCGCCCCGAATTTGAGGCGCGGTATGGCCAAACCTGGTATCACTTGCTGCATGAAAACGACCTTTTTATTGTGCTGGATGCCGATCTGGATGGTTGGAGCATTCGAGGAGCACAACTGGCCTATTTGAAGCAGGTGTTGTCGGATTTGGGCCCGAAGGCAGACCAGGTGTTTGTATTTACGCATCAACTCATTTGGCATGCCCCCGATAATGTCTTTAACTACATCGGCCTTAATTCGGGTGCCGGACGCTCGGAACCGCTCAACTTTTGGACAGAGGTGGCGCCTCTCTTTGAAGCGTTGCAAAAGCCGGTGACCTTTTTTGCGGGAGATATTGGGGTTGTGTGGGCCTCCAAAGTAACCTCGGATCAAATGCGTAGCTTTCGGTTCGTAGCCAGTGGCATGGGGAGCCCATCCGGCGATAATCTGGTGTTGGTGCACGTGGATGCTCGCAAAGCCTTGCACTTTGAAGTGGTTTGTCTTGGTGATACTGCGATAAATTGTTTTGGGAAAGTGGAGGATTTTAACAGACGCCATTTCTCCGAACAATTTGATAATCCATCCTTTGCCATTTACCCGAACCCAGCGGCAGAGCAAGTCAATATTTGGGTAGAAGAAGCCGGAGATTGGGAATTGCGCCTGATCGATATGCAAGGGCAAGCGCTTTTGGAAAAGAGATTTGAAAGCACTCGATTCGGTGCTTTAGCGGTGGCAACCCTTCCCAGGGGAATTTACCTCGTAGAAGTGGCCACCAATCAAACGGTGCATACCAAGCGAATAATTTTGAACTAAGTTTCAAAATCCAGCTGTAGTAGTTTACCTTCGAGCAGATATTAGCCCTAATTCCACATCAATATTCTGCTTTTAATCCCCAAAAGCCTCCATTATGCGTGTACGAAGTACGAAGGATGTCGATCAATTGGATAAAACCATCCAGGAAGAGTTGAGCATCGATATGAAGACTTACCGAGATGATCGGATAGGAGAAAGTATTGGCGAATTGTTGGTCCTGCCTTCTTATGCTTTCAAAGCCATGATACGCCCGGTAGGTATCGCGCTCCTCTTATATTTTTTAGGTTATTGGGTGTTTGATTTAGTGCACGTCGAATACTTCTTTTACGGGCTTTTGGGCTTGGTGCTGTTTCTACTCTCGGGCTTATTTCTTGGCTTATTGTTGTTAATGACCAAGATCCGCAAAGACGTGTGGAGTATTATGGAATTTACCATTGGTATTGCTGAGTCGGCCATTGAAGATTTGAGTAAAACCAAGAATAAGATCACCCCCGAAAATCGAAAAAGAGTTTACAGCCTCTTGTTTTTAGGGGTTTTTCACCTGGTGGTAATTCCAACGGTAGCAACGATATTCCAGGACGGAATCCCCTTGGTTGGCGGCTTGCTTCGACGGGTGATCGTGAAAGTGCTGCGTATCCTCACCAGTTGGATGAAAATAGAACCTTTTGAGCACGATCCCGAAAAATTGTCTACCAAAGAAGTGATCAATGAGGTGGATAGTTTTGCCCTTTGGGTAGGTGACGTAAAAGAAATTCTGGAACAAGGGCTTATTGCCAGTGTCAAAGTGGCTAAAACGCCCTTTCTAATCCTGTTCTCTCTAGCTTTTGGCCTGTTGTTGTTGCTCCTTTATCTTTTGAATTTGTAGTGGTTTATCCTTTTCGGCTTTTGGGATTTATTCTTTTGTCAGGTAGTATGCTGCTATCCTGCCAGGAGGTTGTTAAAAACGATCCGTTTTTTCTGGCGGAACCCTATGCAATAGAACACTTTGAGTTTCTGGTAGAAGATGGAGATTCACTGCTGCGCTTATATGTTAACCGAAACCTCACACCAGAAGACCGGCCGGATGTGGTTTTCAGGGCCTTCAATGAGGACACTTCCACTTATTATGGCACTGCGATTCTTCGCTTATCCGATGCTACCACCCAAAACAAGATTTGGGACATTCCGCTCCCCATCGCCGAAGATCCAAGCTTGGAAAAATCGGCCAACCAATCGTGGGCCAATAAAAAGTTCAATGAGTTGATGCGGTTGCACCTCAGTGGGGAGCAAACCCTCAACTATTTTAGACACCATTGGTACTACGGCGGAAATTGGGAGCGAAATATGCTCGTTTACGGAACGGATTTCGTTCTTCCAAATGATCACTTACTGAAGTTTCGTCCGGAGTATGTTCAGCCAGGAAAGAAATACAAAGCCTACATTGACGGGTATTATCGGGGTTTCTCCATCTTTCGAAACTTCCAAGGTCACTATGACGAAACGAGCGGAAAAGAAGGAAAGTGGAGTTGGTATTACACTCATGGTAATGGCCTTATGGCCACCGCGACCTTTCAAAACGATAGTTTAATTAGCCCGTTGGTCTCCTATTACTATTCTGGAGAGAAAAAGGATTCTGCAGTCTATGACCCTGAAGCCGATCTTAACATTACCACCTATCGTTTCCATAAAAATGGAACCCCTTCAATGATTTATACCGATAGTGGATGGGTAATGTTTGATAGCACCGGTAACGAGGTAAAACCACCTTGGTATTGAGCTTCATCCCAACAATTCATTAGTAATTAAATCCTGTATTTGAAGCGGTTGTGTCTCCAACCCTTCTTTGTAAATCCAATTCAGAAATTCGGCGACTGTCGATTCTTGCATTCCCCCCCAAGTGAGCCCGTTGCCAAAGGAAGGGACGGAAAGTTCCAGGGCGCGATCGAGATCGATGTGCTTGTCGCTTTCTGGCAGGTAAGGTTGGAGTATTTCCACGGCTTCTGCCGCGTGTTCGCGGCAGAATAAAAAGCCTTTCCGGCAGGCTTTCAAAAACTTGTGATAAGTGTTTTTCTCTTGGAGCATCCGCTTTTGTGAGGCCACCAATAGTGGGGAATAAGAGTAGGGAATACCGAAGTCCTTCATGCGGAAAAGGTGAAGGTCTATCCCAGAGGTTTCGGCTTCTACTCCTTCCCAGTTGGTGAAAATCCAAGTGGAATCGAATTCTCCTTTAACCAACGTTTCCCAGATACCCAGCTTACTGGGGTAGGCCACCTGCAATTCGCCCTTCCCACCATCGTTGGCAATCATTTGGCGCACAATCTGGTCTTCATAGCGTGCCTGATACGAAGCATAGGAGCGGCCATCCAGCTCCTTGGGACGCTCAATGCTGGAACTGACCAAAGTAGCAATGGCACTCACATCTTCCTGAAACAGCGTAGCTATCCCAATAAGATCGAAAGGTTTGGCTTTGGTTCGGTAACTAATGACGCTCTCCGTCGGGCACAAGGCCATATCAGCAATACCCAATTCTATCTTTTTTGCCGGAGTAGTAGCGTAATTGTCCGCAGAGGGATCGAGGAGGGAAACCTGCAATCCTTCTTCCTGATAGAAGCCTTTACCTTGTGCCACAAAGAAGCCAATGTGGTTGATGTTTGGAGTCCAATCCAATGCAAGGGTAAGTTGGAACATATGATAATCTGGGTTAAATGATAAAAAGTGCGCGGAAAGGTGATTCCTGAACTCTTGGCGCTAAAGTCGGATTGTTTTCTCAATATGCCATAGCTTCACTTTGATCCATTTAATACGCATTCAACTACAGGTTTTCCGCCTGGAATACTTCGTACTTATCGTTCGGAAATTAAAGGAAAACACCTACTTTGTCGTTCAGATGCTTATGCAACCCTTTTCAATGGCTTGCGTAAGAGAAGGCCTCACCATCATAGAACCAATCGACGAATTCAAAAGCCCTCATTCTGATTAAGCGGTGTGGAAAACGGAGAATTCCTCACCCGACTGTAACAGTTCGTTACTAACGCTCTAAAACTTGCTTATGCCAAGGTGATTGCCTTTTCACCAACCTATGAAACGAGGCAGTTTATCATCTTTTCGAATCTCCATCGGTATGAACTTCCCCCCAGTTAGCTTCTTTCTCCCTCCCGGAGCCAAGGATTCCGTAAAAGACCAAATGCAAGCGCGATTGGTCATCAAAGCTTCGCTGCTTACCAGTTTGTTTTCTTTCACTTACCTGCTGTTGAGTTGGTGGATCAATTTCGACATGGGGGTTTACCTCATGGCTTTCAATGTGGCCGCTTTTCTCCTTTTACCGTTCTTGTTGCGCGCAGGTGTTCCAACACTATCCATTGGCAATTTGTATGTATTGGCAGGAACCCTCGCAGTGGTAATATTAGTGCTGTTTTCAGGAGGGATGCAATCCGCCATTCTTCCGTGGCTCATATTTGTTCCGGCCATTTCCTTGTTGCTCATCACCACCCGTTGGGCCATTGTATGGACTGCCGTAGTGTTGATGGTCATTACTGTAATCACTTATTCAGAATGGCAAGGCAGGCAATTTCCGGTAGCTTACGACACCTCTTGGTCTGTACTCTTCAATTGGCTGTGTATCACCGGAATTGTAGTCATTGTCTTTGTCATTATCCGGGTTTTTGAGCGAAACCGCAACAGTGCAGTAAAAGAACTCAACGTAAAAAACGAAGAGCTACAAACCACCCTCCAGAAGTTAAAACTTGCGCAGGCAGCACTTGAAGAAATCAATGCCAATGTACAAGCCTCGAACGACGAATTGTTGGCACAAACCGAACAGATAGCTGAACAAAGCAACCATTTGCAGTCGCTCAACGAACAGAAAGACTACATTATCGAAGTGCTTTCGCACGACCTGAAAGCCCCTCTGCATAGCATTGAAGGATTATTGGCCGTGTTGTCTGCTGAAGAACTGAGCGATGCTCAGGTAGAGTGCCTGCAACTCATTCGACAATCCAACCAACAAGCCCAACGCCTGATACGAAAGGTATTGGAAGTAGGGGAAGCAGGAACGCGGGAAATGAAACTCGAATGGGAAACCCTGCTACTGAGCGAGGTCTTGCAAGAAGTAATCGACGATTACCGGGCCAAGGCCGAAGCCAAAGAAATTGCCTTGTGGACGGATTGGGACAATACTGTTGAGCTAAAGGCTGATCGGATTTACCTGCGCCAGATCATGGATAATTTGATTTCCAATGCCTTAAAGTTTTCGCCTCGAAACAGTCAGGTGGTGGTGCGTCAGTTGGTACAAAACAATCAGGTTCGGATCGAGGTGCAGGATCAAGGTCCTGGAATACCACCTGAAGATCAATTGAAACTTTTTGGCAAATACAATCGCCTGACCGCCAAACCCACCGCAGGAGAAAGCTCCACCGGTCTTGGACTTTCGCTGGTGAAACGGTATGTAGAAATGCTTGGAGGGCAGGTATATTGCTCCAGCAAGCCCGGCCAAGGTGCCACTTTTATTGTAGAATTCAGCATCAACCAAAATCATGAGTAAAAAAATTGTAGTTATCGGAGGAGGGATTGCCGGTATGAGTGCAGCCCACGAATTGATTGAAAGGGGATTTGAGGTCGAAGTATACGATCGACAGCCGCGTTATGTGGGAGGAAAAGCCCGGAGTATTGATGTACCCAACAGTGGAGTCGATGGCCGAAAAGACCTTCCGGGAGAACACGGATTCCGGTTTTTTCCGGGTTTCTACAAGCACATTACCGATACTATGAAACGGATTCCTTTCTCTGGGAAGCGACACGGAGTTTTCGATAACCAGGCGGTATCCAAGCGGGTGATGATGGCCCGTTTCAATGAGGCTCCACTGATCAACATTGTAAATTTTCCAAAGTCGCTCAAAGACATTGAGGTGATGTTTCATGCGCTTCATCACAGCAACACCGGATTGACAAAGGAAGACACCGACACCTTTGCCAAAAAAATCTGGCAACTCATGACCAGTTCTTACGCCCGCCGAAACTCCGAATACGAGCGGATTTCCTGGTGGGAGTTCACCGATGCCGGTCAACACAGTGAGGCCTACCGACAGTATTTTGTTGGCGGCATTACCCGCACCTTAGTGGCAGCAAAGCCCAAAGAAGTAAGCACCAAAACCGGTGGTGACATCCTCTTGCAATTGCTCTTCTTAATGGGCAATCCTTTTGCGCATCCTGATCGCATATTGAACGGACCTACCAATGAGGCTTTTCTTTATCCTTGGTGGGATTATCTGGTAGAAAAAGGAGTGAAATACCATCACGGTCACACCTGTAGTACCATCGCTTGTGATGATGGCCAAATTACCGGAGCCACATTTGTAGATGAAAACGGAGCGCACGTTGCTGCTTCGGGCGACTATTACATTTCAGCTTTACCCGTAGAAGTGATGGCTAAAATGCTTACTCCTGCCATGTTAGAAGCTGACCCAACTCTACAGTACCTCCCGCATCTAGCCGAAGACACCGCTTGGATGAATGGAATTCAATACTTCCTCAATCAGGATGTGACCATGACGCGTGGCCACGTGATGTATACTGACTCACCTTGGGCCTTGACTTCCATATCCCAATTGCAATTTTGGAAAGACTTTGACATTTCTCAATACGGTAATGGAGAAGTGAAAGGAGTGCTTTCCATTGATGTTTCCGATTGGACTACTCCTGGCTTGAACGGCAAGAAGGCCAACGAGTGTACAAAGGAAGAAATCCTTTCAGAGGTGTGGGAGCAATTGAAAAAAAGCCTGATCGTAGACGGTAAAAGCATGCTTTCAGACGACATGTTAGTAACCTCCTATATCGATGCCGATATCATCATTCCCGGGCATGGTCCATCAACCAACAAAGAGCCACTATTGGTCAATAAAGTGAATACTTGGCCTCTGCGTCCGGATGCTTACACACATATCCCCAACTTGTTCCTTGCTTCCGATTACGTGCGCACCTTCACCGATCTGGCAACCATGGAAGGGGCCAATGAGGCTGCCCGAAGAGCTGTAAATGCTATTTTGGAGAAAAGTGAATCAAAAGCAAAACATTGCGAAATCTGGCACCTTCACGAACCCGATTTGTTGAGTCATTGGCGCAAGGCCGATCAAAAACGCTTTGAGCAGGGTTTACCCTGGAAAAGCCCTCATTTTTTATGAGCAGCTCCACTGCAATTTCTAACGAAGGTAAACGCAGAACATTCTTTGTAATGGGCACCATGGGAGTGTCCATTGGGATACTGCTGTTGGATAGCCTTTTTTTCAAGGGAGTCCTGTCTGCTGAAATTTGGGGCTATGGTTTCACCGCAGTCTTTCTACTCTATGCCATTGCGGCCAAAGACCAGCTCATACTTAAGTTTCTGGGCTTTGCGGTTGTAGCCGGATTGGCCGAACTGGTAGCCGATCATTACCTCGTAGCCATTTCAGATACTTTGATCTATCCTACCGATGAGCCGATGCTCTGGAGCTCTCCAGCCTATATGCCTTTTTCCTGGACGGTGGTGCTGATCGAGTTTGGCTTTTTAGGTTGGCTAATGGCGCGCAAAATGCACCCTTCGCTGGCAGGGTTGCTGTTGGGCGTTTTGGGCGCTTTATTGGTACCACTTTATGAACATTGGGCCATTGATGCAGGCTGGTGGAGCTACAAAGACACTCCAATGCTGGGCCCGGTGCCCATTTATGTTATCATAGCCGAAGGGCTGCTTATGGTGCCCGTCCCGTATTTGTTGCTCTGCGTGGAAAAGAGTTCGTGGCTTTGGATCCTTGGCCTGGGTTTGATCGAAGGAGCAGTGATGTTGCTGGCTTGTATTTTAGCTTTAGCGGTCGTTTAGTCTGGGAAACTGAGATTAGCCCATGTGATTTGGGCAACCGGATTTCCTTTAAGGCCAGACTCTACCAACCAGCTCATAAATTGGCAAAAAGGCTCAATATCATTCAAGGTGCTGGCGCTTTCAAGTGCCTCCATGTATTCCCAGCGTTGCTCCACGGGAATAACCGTCCAGGGGTAACCACCCGAAATCAACATTAAATTCATTAGGAAACGACCCATTCGGCCGTTTCCATCCATATAAGGGTGGATGTATACCAAAAGAAAATGCCCCAGCACAGCCCTAACTGCCGGGTGTTCTTCTTCTTGGATCAATTCGAATAAAACCGGCATAGAATCGCGCACCCCTACTTTATCTACCGGTGTGTGTTTGGATTGGCCGATATAAACCTGGTGATTGCGATAACCCGCCAAATCGCTTGGTTTGAGCAATCCAGCTTGTACCCCAGGGGCAAATAGCTCGCGGTACCAACCACCGTGGTCCTGATTGGCTACTTCTCCCGGGTTGCCTCCATCCAATACATGGATGATGCTTGCCTTCACTTTATTAAAAGCTTGCCAGTAACCACGGGCGGCCATTGCATCTCTTGCGCGTTGGTCGTTGGCATTGTTTTGATGATCCCATTTGCCGGAGCGTACCCGTTCAATCAATTCTGGTGTAACTGTATATTTTTCAATGGATAAAGAGTGGTAGGCATCCGTGGTATACAAAGCCTCAATCTGTTTCAGGAAAGCCTCTCGATCTTGTGGAATACCAGGAATATCGGGAAAATGCTTGAGCACCACCGGGCGCATTTGATGCCACATAAGTCGGAGGCGGTTCACGTATGGCGATCGCTCCCGAAAAGTTACGGGTGGTGGTGCCTGAAAAGGGTCTTTCTCCCGGACATCATAATCCGCCATCCGCATGGCGATTACAATTTCATCGGCAATTTTATCTTGCCCCATGTTACGAAAGGCTCCGGCCAATCGACCCGCAAGTACCGTATGGCCACCGATCAGCAACGGCTCCAGAATTTCTGAAGAATCGGAAATCATCATTAAAGCCGCCCGTATATCCGTTGGGCGTTTCAAATAGAATGAAGGATTGATGTCGGTGATCGATGCAGCAAGTGAGAAAATTCTTAGACCGTTCCATTCGTCTACTTCGTCATCTGACGGCAAAGACCCTTTCAGCATAAACAGCGATGTTTTAAACATTAGCTGAGTTGGCCGATTGTTGCCAAAAGGACTGCGTACCAACAATTGCCCGGGTACAGAAGTATTTTTGGAATGTAGTAAAAGCGATTGTTCGGCAGACAAGCAATAATGCTGGCCGTACCGATCCTTTAGGTAACGCGCCACAAATCCCCAAAAAGAAATATACCAGGAGGTGCTGTCACCGGGCTGTTCATCCTGTGGTGAGATAATATACCATCCCTTAACCACCTCTTTGATGAAGCCTGCCCTAATGAGGCGTTCACGATGAACTCTGGACAATTCATCTGCTCTGAGGCCAACTTTTCCCTCGTCTTGAAGTTTTTTTAGACGCTCTAAAGACTGTGCTAACTTTTCGTTAGAGCTCATGAATCAAGGTATATCTTCTTAATCTTAACTTTCTCAACCCTAATTTATGTATTTTTTCTATTAATTGATGCTTTTTAAACCCAAAAATCATCAATTAAAATCTGCAACAGTATAAAGTTTGTAAAATTTATGCCCTCCTTATTCATCGAAAGATGGCTTATTATATTCATTTAGAGTCATTTTTAATAGAGCTTACGTAGCTTTTCTATTAAATGATGCTGTAGACATTCTATTAAATGATGTTGTGCTATTTCTATTAAATGACGCTGTAGGGATTCTATTAAATGGTGCATTTTTTTCCAATTCGCCGTGTAGATTTTTATACAAGTTTCTCAAAATGAGCCTGTTGTGTTTTTATTTGTTTCCTGCAAAGACAAGTAGCTAAATTACCTGAACAGTGATAAGCCCAGCCTTATCCAATCGGCTCCTGTCAAGGCCTCTTAATGAGTTGGGATAGCAAGGCAAATACCAATTCGTAGGTTTCGGTAACGGACTGAGGAAAGGGTACACCAATTAAAGACGACAATAGCTCCTGTTTCAGCTTTTTTTCAACGCATCTAAAGCCTATTTTTGTCGCACTTTTCCCAAGGCTCAGGAGCCTTTTTAAAATCTACAATTGCACATGTCAGGATCAACCATTATCTATACAAAAACCGACGAAGCACCTGCGTTAGCAACTTACTCCTTTCTTCCAATCGTTAAATCTTTTTTGGAAAAAGCCAATGTAAACATCACTACCCGCGATATATCACTTGCTGGCAGAATTTTGGCCAATTTTTCCGATCATCTTCAACAAGAGCAACGCATTGGAGATGCTTTGGCTGAACTCGGAGAGTTGGCACAAACCCCCGAAGCCAACATCATAAAGTTGCCCAACATCAGTGCTTCCATTCCACAATTGAAAGCCGCAATTAACGAATTGCAGCAGCATGGGTTTGCTGTTCCCGATTATGTAGAAGAACCAACGGACGAGCAAGAAAAAGCGGCCAAAGAACGGTACGATAAAATCAAAGGTTCTGCTGTAAATCCAGTGCTGCGGGAAGGAAACTCTGACCGCAGGGCTCCCAAAGCAGTGAAATCTTATGCCCGGCAGAACCCGCACCGTATGGGAAGCTGGAGTCAAGATTCCAAAAGCCACGTAGCCAGCATGTCCCAGGGCGATTTTTATGAAAGTGAACAATCTGTAACTGTTTCAGAGGCGGCAACGGCCAGCATTGTTTTTGAAAGTAATGATGGTACCAAAACCGTCCTCAAAAAAGGAATCGATTTGTTGGCTGGTGAAGTGATGGACTCCTCAGTAATGCACAAGAAAGACCTGGTCGAATTCCTCATGGAGCAAGTAGCCGATGCAAAAGCACAAGGGGTGCTGTTTTCAGTTCACCTGAAAGCTACTATGATGAAGGTGAGCGATCCTATTTTGTTTGGCCATGCGGTGAAAGCCTATTTTGCCGATGTATTTGCCAGGCACGGGGAAGCACTGGAAGCAGCTGGAGCCAATCCCAACAATGGTTTAGGGAATGTGTTGGCTGCTTTGAACCAACTATCCGAAGCGCAACGTCAAGAAATCGAGTCCGAGATTCACAAAGCCCTGGTTGAAGGTCCGGACATGGCCATGGTGAACTCAGACAAAGGCATTACAAACCTGCATGTACCCAGCGATGTGATCATCGATGCTTCCATGCCAGCCATGATCCGCACCTCTGGTCAAATGTGGAACAAGGAGGGAGCACCACAAGATACCAAAGCAATTATTCCAGATCGTTCCTATGCTGGTGTATACCAGGCCGTAATTGATGATTGCAAAGCCAATGGTGCCTACGATCCGGTGACCATGGGAAGTGTAAGCAACGTAGGCTTGATGGCAAAAAAAGCCGAGGAGTATGGCAGCCACGATAAAACCTTTGAAATGACCGAAGCTGGAACGGTGAAGGTAGAAGCCGGCGGACAAGCCCTTATGCAGCACTCCGTAGAGGCAGGAGATATCTTTCGGGCATGCCAAACCAAGGATGCGCCCATCCGGGATTGGGTGAAATTAGCCGTCAACCGTGCCCGAGCCACCGGAAATCCAGCCGTATTCTGGCTGGATGAAAACCGAGGGCACGATGCTCAACTCTTGAAAAAGGTGCATACCTATTTGAGCGAGCACGATACCGAAGGGCTTGATATTCACATCAAAAAGCCGGTAGAAGCAACTCGTTTTTCCATCGCACGCATTCGGGAAGGCAAAGACACCATTTCCGTTACCGGAAATGTATTGCGCGATTACCTCACCGACCTTTTCCCCATCTTAGAGGTAGGAACCAGTGCGAAAATGTTGAGCATTGTTCCGTTGATGAATGGAGGCGGACTATTTGAAACAGGTGCAGGAGGCTCTGCTCCCAAGCATGTGCAACAGTTCGAAACTGAAAATCACCTGCGTTGGGATTCTTTGGGCGAGTTTTTAGCACTTGCAGTATCGTTGGAACACTTGGGCAAGCTAAATGATAATGCGAAAGCCTTGGTTTTGGCAGAAGCCCTTGATAATGCTACCAGTCAGTATTTGCTCAACAACAAAGCGCCCAGCCGTAAGGTAGGGGAGATCGACAACCGCGGAAGTCATTTCTACCTCGCCATGTATTGGGCCCAAGCGCTTGCGGAGCAAAACCAAGATGCCGATCTGCAAGCTGCTTTTAAAGACATAGCCGAGCAATTAACCGCCAACGAGAGTAAAATTGTTGACGAGCTCCATGCAGTGCAAGGTCAAACCATGGACATCGGCGGATATTATCATCCAAACGATGCGCTGGCCACCACCGCCATGCGGCCAAGTAACACTCTAAATACCATTATAGGGTAATTAGCAACCAATAGAATAGATGAAGGGGCATCCGTGAGGGTGCCCTTTTTGCTTTCTGCTGGTATATACAGGTGTCAAAACGCTATCATAAAAGCATCCATCAATTCGAATACTACACCCAGTAAACCAAACCCAAAAAAGAGGTAGTAGATTCGGGTAGAGGTTAACCTAAAAATAGCAGTGAGCCGCTTGTGACTTAAACCAACTAAGATGATTATCATGTAGGTGTAGGTAGCCACCAGGTTGATTCCCACCCCATAGAACATGTATTCGGGGTAAAGATTAGGTTCGTTGAACCACAACGGCACCTCTTGCAGGTGATAGATGACAGCGCTGGCGGTAAGAAAGCCAAAAATACTGGCAATTATCTGCAGCCCGGAAGACATCCTGGCGACAAAAAGAATGAGGGCAACCGGTAGCACCAGCATCACCAAAACGCGTTTGAATTGAAACAAGCCCATATCGGTGAATTGATACCCCATCTGCGAATGGACAATGATCTGTACCACCCAGCTAATGAGTACATGTAGCCCCAAAAGCCAGGACAAAACGCGAAACCACCGCCTGCCGGTTCGGGTAAGCGCAAACCTGTCGGGTTCTAAATCAACATCCAGTATGTCTTCCCCGAGTTGATCCCATTCGGGGCTTTCATTTGCCGCATCAGATACCCCTGTAGTGGGAGGGGTATCATTTACTTCTGATGCCCTTTCGCGAATACGGTCTATTTCCTCAGTTGATAGCTCTCTCAGTTCAATCTCCCGAGCTGCTTCTACCTTTCGAATGGGCTCAATCTCCGTATCGATAATATAAACCAGATAAGCGTTGCTATACTGCAAAAAGGGGCGATTGGGAGAAGCCATGAGGCGAAAATAAGAGGATAAGCGATAACCTGTATGCCTATCATAAAGAGAAACTCAAACTGGGATTAAAGCAACTAAGAAAAGGTGCTCATTGATACCCAAAGCGCATACGCAGCCTGTATTTTCGACAAATCAGTTTCTTTTTTTCGCTCAATTCGATGGAACATATACCAAATTGCGCACGGTGGCGATTGACCTTTTCCAGGTCTTTCGATTTTTTTCCAAAAGGGAACTGGAAATAGTATTGCGGCAATTCCGGGCGGTTGATGTTCTTGTTCGCGTTTAAGCGGCTCACATAGTTGCTTTCAAAAGAGTAGATGGTAGCAAATTGATTCGGATGCAGGTGCCCGGATTGCAAGGCTGCTACGAATTTGTCCCAACCAATATCGGTGATCGGGTTGTCGTAGTGCAACAAAGTAGGAATCACCTTCGAGTTAGCGGCATCACAGTTGCTGAGTTTTCCTCCATTTTGGCTGGGGAATAACATTTCATTGTCGATGCCCACGATTCTTTCGGATGGAAAGGGAACAGAGTCCATTAACACCTTTATCCGCTGATAATTATTGGAAACAATGGAGATGTAAGCACTTCGGTCGGAGGCGGTTTTGCTTTCCTGTTCTCGTTTGTATCGTTGGTGAAATTCACGGTGCCATTGGAGTTGGATGCTGGAGTAATAATCAGCCTTGAACTCCTCGGATTGGTCCAGCAAGTGTTGCCATGCCTTGGTTTCGATGTACTTTTCGAAAACTGGCATTCGGGTGATACAGTCGCATTGGTAACCTTTCTTCAAAGCTCGTTCGAGCCATTGGGTGGTCTTTTCTGGTTGCTCACTCAACACAGCAATTTGGGCTGCAATGAGCAAATCTTTGAGGAAAACGTATTCATATTCGGCAAAGAGAGAATCATAAGCTCGGACCGCCTCCGAAAACTGCTCTTCTACAATCAATGCTTCGGTTTGGTTGATACCTTGGTGATAATGGAGGTAATTAGATTGAGAAAAGGCTGCCGAAATAGTCAAAGACAGGAGGCAAAGCGAAAACCAGTATTTCATAACCGTATAACGACAAAACCGTTGCATCACTTTGGATAGTTTAAAAATCCCTTTTCAGTATAAAACGATTATTGGTCAAATTAAAAGTCAAATCTGTGAAAATTCCCTTCGTATGGTCGCTTCCTAACAAGAGGGTTTTGCTCCCCTTTCCCGCTATGGAAAGTAGTGAAAGAGGGATAAATCACCCAAAAGAATGTTGGTCTAATCCAAGTAGTGTTTAGACACCACCTTAATGGAATGCATTCAATTTCAGATCCAACTCAATCTGTGAATGTTGTTCTTCGGTGGAGGGCATTCTCACCGGGAATCCACTCTTTTGGTAAAATACCCATCGAATTAAACTTTGAATCAGACTTGGGGTGTTCAAAATCGTGGCAACGGTAGTGAATCATGCCACCTTTGATAAGGTATTCAAACATAAATTCTTTTTCCCCTTCTGGTGTTAAATCATCCCCTACCGCATAGTGGTAAGCATAGGCCCCTTTAACAATTGAGCAGACACCAGAGCAGGAACAGGGAAATTAGAATCTGCAGGATGTGGAGTTTAGGATTTACCAAATGAACCCCGATACAAGGCTATAACCCTTCAACAAATGCGCTAAACACCTCCATGTGTCGTTCGAGGTCCATGTTGGGGGAGAGGGCAACCCGCGCGATGTAGTCTTTGTCCCCTTCTTTGGTGGTTCCCTGGGTAGAAGTGGCCGGAATGGTCCAGTAGCATCCTTTTAGCTGCCCGTAGCTCACACAGTATTTAGATTCTTTGGGTATCTGCGAGATCATCAATTGAATGAGCTGGTGGTTCAAAGCCCGTTTATAAGTTTCCCGGGCCTCTTCCGTTTCGCCTTTGGTGGGCAGGTCGAGGGAGAAAACCGATGGAGTAAAGCCTTCCTTGGCCAATTTTTCCGACACAAAGTTGATTTTTGCCCCCGGTAAGGTAACCTGAATGTGGTTGACAAACGCCCGGGTATTTTGATAAGCCTTTGCAATTCGCTGGTTCATCGAAGGCAATTGTTGGGCGAGTAGCCCCACTTGTAGTCCGGTAGCTGCGTTGTCGCAGAGGTTAAGATGACGTTCTATAGTGTCCATCACATCCACCACCAGGGTATTGCCAACACAATAGCCTGCCGTGCAAAGGCCGCCACTGGGAAACTTTGAACCACTGGCGTAAACAACGGTGCGTACGGCACCCAAAATTTTATCTGCTCCCAAAAAGTGAACATTGGGACAAAACGTTTGGTCCAGGATAAAAACCGGATCGATCGCTTTTTCACCAGCAGGCGTATGACGTACCTGAACCAATGCCGCTTGCAAATCGGGCAAGTTGGGCACTTCTACCCTTGGGTTGGTGGGAATTTCAACAATGATATAAGGTACCGCATCTTCAGCCGCCATACGAGTTAAAACAGTTTCAATGCTTTGCACCATATCGCTGCCGGCATCCACCGGCAGATCTACTACCTCCACATGGTCGAGGCAAGCGGCCACCCGGCGGGCCTGATCGTTGGTGCCGCCATAGCAATTGGGCGGTACAATGAACTTGATCGCTTTGCCAGGATGATGCTCCATGGCGTGGTGAACCAGTCCCATCATGATGGCATATTGCACTGAAAGGCCGCTGGAGCCTACCAAAACTTTGGTCGTCACCCCAGTGATGTTGTGCAGTGCCTCTTGCACCACCTTCAAATCATCTTTTTGAGGCCCGCGAGAGGTATCGAGAGCAGTGCTTTGGGTCATGGTTTTCAAAACCGAAAAGCAATCGGCGGGTGTCATGGCAATGGTTTCCCTTCTGCGCACGTGTTGTATTTCAGAAATGTATGACCGGTTGTGTTCTCCATTCACCAGAATAATACTGCCCAGATGTCCCAAAGTACAGATGTAAAAATCCACAGGAGGGAGTGTATTGAAAGGAGAAATTTCGGTTTCCTCCGAGAGGAAAATGGTGCTACCGTTGAAATCAGTAATCTCATCGGGACCACCAACTTGCTTGAGTTCAAAAGCATAGCCGTAAACCCTTTTCACCGTATCGGCATCGAAAAAGGTTGGCAACTCGCCCGAGTAGCAGATTTGCGTATTTTTCTTTTCAAAGTGGTTTTTTCGAAGCACTGCCAGTATCGGTGCAGTCTGAGACGCAAAGCTGATGACCTGATCGGCAGAAACACCGTGAGAACGGGCTATACTCCACTCTAATACGCACGAAAGCGGATGCCCCAGGCGAATGTAGTCGTACGCGGTAGGCAATTCGCGGAGCGCTTCGGTATTCACCTGCTGCTGTTGATACAAATGGTCCAAATGTTCTAAAAACTCGGTTTTGGCCAGCTTCTCGGTGTAAATGTCCAAGCGGTGCGTGGTGAGTTTTAACCAATCGGAGGGTAAATGCGCAAGCACGTTGGCAAGGAATTGCAACAAGTGAGCATCTTCGGTGGTCGTTGGATCAAAGGGCTTGGCAGTATTCATAGGTAAGTCTTCTCCTGGGTTTGAACTATCTGGCCCAAAACTACTATATACCCATTAGCTGATCTGGAATTTTGCCCCGCAAAAAAGGGGGAGTAGGGACAGATGGCTCGTTTTACGGATGGCCTTTGTTTTGCATCGCAATTAGTGGGCACCAAAAGCTCAATTGGTAGCGGGCTGAATGATCTCACGAATCGTGGCCCAGCCGGTAGGGCTTTTTTCATAGCGTATGTAGGTCACCAGGGTGCGCCCACTGAAAGTAAATGGCTCGCCTCCCTTTTTGGGCTTTCCCGCAATGGAAAACTTCGTTTGCTCAATGGCGAGGTTGCCATCTATTAAAATGCTTTCCACCTCATTTTCGATAAACTCTATCGAATAGTTTTCCAGGGTAGTTGCTACTCCTTTTATAACGGCCTCGCGTCCTTTCTGCACATTGGTATAACCCAAGGCCTTCTCTACTTTCGGGTGGTGCAAGGCTTCGATTTTTTGCAGATCTCCCTCAGCAAAAGCTGCCCGGATTACTGCCCCGTTGTCGAGAATTTGCTGCCGTATATGTTCCTCGTTAGCAGGCGATTGGCAGGCAACCAGGAGTAGCAGATAGAGTACTAAAAGTAGGCGAGAGGAGAAGTTGGGCATAATGAGATAATTGAAGGTGTATGACCAGTAACTAAAAGAGGTGAGGATTTTTCTTTTTCCTTTGTTGGGAAGGTTGAAAATCGATCTTCTGTGAATTTAAAGATACCTTTGGAAAAGTAGCATCCATTTTATTTATGCCTATGCCTTCACCCGTAATTGACCTGCACTGCGACCTGCTTGCCTACCTTTTGAGCACTACTCCGCTAAACCCCTTTGACCGGGAGCGCATTGGAAGTTCTTTTCCGGCACTCGCCGAGGGTGGAGTTAAGCTACAGGTAATGGCCATTTTTACACCAACTAAATCGGGGAGTACCGCCATGGCTTTGCGGCAAAGTCAGATTTTTCAAGAACTCTGCACCGATCATGCAGGGTACTGTTACGTGGTAGACGATGTTGAGGCTTTGGACCAATTGCCCACTGATGATCGTTTGGGAATGATTGCGGCCATCGAAAATGCCTCTGGGATTTGTGAAGAAGACGAACCCTTGGAGAAAGGCTTGGAGCGATTGGAACAAATCATTAGCAATACCTCTCGCTTGTTGTATGTTGGCTTAACGCACCATCCCGAGAATCGCTTTGGAGGAGGCAACAACAGTGCAGCCGGATTAAAAGAGGACGGTAAAACCTTGCTGCAATATTTGAGTGGTCGAAAAATTGCTATCGATTTTTCCCATGCTAGTGATGCTTTGGCTTACGGTATGCTTGAATACATCGACCAGCACAACCTCGATTTGCCCATCATTGCCAGTCACTCCAACTACCGGGAAGTGTTTCATCACGTGCGCAACCTGCCCGACGATTTGGCCAAAGATATCATTAAACGCAAGGGGCTCATTGGCCTCAACTTCCTTCGGGCTTTTGTCAACAATGACGACTCCAATGCCCTTTACGATCATCTTGCGCACGGTTTGCAACTCGGTGGAGCGCAAGCCGTCTGCTTCGGAGCCGATTACTTTTGCACCGACCATCATCCGGACCGATCCAGGGTACCTTTTTATTATCCCGAACACAGCGATGCCACTCGCTATCCTGCCATCTTAGCCACCATTGCCGATCGGGTTGATCCCAACCTGGTAACGGCCATGAGCAGCGAAAATGTGCTGCGGTTCATGCGCAGGTTATGGGCCGAAGTTGATCACTAAATAACTTCTTTGTTCAAAGAATGAGCAATTTTTCAGAACTCATTTAGCATTTTCGGGAGTTTTATCAGCTTATCCTTTGTAGGAAAAACGTTTCCGAACGCCCAATTCTAAGCCAAAGTTGTAGTGGTATTCCCGGATGGGTGCATCTGCTACCTTCGTGAAATGATAGCGAAAGGTAGGCTGGCCAAAGAATTGAAATTTTTCATTGAGGTTGTAGTTTGCGCCAAACGATAAAGTTCCCACCCAATGTAGCCGGTTGAAACCATAAATTGCTTCTTGATCAACGAATTCGGTAGAAGCTTCGCCATTCCTAAAAATTCGATTGCGATTGACAAGATAAACGGAGGGAGCTACTCCAGCTTCTATAAAAGGAGAGAACTTTTTTTGATTGATTTCGAACCTTAATGCCAACGGAATTTCGGCAAACCAATAGTTGTAGTTGATCTTATATTTATTTGGCAGAGAGGCGTTTGGAAGGGTGGTGGTAGCAGTGGTAAGCTCTTTGGTACCATAGCCTCCATTGGCCAGTCGAAGACCAGTTTTGAAGAATAGTTTACTGCCCAGCCGCTGGTTGAAATTAAATCCTACTCTCCAATTGACTTTGCCAATTTCATAAGAGTCGCGGTTTTTCACTAGCTGTGAAAAGCTTTCGTCGGTATCGGGAGTACGTAGGGCACGATAACCGTAATCAATGCTACCAATGAAGTCGAGCGATTGGTTACTCTGGCTCCAACCGATGCACGAAAGGAGAAACAAGAACAGGAGGGAGGAAATAGAAGGAAGAGTCATGATGAGTGAATTTTGAATAAAACAAACTATACATAACGCGTCCTGGTGCAATCAACGGAAACTATTTTCGACTATTATCAGATCAAGGTGTTTTTTTCTACAAGGAAGTTACTTTACTTCAAATTCAATTTCGAAGGGCTGGTAGTCGATCGAACCATTTCTTCTAAAACCATAAGATCCACTTATTTTGTTCCATCCTTTTTCATAGTTGATGGTTTTAAAAATTATCTCCTCGGAAGTCAGTTGTAAATTGGGAGACGCATCTCCATCAATTTTAATAATGGGAACATGATTGTTCCCAATTCCTACTGGAATAATTGAAGTGGAAAAAGTATCACCATCATTGACCGTATGGTTGGTGGTCATCACTTTGATGTTATTGAACCTGTAGTCATTGCAGTTGATAGCTTCGTGAAACTCATTAACGCCAAGTACTTCTATCATGCGAATGCGTTCAATGGTATGAACATCTCCGTTGGGAAGCAGTTTGGTGGCCAATTGCTTGCATTCATTTTCGATAAGCGCTACTAAATCTTTGTTATGACGCTCATATGCTAATATTTCATTGAGCAGCTTAGAAAATTGCTCGAAAACTACACTGACTTCTACGTTGTTCGCCTCCCCTTCCAAATAACTCACGACTTGAAAAGCGGCTTCTCTAAATTTTCTTCCCTTTTTGTGAAAAGGGTTTGCCTTTAAAGGGTCATCGAGATAAGCTTTATCCATTTGATCATAAGCCTCTTCCACCCTCAACTCTAAAAAATCAAGGTGATCTTTTTCGTTTGATTCATCCGAAAATCCTTGCTTTTCGGTAGAGCAACCGAACAACAAACAAAGCATTACAAAGGCGGCAAAGTATTTCACGAGAATTGGGGTATTAAATGCGTAAAGCACTCAAGATAACCTTAAAAGTGAAAAGCGAGCAATTATCCTTTGGAAACCACCACCCGCTTTCCGATCAACGGGTCCTTTTCGAGGCTTGTAACCAGGTAGTTTGCCAAGGCTTTTCTACTGATCATTAGGCTGGGCCGAGGTTGATTTTGGAAAGATTCCCGCACGGTCTCCGATTTACGGAAGTTGCTGAGACCTACCGGACGCACAATGGTCCAACGAAGCGGGGAAGCTGCGAGGAGTTCTTCTTGACGTTCGTGATCGGCATAGGCTACGCCAATGTTGCTGTTGTTGATGAACCAACGAAACCAAAAAGGAATATCGGCTTTGGTTTCTAACACGCCCCAAGCCGAGCAAACCGCGATGCGTTGAATGCCTTGTTTTTCGGCAAGCGGTATTAACAGCTGCATTACTTCGGAAAGGTAATGCTTGGGGGTTCTCAAAGGAGCCCAGGGAAAATCAGAAGTGCGTGAAATGTTCAACACACTGATGACGGCATCGCAGCCGATAAGGGCTTTTTCTAAATCGGTGGCATTTGCGGGGTTTCCCTCTACCACCTGTACGCCATCCGATCGTGGAATGCGTTCTGATTTGCGGGCCAAACAAGTGACTTTATGCCCCATTTCCAAAGCCATTTGGAGTACCCATTTACCGGTTCGTCCCGTGGCGCCAAGTAACAGTATTTTCATAGTTGAGGCATGGATTGGGTAATGGCTTATGGTGTTCTTTGGGAGGAGTGTTTAGCAGCACTTAACTACCCAATAATCATGCTTTACAAACAACGAAGAGGTTATTTAAGTTCAACTGTAAGGGCATCAATTGTTGTTTTTGTAACCGACAATCAAGATTTGGTATAACAGCAACCCGTTGCTTATTCACCATCAGAAATCAAAGGTATTCCACTTCAAAGCGATTTCCCGAACGGTCGCTTTCGTTTCTCTTTTCCCAATGGGAGGTGAGGTCCTGAAAAAATGAAATAGTTTGCTCCCGGTGCTTGCCAATTAGGGCTTCACTGTCAAGGATAGTGATTTTGCAATGCTGGTTCTTCGTATAATAATATTCGTTTAAGCACTCCCAAAGAGCATCCCAATTTTTTCCAAAATAGTCGGGCAGTCCAAAAGGATGTTGCATTTGGTCCATCAAACCGGCTTTGGTTTTAATGTCTTCACCAATTAAAGTTACTGCCATCATAGAAGCGTTAAGGCTTTCATATACCCGGTAGAAAGGTAGGTAAAACCTTGCCGTTTTTGAGGCTTGAAACCGTTCATGTTCCCGAATTCCGCTTGGTGCGTTCAAGGTAGACCACCGTTCACCAAAGTAGAGGACAATAATCCGCTCATCCAACAAATCCCGCCATACTCTCATCCTGCATTGGTTTCAGCCGATTGACTTTATAGTTTCAAATAATACCCGAAAATGACCTACTATGAAGCACTTTACTTTTTTTACCCTCTTATTCTTCTTGATTTGTTTCTCTGGCAGAGGGCAATCGTGGATAAAACTTGAAACCGGCGTAGCAGGTGCTCGTTTCAACCACTTGGATTTTGTTTCCAACCAATTGGGCTACGTGGCAGGTGACAACGGTCTGATTCTCAAAACTACCAACGGAGGAATACGGTGGGAGGTATTGAACACCGGAACAACAGAAAACTTTGCTCAAATTGATGCCCTAACAGCAGACATCGTTTATGCTGCTGGTACCAACGGAACGCTGATCAAATCCTTGGATGGCGGAGAAACCTGGAACTCGGTTGCTCCCGATGTAAACGCAGATTTGGTATCGGTACAATTCATCAACACCGAAATTGGCTATGTGGCCAGCGATAATGGGGTGATTTATGCTACTCAAAATGGAGCCGAGTGGTGGTGGGAATATGTTGCGAGTAGCATACCCGGGAATGCCATTGAAATCCGATTCATCAACGATTCGTTGGGACATTTTTTATTTTCCTCGGGTTTTGTTTACGACTATCAACTCTACAGTGACGTAGGGTCGAGAATGCGACTGCGCAAGCGGGGCGATGGCAACATGAACGATGTTCAATCCATGTTTTTCCTCGATTTTACAACCGGATTTGTAGCCCAAAACGGTAAATTTCTTTCTTCCAGCGGAAGAAACTGGAGCAGTGGAACGCCACAGGCCATTGCCTCAACGGAGGTAGCGGCAATGCATTTTTTAGATAGACAGGAGGGTTTTGCCGCACCGACTAACCAATTGGGCGTAATTTACCACACCACCGATGGCGGCCAAACCTGGGACGAGCAAGCATTGCCGGGCATTGGTGGCTTGGGAGATATGAAATTTCCATCCTCGCAAATCGGGTATGCCTGTAGTTACAACGGGGAAGTATTCAAATACATTAAATCAGCGGAGGGCGAATGTCCTTTTGCCATCCGAAGTTATCCGAATCCTACTTTCGGCCAACTCACGGTAGAAGCCCTGGGCGATTATGAAGTGCACTTGTTTTCCAGTGAAGGCCAAGTTGTTTTTTCTCGCGCATACGCCAATCAAACATTAGAGATTGATGTTTCTAACCTCACAGCGGGCTTTTATTACTTAAAAATAAATACTGACGAGTGCAATTTCACCGAGAAAATAGTAGTGAACTGATGCTGTAAATGACACACCGCATTCTAATTGATCGTAATGCAATCCAATTTTACACGGCTTTTGGAGCCTGATACCGCACCGTTTAAATTTTCTTCCGGAGGCCCAATTCCAAGCCAAAGCTGTATAAGTGCTCCTTAATTGGCGCATCTACCAAACTTGTGAAATGGTATCGGAGACTGGGTTGCCCGAAAAGCTGAATATTTTCATTAGGGCTGTAGTTCACACCGATGGCTACATTGCCCGATAGGTGTAATCGATTATAGCCGATGTCGGTTTCATCAATGAAATTAGTAGAAGATTCATCATCTACCACTGTACGAACTCTTGAGGTCAAATAGACGGAAGGCAGAATCCCTGCTTCCACAAATGGAGCAAACTTTTTTTGATTCAGTTCAAACCTCCCAACCAGCGGGATTTCTGCGAACCAATAGTTGTAGACAAAATGTGATTTACGCGGTAAGCTGGGATCGGGTGTGTAGTTGCCAAATTCATCGAACTCACTCCCATAGATTAAATCGGTTTTCTTGGTAGTGTATCCATCATTCGCGAGATGAAGCCCGGTTTTCAACACAAATTTATTGCTTAACCGTTGATTGAAATTCACACCTATCCGCCAATTGAGCTTGGGCAGCTCCTTTTCGTTGCGTTTATCTACAATTAATTTGGTGATAGCCTCCTCGGCATCAGTGGAGATGGTTCGGTAGCCATAGTCCAAACTTCCCATTACATCAATGGATCGGTTGAACTGGCTCCAACCCCAAAAAGGGGTAAAGGAAATGAAGGCAAGGATAAGTGCACGGGTCATGAGTAGGGTGGAATTGTGGTTCATCGCTATTTCCCCAAAAAATTGATTTCGGGAAGGAGAGCAAAAAGGAGATGTAGCAAAGTGTACCGTGCGTTGGTAAACGCACCTTCTTTTTTGATCATACGCTCGTTCTTCAAAAGAAAAGCGGAAAAAGCCCGAAATTTTATCAGCGAAAGAAATCTGCTTTACACCCTGGAAGATCGCTTGAGTTCGTAAACCCGACAAACCGTTCCTTCAAACGTCCGTTCCTCTATAAACACAAAACCCAAGCGCTCATAAAACCGGTGCGCCTTGGTGTTGGATGCTAAAGGATCAATCAAAATGCCATCGACCGTAGGAGCTTTAAAACACCTTTGGATGGCCATTCTCATCATGATGGAGCCGTAGCCTTTGCCCAGGTCTTTTTCTTCCCCGATCCAAATATCAATGGCTTTTTTGGTAGGTGGTACGTTGCCCCAATACCTGGACTCTTCCAAATGGGGATCGATGATTTGAATAAAACCAATGGGCCGATTTTCCCATTCTGCCACCAGTTGCTCGCGCCATTCGGGTTCGCGCCCCAATTCATATTCCCAATCCCAATCCGTATCCGGGTCACAATCGATCACGTGTTGCTTGGTGTCCCAATATTGTAGCATTTCCAGGTCGTTGAGGGTAGCGGGTCGTAAGGTGATCATGAGTGGCTTTTAATTGGCGCGGTGTGTCTAAGGTGATGTGTGGTAAGTTACTTTGTTTGCCTTCAATCTTCAATCCGATTAAAAATAACGAGTCATACTTTGAGGCCGCCTTCTGGTATGCGTTTGAGCGTAAGGAGATTATTGGTTTCAAAGGGTACCTCTGTTTCCCCATCTTTCGAATGCCAGGTGCCTTTTACTCCGCCCCGTACAATCACATGGTCGGCGTAGCTGTGGATTTCGTAAGCTTCGTGCTTCATTTCCGAATGGCCCCATTGGCGCTCCTCAGTGAGCAGGGCTTCGAGGTCCTTCAAGTTGGTGATGGCCCGTTTGCCTTGGCCCATATGGATGGCATCATCATGGTACACACTCATTTTAGTTTCCATATCCAGGGTGTGGCTGTCCAAATTCTCCAGAATTGCCCGCACCATTTCCCGGTCGGTGGCATCAGAAAACCCAGGCTTTGAATCAACGGCACAACCGCATAAAATCAACAGCAGCAGCAGGTTGGCGATCGTATTTTTCATATCCATATGTATTTGGCTTTACACCGTATGGGAGTAGTAAAATTAAGTATTGACTACGTTTGCTGTAGGCTTCCGTAGCTTACTTTTTCCAGTGCTTTCGCCGAATGGCGTACACCAACTCATTATTCAACTCTCCGTTTTTGATCAGGACCTCCACAAACCGACCTTCTAAGGTAAAGCCGTTTTTTTCCAATACTTTTTGCGAAGCTACATTGGTGCCAAAGGGACGAGCAAAGACCCGATTGATGTTCAACGTAGAAAAAGCGAAATCAACCATTTCCCCGATCGCCTTGCTGATGATGCCTTGTCCCCAAAAGGGTTCGGCTAACCAATAGCCCAATTCCGCGTTTTGGCGGTGAATGTCGGTTTGTGGGTGAATGCCAATACCGCCTACCGCTTCGCCAGCAATATCAATGGCAAAAATTGTGATTGGCGAACCCTGAGACGCTTTTTCAATAAAGCGCTCGCCGGCCTGGCGGGTATAAGGATGCGGAAATCCATCCGTCATGTTTTTCGCAATTTCCCAGTTATTGGCGTACTTCACCAGGCTATCCAAATCAGCAGTTTTCCAAGGTCGAAGCTTGTATTGGGTCATATTCTTGAGGCTAAATGGTTGGGTAAGGAGGTTTATTTCCTAGCAGTATCAAAACGAATCGGATTCTTTCACCAACAACGCACTATCCGTTCGGATGTATAAAAGTGTTTCATGAGCATCAGAACAAATAAGGGGATGCAACGCTGGGCCTTTTGAGTAGAAAGTACTGCCAGGATCCAACGCTTGCATCGAATCGGCTTGCGGCATTCGGTAATCCAAATTGCCTTGAATAAGAATGGCACGAAATTGTGCCCCTTTGCTCTCTATAGTGCCATGAAAACCCTTAGAAAGACGTATAAAAATTCCTCTTAATCCTGGTTCTTGGGCACTTTCCCATAAAAAGCTGATGGCTGCCTTGCTTTTAGGAGCGATCCAACTGGATTGCTTATCGGTTAGCCAAACGATGTTTTCTGCTGCTATATTTACGGGACTTTCACCGTTGTTAAAAGCCTGGTCGATTGGTTTTACCAAATACGGTCCTGTTCCAATTTCTACATAGGCGATCACCTCTTCTCCTTTGGCCGAAGTAATGTGGGACTCACCGGCCGGTTGTGTCCAGAAAGAACCTGGCTTCATCCACATCGGTTCCGCATCGGGGTCATCGTTGTGCACCAGGCCATTCAGCACTACAGCTCGGTAGGTCACGTTGTGGATGTGGGGTGGTGAGGAAAAGCCGTCCACAAATTTGGCCAGAAAGCCGGTAGCAACGGTACCCTTGCGGTCGCCCCAAATAGTTCCTGCCTGCGGGCTCTGATCCCCCCGGGCTGGATTCAGTTGCTCCCATTCAATGGCATTGCTTGGCATTGCCTGGCGTGAAGGATTATCGGTTTTTTCCTCTATTGGAGGAGCATCTTTTTTCGTTGGAGGTGCACAAGCCGAGAGCAAACCAAGCACCAGTGAGAAATATGCGAGTGGACATAACATAGCAATGGAGGTAGAAAAGTTTGAAAGGTGGAAAATTGCCAGATGGAGCTAAACCGGCATTCAACCAATTGAAATTTGATGGACAGCCACAAAGAACTTCATTTTTAGCTGATTAAAGAAGGCGATTCTACAATAGAAAGCATTCCAATCGAAAATCTTCATCAAGTTGTTGGTTTTGGCTATGGTTCGGGCTGCTCCCAATACTCTGCGGTTGCAGGAAAAGCACCTACTTCACCTCTAAGTAAAAATTAAGGGTCAACTGTTACGGTGTTTCCATTGACCGATTATATTCGTAGTCCATCTGATTCGTTCAATGACACGCCCAAATGCCTATGAATATTCAGCAAAGCCTTTTAAGAGAAGCTGCTTATTTCAAAGCCTTGGATGAAGAGGCTTGGTGGTACAAAACCAAGGGCAGTTGAAGGAGGTAAAATGTGGCGAAACCTTGATGCAACAGGGCGAAACCACCCAAGAAGCTTACATTTTACTCGAAGGGCGCCTGCGCGCTTTTCACCAGCGCGAAGGAGAAGACGATCAAATGCTGGGCGACATCGGACAGGGAGAATTGTAGGAGAAATGGCGGCCATTTTTGGTACGAAAATCCATCCGTCATGTTTTTCGCAATTTCCCAGTTATTGGCGTACTTCACCAGGCTATCCAAATCAGCATTTTTCCAGGGTCTAAGCTTATATTGGTTCATTTTATTGAGGCTAAATGGTTGAGTAAGGAGGTTTATCACCTTGCAGTATCAAAACGAATCAGGTTTCTTCAACAGAAACACACTATCCGTTCGGATGTGCAACAGCGTTTCACGGACATTGGAACAAATAAGAGG
>CALCCE010000284.1 GCA_937899835.1 uncultured Flavobacteriales bacterium | reverse complement strand
TGGTTCAACATATAATAGGAGGACGGTTAATCCAGGCTATGCAATTTTAACGGATACGCTTTAAAACGTTATTCCGATCCCTTGATATGATTAGATGAGCACCACTCAAGAAGAACTTTCAGGCACGGTAAAGAGTCCCTTTATTACCGTTACTCATGTCTTTGTTCGGCAAAACGTTGGTGATCTGAATAATGTGGTGCGTACTGATTTTCAATGTTTTATATTAACGGAGATGCCAGTGGTATTAAGGGCCTCACAACAGGACAGGTTTTTTGAGTGCCTCCTTAGACATCATTTTTATTTCTTTGATATAGAAAAACTTTGCGTCTTTTTTCATCAAGCACGTCTATAAATATCAGGTAAATCAATTCCAGATATGATGAATGAAATATTTCCAACTTGGACAAGTATGAATGATCGTTTGACCTCTTTTGTCCAGAGCAAAGTGCAAAATGAGGATCTGGCCAAAGATATTGTGCAAGACGTTTTTGTCAAGGTTTTTACAAAGAGCGATACCATTCGAGATAAAACGAAACTCGTTTCCTGGATATATCAGATCACCCGAAACGAAATAATCTCTCACTTTCGGAAAAATAACTTTGATGAGCTGTTTCAAGATACAGAAGATGGACCTGATGAAAATGAAGACCTTACGGCTGAATTGGCCCAATGCATTTATCCGTTGATGGAGGAGATTCCAGACAAGTATAAGCAAGCCTTGCTATTGGCTGATATTAAAAATGTCTCTCAAAAAGAGCTTGCCATGCAATTGGATATTTCCTACTCCGGAGCAAAATCACGAGTACAAAGAGGACGCGAAATGTTGAAAGCCAACTATTTGCGCTGTTGCCAAATTACAACCGATGTTTATGGGGGAGTGGTGGATTGTCAACCTAAACCCGGGTCGAAAAACTTTTTAGGAGACAATCCTTAAGTTTTGCGTCTTTTCTTACCACCAGCGTCTATTAAACGAATTCAGAAGATATTTACTTATTAGCGAAAATACCATGTCAGAAAAAATTAAAGACGCAGTAAAGAAAGCCTACACCGAAGTAGTAAAATCAGGTCCAGGGTGCGGCTGTGGTCCTGCTTGTGGTTCGCCCACCCAGGAGATTAAAAATGAAAGTTGGAACTTGAGCGAAAGCTATGCAAACGTAGATGGATATGAAGAAGAAGCCGATTATGCTTTGGGTTGTGGGTTGCCTACCCGAGATGCCCAAATCAAGAAAGGCGATACGGTTTTAGATCTGGGTTCCGGAGCGGGCAATGATGTTTTTGTAGCCCGAAACCTCGTTGGCGAAAGCGGGCACGTAATTGGGGTTGATATGACAGAGGCCATGGTTGCCAAGGCCAACGAAAACAAAGAAAAGTTAGGGTACACCAACGTTGACTTTTTGCTTGGAGAAATTGAAGCCCTGCCTTTAGCCGAAAATTCCATTGATGTTACGGTGAGCAATTGTGTGATGAACCTTGTGCCCAGCAAGTTGAAGGCCTATCAGGAAACCTACCGGGTACTGAAGCCAAATGGACACTTCAACATGTCCGATATTGTGCTGAAAGGAGATTTGCCAAAAGGCATTAGAGATGCCGTAGAAATGTATGCAGGTTGTATTTCGGGGGCTATGGAAAAACAAGAATACCTGGAAGTAATAGCTGAGGCAGGATTTAAAAACATCACCATTACAAAAGAAAGGGAGATCGATGTACCCGATCAGGTTTTTCTGCACTACGTTTCTCCTGCTGAGTTGGCCGCTTTTAGAGAAAGTGAATATGCCATCATTAGCTTGGGCGTTTACGCAGAAAAATAAGCTGTATTTTCCCGTAATTTTATCAGCTTAGGTTATGCTGTAAAGTGTAGGACCTATCCCAAAGCACCAGCGTTCACTACCTCATAAGAAATAAAACCATTTGCAAGGGCCTATTCGAATATCGGGTAAGGCCCTTGCTTGATACTGCGCTGGAAATGGAGTTGCTCTTGATGCGTTTGGAATTACTGCAAGCGCTTTAATCACTTCGAAAATTGGACTGTTCTTAGGAGGGTAGTTCGATTGGTTTACTCCTATGTTTTGAATTTTTGCGCCATTGTATGCTAAACGATTCAACCATCTATAAAATCCTATTGATATTTTGTGTTATACGAAAGTGAAAACGTTCTACAACGTTCGATACTGAAGCTTGGGCAATTCGAAAAATAGACTTATCATGTTATTTAACGGTTGACCCCAAGTTTATGAAGCCTATCATTTCACTTTGTCTACTATTGATGATATCCATTGGTCTAAGCGCTCAATTGGACTCCAACCTCATCCACCGGTTGGACGCTATGGTAACGGCTGATCAGCAGTGTAGAGGAATCGTACGTGCCATTCGGAATGGGCAAAGTGACACCATTAGCATCGACCAGGCCAACAGCCAAATGAGAAAAACGGATAGTCTTCACGGCATTCAACTGAAAGCCATTTTTGATCAGTATGGATTCGTTGGGTATGACCTTGCTGGCAAAGCAGGTTCACACCACTTTTGGATGCTGGTTCAGCACCAGGACCAGCATGTTGACTTTCAACTGGCAGTACTCGAAAAGATGAAAGTGGCCGCTGAAAATGGTAATGCATCATTCCAAGACTACGCTTACTTGATCGATAGAATTAAAGTGAACCAAGGGCAACCGCAGATTTACGGTACCCAGTTGACCCTTAACGAAGATTCTACTTCATATACTCCCAAGCCAGTGATAGCGCCCGATCAATTGAACACCAGAAGAGCCACAGCGGGTTTACCGCCCATCGAGTTCTATATAAAGGCCATGAACAAAAGGCACTTTGGGACAATTAAAAAGGAATAAGCAGGAAGTGTGGCCTAACAAATTTGAGGCTGGTCTACAACTGAAAACGGCCACATTTAATCCTGTTGACTCAGAAATAAAGAGGCATGAGTACAACTAACATGGAAGTAGATTTTCTAGATTTTATACGAACCGGAAAATTTGGTTTTCTTCGACTCGGAGAATCCAAACAGGAACTCCTACACCATGGGTTGCCACCTGAAGAATGGTTGAATGGCGAAACGATAGCTTCCTCAAGCACCTGGAGATACGGCAACATTGAGTTACACTTTGATGATGACCATAACTTGAGTGGCATTTTCACTGATTACGTTCCAGACATTGATGGTGGCAAAAGCATCACCATCTCCAATTGGTGGATTTTATCAAACGCCAGTGGAAGTCTCCCCCTGTTGAGCACCATGGAAGCACTCAATCAATTGAAGTGCGATTACACTAAAACTACTTTTAAGGCAGGGTACATCGAGTTGAAGTTGCCCAATGGCGTCTACTTTGCTTTTGATCATCCCGACGAATTACCCGATGCGGAACACAACCGTTGGACGATGACGGTTATAGGTAAAAAAATGGATGCTTGAGCCGGACTAACTGCCTTAGGGAAGGTAGACCTTTGAAAGGGTATGCTACCACCGCATCCACCGCATCATTCCCCAAAGGCACACCCCAAAACTCAGCCCCATGGAAACAATCACTTTTGCCAACACCCCTAATCCGCTTGCATTCAATTGGTGGCCATAAATGTTGGCTGCCGTAAAGAATAGAAAAGCCAGGCCAAACGAAAGAATGAGTTGCGCTTTGAGATTCTTCGCTAACCGGGAAGCCACAAATAAAATGAGGGAAGATAATACGCCCAAAAGCAGATTTCTGAGTACCGTATCGATGAAATAACCGGAAATGACGGCCGCCACTAAGGAAATGAGCAGCTGTACCACGACTACCCACCAAATAGGGCGTTTCCAGGCAAAAACCAGGGTACCGGGAAAGAACATGACCGGTATGGTTGCAGACAAAACCATCAAGTCCGTGTCGTTGATCGATTTCATCATGGGGATGCTGTATTTCAGCCCCAGGCCACTTGCAATACCCCAAAGCAGAACGAGTAGGGCGATGGATTTATAGTGGTTCATGATTGAAAAGTCGTCAGGGCTTTACCGTGTCGATTTCGCTTGGAAAACAAAGGTATTTACAAGGATCAAAACCAGGAGATTACCAGGAGTTCTAAAAAGCTCAAGCAAAGCCTGTCCTATTTTTTGTTGCCCGTTTGACATTGCTATAAACACGTATTGTTTTACCAAACAACAAAGAACCATGGAAGAATTTGTCATCCTCTTTTTTGGCGGAGCGCCTGAGTATCCCAGCGAAATGAGCGCCCATTACGAAGCGTATGGAAAATTTATGGACGTGCTGAACGCGGGCCAGCACTTTAAGTCTGGTTTGCTGGTGGAGAATGCCACCGGTCGGCAAGTCACCCAAGAGTCGATCGATGACCAAGGGGCATTTTTGACGCAAAAGAATAAATTAGGGGGAGTAATGGTCATTCAGGCAAAGGATATTGACGAAGCGGCTAAGTTGTGCCAGCACAACCCCATCCTCCAAAACGGAGGTCGGGTGATCGTTCATCCTTTAAAATCGATGTGATATGAAGGATGTGATCAAGCAAGCTGAACGGGAACGTTTCCTGGAAATCCGCACGGAATTCTGTGAAAAAGTACCGCTGGTAGCGCCCGGAAAAATGATGAGCTCTGAGGCCATTACCTACGAAGGCAAAGTGTTTGCCTTCTTTTCAAGAAAGCAAAAAATGGTGTTCAAACTCGGAAAGCAGTTTGATCCGGAAACGCAAGATTTCGAAATTCGGGTGTTTAACCCTTTTACCAAAAGGGCGCCATTGTACGGCTGGTTCGAGGTGCCCTACACCCACCAGGATCAGTGGGAACCGCTGGCTGAAAAAGCACTTCAAACATTAACCACCGAAGGATGATTGCAGCACCCTATGTGGCCTTTTTTGAAGGCCTGGAACAGAACAACCATAAAGCGTGGTTTCATGCAAACAAAGCCACCTACGAAAAGGAAGTAAAATTGCCTTTCACGGATTTGGTAGCTTCTTTAATTTCAGAACTTACAGCATTGGAAGCTGCCATCGCTCCCAACCCCAAAGATGCCCTGTTTCGAATCAACCGGGATGTCCGCTTTTCGAAAGACAAAACACCCTACAACCTTCTGATGAAGGCCAGTTTTGCTCCCGGAGGCAAAAAATCCAAATTGCCGGGCTTTTATTTGGGCATTGGGGCACACCGCGTTCACGCCGGAGGTGGATTGATGAACCTAAGCGGAGCGGATTTGAAACGCATCCGGCAGGCCATTGCAGACGATACGCAGGGGTTTGTAAGCATTGTTTCTGCCGCGCCCTTTGTGCACCACTTCGGTGAATTGAAGGGCAATCGTGCCAAACGGATCGATAAGGACCTACAGCCTGTTTTGGAAAAAACCAAGCTCATTGCCAACAAGCAATTTTATGCCATGCGCCAATTCGATTTGGCTCCTTACCTTAACTCCGATCAACTCAATACGGTGCTCATGGAGCACTTCAAGGCGATTTATCCACTGAATCAATTTCTTAAAAAGGCGTTGACATGAATCACTATTTACTCTTGTTGAAAGGGAAAAAAGCCTTGGACTATTCGCCTGAGCAACTGCAAAAAAGGATAGAGGAGTACCGTGCTTGGGTGGACACCATTAGTGCTTATTATGTGGACGACAACCGCCTGGAAAGGGAAGGAGCCCACATTCAAGCGAAAGACTCCATTGTGACAGATGGTCCATTTTTAGAAGCCAAGGAAATCATTGCCGGATTTATCATTTTAAAGGCCCGGGATTTGGCGCACGCTACCGCCATGGCCAACGCATCTCCGCTGTTGCAGTATTTTGAGATTTTTGTAAGACCCATGGTTGCCGATGACTGAAGCTTCGAAGGAGCAATTGGCCGAACACTTCTTTCGGTACAGTTATGCCAAAATGCTGGCCATCCTGGTGCGGTATTTCGGCTTGAGAGAAGTAGAAATTGCCGAAGACATTTTACAGGAAACCTTGGTGGAAGCCATGGAAAAATGGAGCGTTCATGCCATTCCTGATAATCCTGAAGGGTGGCTGATGGACGTGGCCAAAAAGAAAACCATCAATTTTTTGAGGCGCCACCAAACCTTCGAAACCAAAGTGCTCCCCAACGTTGAAATCGGTACGCTTTTCGAAAACGAGTCCCTGGAGGAAGACAGCACGCTGCGCATGGTTTTTACCTGCTGTCACCCCTCCTTGCCGGTGGCTTCGCAAATTGCCTTAGCGCTAAAAATACTTTGTGGCCTCAGCATCGGTGAGATTGCCCACGCTTTGCTCACCAACGAAGCTACCGTAAACAAGCGTTTGTACCGGGCCAAACAAAAGTTTAGAGCAGGCGAGGTGACTTTCGATCTTCCGCCAGAAGAAGCCTTGAATGCACGTTTGGATGCCGTTTTTACCACCCTTTATTTACTTTTTAATGAAGGGTATTATTCGGCTCACCACGAAAAAGTCATTCGCATGGATTTGTGTTTTGAAGCCATTCGGTTGACCAAAGAAATCGTGCGACTATATTCGGAGGTAACCAGGGCCAAAGCGCTGCTCGCGTTGATGTTGCTCAACGTGGCCCGCTTCGAAAGCCGCGTAGACGAGGCGGGCACTTTGGTTTTGCTTTCCGATCAAAATCGGGCGCTTTGGGATCAGGGCCTGATCGGGGAGGGGATGGAATACTTGAGTGAAGCCATACAATCCGAGGAGGTAAGCCCTTATCATTTACAAGCGGGCATTGCTGCCGAACATTGCCTGGCTCAGGATTTTGCCACTACCAATTGGGCCGCTATCTACCGACAATATCAAATTTTGGAAAAACTACAGCCCAGCCCCTTGCTTTCGCTGAACAAGGCCATCGCCAGGTTTTATGGAATCAACCGGGAGGAAGCTCTGATGGATTTGCTCCAGTTGAAAAAGGAGCCGGCACTTCAGCAGCATGTACACTATCATACCGCCATAGGCGTATGCTACGTAGAATTGGGCTTGTCTTCCAAAGCGCAGCCCTATTTCCAACAAGCCTTCCAACTGTCCAAATCCGACCAGGAGAAGCAATTGATTGCTCAAAAGATGGATCAATGAGCGGTGTTCTCCACATAGGCTTTCAACCCTTGAACGTATTGTGGTGGTGCTTTTTTGAATTGAGGTTGGATCAACAAGGCATTCATCCAACGGCCCAATACACCATATTTTAATTGGTAGGAAAAGGAGAACCGCACCTTGGTGGAATCGTAGTTGTCGCTTAATTCGATGTGCCCTTTCATGAACTTATGAGGCGGAAGCAGTTGGCCGCCAACTACCTCCATCACAAAAGATTGGCCCTCGTGCCACGCAATTACCTCTTCTTCCATGGAGCCCATGGGCAATAAGGCACAGTAGCGCCTGGCGCCTAAGCCAGAAGCGGTGTGTGATAGGGTTTTGGATGCTTTCACCAAAGGGTGAAATTGGGCAATTCCGCCAATGTCGCGCAGCACCTCCCATACTTTGTTCTTTCTTGCTTTAATTTCAATTTCGGAGCTGATGACGGTGATACCGCCATGGGTACTTACGTGTGTTTGGTGCATGGTATGGAATTGTTAAAAGTGATAGCCAAGGTGCAGGGTGCCAAACGGCTGAAAGCCGGCGGCCTCAAAAGCAGTTCCGTCCACCGAAAAGTCACCCCTCGGGGCATATTCGTAGCGCAAGCCTGCAAATGGATTGAGGTACAGGTTGGCCTTGGAAAAAGGATACCACCGGTACCCCACTCTGGGAATAAGGTTGTGGGTTAGTAGGGTTTGGGAGGCTTGGTTTCTACTGACTTTATTTTCGAAAAACAGTTGGACCAAACCAAAGTAGGTGCCTTTGCGATCTTCGTTGAGAAAGTAATCTACCGCGAAGCCACCCCCGATGTTTACCCTGCTTTCAAAGCCCTTGTCCTGGTTTTGAGGGTTCAAAAAGTCATCCATCCAACCGGGGAAATCGGCACGCACCACATTGAGGAACAAAGACCAATGCGCCACCTTGGGAGGCTCTACCACTGCCGAAAGGGTGCGAGCGCCAAAAGCAGTGGTGATGGGGTCGGTTTCAATTCCTATCCAGGTTCGGGTGGTTTGGGCCACTCCCTGTGCCATAATCAGCGAAAACAGGAATAGAATGGCAATACTCGTTTTTGACATGATCTACGTTTTGGCATAGTATCAAACGAGCAACGGGAATTAGGACAGGCGCAGCCAATGGAACGCTGGTGATGGACAATGTGTATCTTGTTCGGCACCGTCAATCTTATAATACCTGCAGGATCAACAAATTCAGAAAAGGAAACTTTAGAGGAGACCTGCTTAAGAAGGACTGATGCGTTGAAAATGTAGTATACCACCTGAAACAATGACCAAAGAATTAAGCGCAGCGACAAAGGAATTGTACCAGGCCTTTGAAAAGTATCCGTTCAGGTTAACCACCGGGAGTCCGCTGACGGTCTCAGAGAAGGATAAGGCTATCCTGCATTCAAAACCATTACGGTTACTGGGAGACGAAGAGCTCTCCAGGTATGCGTTCAAAGCGATGACCACCTGGGGAGAGTTGAACGACTTCAAGCACTACTTGCCTCGGATTTTTGAACTGGCAGCTACCCGAGAACTTGGGGTGGCTACTTTTGTGGTGCTTGGAAAGTTGGACCATGGCGAATGGAAAACCTGGGAACCGGTGGAACAGGAAACAATAACCAATTTTCTAAAGGCTTGGTGGAGCTATGACATTAATTGTGCCCCGTATTTTGATGCCGAAAACTTTGTGGAAATTCATAAGAAAACAAATGACCTCGACGGGATGCTCCAGCAATGGGACCTCCATGTGGCATCACAAGGCTTTAGAAACTACGTGGACTTTCTTGCTGTCCATTACCAGGAATTAAAAGGCAGGAACAAATTTTTTAAAAGCCTGAAGAAAACAGAAATAGAAACGCTGCTCCAATGGACCGTTGCTCATGCCCATAAGTTGGAAGAAGGCTTTTTCTGGTATGATCAAAAAGAGGAGGCGTTTAGTAAAACCATATCCGATACACTTTATATGTTTGAAAGGGTTTGACGACCCCACCGCTTGAAAATCGATTCCTTCCACGAAGCTTGAAGAATACCACACCATGCAGCCTCTCACACCCCTCATCATCTTTCTCGCCATTTCCACCACCACCCTTGACCAAACCGAAAAACGGTAAATCCCCAATGAATAAGAGTTATAAATGTTTTCATTTTTTAATCGTAATCGGTCTTTAACGGCCATCAAGGCGAGTGATATTCACCGTTTTCTAAACCAGGGATTGCCCAATCCACAGATCGACTTTTGGGTAGATGATCAAATCTTATTTCAAGTGATGCACGGAAAACACTTTGTGCAGCATGGATTTCAGGCAAAGGCCGATGATTTTGTACTGCTCCACTGTTTCAACAAGCACAAAACCAAGACCCAAGCAGTTTGGGAGAAGTTTCGAAATAACCATTGGGAAAATCCGTGCCTTTACTACGAAGCCCCCAAAGGAATCCATAACTATTTAGAGGTCATAGGAGCCGATCCGGCCAACATGGAGTTGCAAATAAATCGAGCTATTGCGTCTTATGAAGTAGATCCGAAATACAAAATAAGGTTCGAAATGCTGAGCTATTGATGGAGAAGGTAAGTCTTCTGATCCTCCTATTCACACCACCAGCAAAACCAGCTATGGCAACCCTTACTGAGTCAGCTTCTTTCGATCCCCTTTTTAGTAGCCAACAGATGAACTACCTGATCTTTCAGTGAACAAAACTTGGTGCGATAGAATGGCACAGCGTTACTCAAGGGCTTTTCGTACTTTGGCGCCCAAGTCGAGCAGGCCAATTGAATTTTACCAAAACGTACGAAAAACCATCTCCAAACAATATTATGCTCCGTCTGTTCTGTATTTCTTTTGACGCGCATTTCGATAGCGCACCGAGGTAGAATCACAACGCCTTAGACCTTGTAAAAGAATACAATCAATCAAGCTAATTTTCTAATCCATTGAATTATAAGTAAGTATGTCGAAGGTAGGAATTTGTGATATGGCCCTTTATGTCCCCAAACTCTATTTGAATATCGAGAAACTGGCAATTGAAAGGGACTTAGAGTATGGAAAACTAAACAAAGGACTTGGGCTTCAGCAAATGCGCATCCCCGATCTTCACGAAGATGCGGCAACCATGGCGGCCAATGCCATCTATGAATTGATGGAAAGAAATCAATTGAAGCCGCAAGAAATTGGTCGTATATACCTCGGGACAGAATCGGCATTGGATGGTGCCAAACCCACGGCCACCTATGTGCTGGAAATGCTGCGCAGAAAGTACAAGCAAAAGCACGGTGTCCATTGTTTGCGGAATTGCGATGTAGTCGACCTGACCTTTGCTTGCATAGGTGCGGTGGATGCTTTGCACAATACCTTGGACTGGGTAAGGGGTGGTAAAAATAGAAAGGCCATTGTGGTCGCTTCCGACTTTGCCAAATATGAACTCAATTCGGGCGGAGAATATACCCAAGGAGCGGGTGCCATTGCCATGCTGGTAAAACAGAATCCCCGATTGATCGCCATTGACGATGTGGTTGGGGTCGCCACCCAAGGGGTGCATGATTTCTTTAAACCCAGAAGGGTGTATTCGAAAAAAGAAATTTTACGTGAAGTATTGGATTTAATGGAGAACAGTTCCGAATCCGCGGAAGATGTTCTCAAGAAATTACCGGAGTCCCTCCAGGTGGATGGGTTTTTAGATGCAAATGAAGATACCATCCAGGTGTTCAAGGAAACCCCGGTTTTTGATGGACAGTATTCGAATTGGACCTATCAAAATAGAATCCGAGAAGCTTATGAACATTTTTGCGAGCAACAGCTGGAGGAGAACCAATCAGAAGCGAACTTTTTTGGGGATTGGGATCGACTGATCTTTCATTTACCCTACGCATTTCATGCAAAGCGTATCGCTTCAGAGCTGTTTATGCACGCCAGAAAAAAGCAAAACACCTGGGATGACGCTGAACTAAAAGCGCCACAACGATCGGATTTTCAAGATGAAAAGACCTACGAAAAAGCCCGCGGGCAATTTCTGAGGGCCATTACGAAAACCGAAGCCTACCGCAACTTCGCCACCCAAAAATTGGAAAAAGCGGAGCGCGCTTCTTCATTGATGGGAAATATCTATGCCAGTTCTATTTTCCTGGCGTTGATGAGCTCGTTCGAAGCCGACTTAGAGGAAGGAAGCGATTTAACCGACCATACCTTCGGCTTTTTTGGATACGGAAGCGGATCTAAATCGAAAGTGTTTCAAGGCAAGGTGCAGGAATCCTGGAAATCGGTAGTCGCTGATTTCAAGGTATTTCAAAAGCTATCCGAAGGAGTTGAAATCGATTACCCATCGTATGAAAAAATACACCGGGATCAACTTTCGGAAAGTATTCGAATCCCGACTCAGGAATTTAGCCTTGACCGTGTAAGTGAGGCTGAATATAAAGCTGGGGCGCGGTATTACAAATGGGGAGAGTAAGCTGAAAACCTGCCAAACAGCTCAAAATACGTTTTCTTCATTCGCAGCGTTTTCTCTCCATAATTTTGGTCTTGAGCAAACCGTTGGACTGTCACTGAACGCTATCTTATTCAATATGCCCGGATGTTGGAACACCTTACGGTGCACACCTGCCGGTTCCTGAGAAGTTGCGCACAGGACACAAAAAAGTGAAAAGCGAACCTTAGACTTGATCACTTTGAATGTTGGTCCAATTACAAGGTCCAACACCGGGATCAAGGTTCAAAAAGACTTTAAGTCGCATCTATTCATGAAACAGACATCAACAACAATGCTTCAAAACATAAGGTGGGTAGAAGAGAGGTGCGTTTCAACAAGCGAGGTCATCCGCCACAAAAAGAAATCCAACCTTCATACAAAAGTATTGCTCGTTGGTAGTGGAGCCTGCTTTTAAAGCTTAATTTTATCGGTACCATCCGCCACTTTTGCCCATGAGGTCCATTTTTTGGAGTACTTGCCTTTTACTACTTATTAGCTGGTGTAGTCTTAATGCCCCTGCTTTACGTGCAATTGCACCCACGCATTTCAACCGCCATTACGACATTCAAAACGGATTGCCCAGCAACACGACCTATTCGGTTATCCAGGATGCTCAAGGTTACATTTGGGTGGGTACCGATGCTGGCGTGTGTCGCTTCGATGGACAACAGTTCGTCACCTTCACGGTGCAAGATGGGCTCACCGACAACGAGGTGCTTCAACTGCATGAAGATTCGCGCGGTAGGATTTGGATATTGACCTACAACGGCATTCCTTGCTATTATTACGAAGGAAAATTCTACAACCCCGAAAACACACCATCGCTTCAGCATGCGGTACCACCCCGTCATTTCAAAGCTTTTTGCGAAACCGCTGACGGTAGCGTTTACCTTGGCGGTAGTAGAGGTTTTCTAGCACGTATTTATCCAGATGGCAAAGTAGAAACAACAGTCGAGAAAAAAATTGGACACCTCTGTGGCTTGTGGGAAAACAACAACGAGGTGATGGCGGGAGGTACTCCTTTGTTCGTTCACAATTTTACACGCAATACAGGTGAGAAGCTTCCTTTTGCAAAAGAACGAACCGGGCATTCCCGTTGGTTGCAGAAAAATGGGCGCATGTTGGTTGGCCTTCAGCACCGATTTTACTGCCTGAACCGGCAAAACGAGGTGTTGCATCAGTTGGATTTACCCGAAGGTGAAGTCATCCAAACCGTTTCGCATGGTCCTTTTCCCGATCAAGTGGCCATTGGTACCTCGCACGGCTTGCGTTATTGGACTTTTGGCACCAACGAAGTTTCTGCGCCCGTATTGCAGGGCCTTAGTCTGGCGGCTACTTGTTCCGACCACGAAAATGGCTACTGGGTAGCGACTATCAACCAGGGGCTTTTTTATGCACCATCGCCCGGTATGCGCCACTTCACCAGCGAACACTTGCCGCATGTTCCGGTATCCAGTTTAGTTTCCTGGCAGAACCAGGTATGGTTTGGCGCGGCTTATGGCCTAATGGGGCATCTAAGGGGCGATGCACTCCATGTGGTTCCCAATCGTTTGGAACCTCAACCAGGCCAAATCAGCCAAATGCTCCCTCACAATGGGGGCTTGCTGCTGCTGGCCAACAAAATCCTTTTCTGGTATGGACCAGATGGTAAGTTGAAGCCCCTCCATGCCAACAATTTTACGATCAATACAATTTTAAAAACAGAGGACGGGCAGTTGTGGGTGGCCAACCGTATGGGCATTGTGAAGTGGAAAGAAGACTACGATTGGAAGGACACCAAGGCAGTAGAGCAACTATACCATCATTACTTGCGAACTCCTTCGCCGATTCATACCGTTCTTCCTCTTGCCGGCAAAGTTTTTTTGTGTGGTACCAATAAAGGAATATATCAGGTGAACATGGCCACCAAAGAGCGTACACTGGTGCTGAAAGAGACCGCACAAAAAAGCATCACTGATTTGGTACAGATAGCCCCCGGTAGAGTATTGGTGGCCACGGCAGGGTGGGGTGCCTACGTATACCATAACGGTAAATTATTGGCGCATATCGATCAAAGTCAGGGAGACTTTCCCAACCACATCAACAAAGTGCGAGAAGCCCCCGAAGGAGGATTGTGGATGGCTAGTAATACCGGTGTTTACAGTGTGAGCAACCCAAGCGATCCACCTGAAGATTGGAACTGGAAGCACCTGAATGCTGGCAGTGGCCTTCTGGCTGATTTGGTAAGTGATGTGGCTTTCGATCAGGAATTGATCTACATTGCCGGTGCCGGAGGCATTTCAGTAGTGGATACTACCTTGCTCTTGCCCAACCGAGCGCCACCCGTGTTGGCCGATTTGAAGGTAATACCGTCCCAACCAACGCAAGAGCAACCGTCCATGGGGCTCACCTTTGAAATTGCCACCATCTCACTCACCGAAAGCAACTTGCATTATCGCTACTCTATTGATGGAGGCCCCTGGGTAGATGCTTCGCGTCCATTGATTCACCTTGCAGACTTGTCTTCTGGTGAACACCGCATAGCAGCCACTGTAAGAAGCAACATTTCGGGGTGGTCCGACCCGCTGGAAATCGAATTTAAAGTGCCTGCCAAGGGGTGGGCCATCTATAGCTGGGGAGCATTGTTGGTGTTGCTAACCGTAGGTGTAGCTGGATTCTTTTTTAGGAAGTACCTGCCAATAAGTAAAATGGCCGCAGCACCTGAATCAAAGCCAGATGGTAGGCCAAAGGGAAAGGGGGTACCCCAATCCGCAACTGCCAACCTGCTAACCCTGAAAATCAATCAGGAAACAGTGAAGATTCCCAAAGAGGAGATACTCTGGATAAAAGCAGAGGCCAATTACTGCGCGATCATTACCACTCAGAAAAAACACCTGGCGCTCTTGCCGCTCAAGACCTTGGAGCGGGAGTTGCAATCCGATCCCCAATTTTTGCGCCTCCACCGCAGTTACCTCGTCAACCTTTCCAAGGTATCGGCCGCCGGAAAGTCGGAAGTCACCATTGAACAAACCGTCATTCCGGTAGGGGCAACTTACAAAGTAGCCTATCACACTTTTTTAACCTCTTTTTCTCAAACCGAGGCATGAGCGTTCATCATCAATGAACGTTATTGATCAATCAATCCGCTCCATTTATCCATAAAGGTCGTTTTTCATCTTGTTAAACCCTTGGGTTTTTCACCTTAGTGACGCTTGATGAGTGGGCATCAGGAGCTGGAAATCCTTCAAAACATAGCTCCGGTTGCTACCATTCTACACCAGCACCGGGTTCGGTGGCAACCAAGGCCAACCTTCAGCTTTCAATGGGCCCTGATGAAGGTGAAGAGATAGGTGGGGAGCCATCGGATGCATTCATGTTATCCTTTATTCAAAATCCTATGATTTACGATCGAAAAACTTTGTTTTACCATGGTTTGATTTGCCTTTGGCTTTGCGTTTTACCGAACTGGCCTCTTGGTGCACAATCTTTCAACCACCAATACCCCAATGGTTTCGACATTACGGTAATTGAGCCCAAAGGCACCGCCTTGCTCAATCCGGGATGCAATTGGGTCGCCATCAACTCCATTCTCAACAGCAACGGTATGCTCGATGCGCACATCTTGTTCATGGAGCCCGATGGTGCTCCCCTTAGTGAATACCATTTTGGCGATCCCAATGGCAACGATGAGGCGCATTCCGTGTGCCAAAGCCTCGACAATCCCAGCGAGTATTTCATTGCCGGGAAAAGTGCGGCAGCACACATGCTGATTCTGAAAGTCAACGATGCCGGGGCCTTGCTGTGGGCCCGTGAAATTGAATTTGCTCAACCTTCGGAGGCCATTCAAATCCTACCCATTACCAATCCACGCGACCCGGGCTATATCGTGGTGGGAAATGCCGGGGACGAAGTGGCCGCGGCCCGGATTACCGAAAGTGGTACCTTGTTGTGGGCCAGGGATTTTCCCGGTTCGGGCAACTACAGCTACCACCACATGACCGATGCTACCATTATGGAGCAAAACGGACACAAACTCTGTGCAGTGGTGGGCAATCGCTTAGAAACCGGCAGCCTGGCACAAAGCGTATTTGCCTTTTCTTTCGAGGTGCGCAACGGGCATGTACCCTTTATCGGCTGGCACTTTACGGCTGCTAATGCCATCAACGACCCTCAAATTGTAGAACGGCGTTCGTCTCCGGCTTTGTTGGACGCTATCGTGTCCTATAACAACTCCTCCACCGGTGGAAGAATCGATCAGGTGACGGCCATGAACCTCAATCTCTATAATGGAACAGTAGGGTGGCACAATACCTATGAAATTCCCGGCATCACCAGCCAGACCTTAGAGGACATGGCTCTTGTGGGGACCAATGAATTTTCTATGTTGCTTACCGAGCACTTTCAGGTGGGAGAGTACAATCCCGTCTACTTACGAATCAACGGAGGGGGAGATGTCATTCGGTCGCATTCCTTCAATGTAGGCGAACACGATCAGGCCAATAGCATCGTAGAAGATTGTACTACCGGAAATGAGGTGTATGCCAGTTATAAATGGGTGAGCAATCGACAGGTCAATATGCGCATCGTACGGTACGAAACCACCCTTCCGGATTGTGGAGTAGCCACTACGTGGAATCAAACTCCCGTAACCCGTCTACCCGGTATCATAGAGTTTCTTCCCGATGCCCCAGGCAGCATGTTGGTGTATGCGCCAGCCAACTTAAGCTATGGCAACGGCAAGGCTTTCGATTGTGCTGGTCAGTTGGTTTCCTTTCGCAGAGCAACCGTGGTTCCTGGCACCGAGAACGAGTCAGAGTCAGCAGCCATGCACACGGCCGCCTGGGTTTACCCCAATCCCAGCAGCGATTATGTGCAAGTGGCGTTGCCCCACGGAGCAGTTACCCGCATTTCTTTTTACAATGCCGTTGGACAATTGGTGTGGCAGCAGAACGGTGTAGGACCTACCCAGGTAGATGTTTCGGCCTTTCCTGCGGGCCTCTACCGAATAGAACTACAAGGAGAAGACGCTACAGTACTTGCCGAAAAACTCATCGTTGAATGAGCAAGGTTAGAGGAAATAGAGCGGGTCTTTTGCCCTTAATTGAGGCACAGCGCCTCACCGGAAGGAAGACTTAAGCCGTTCGACATATTGAGGAACAACAAAAAAGGAGGACACACCTAAACAATAGTGTCCTCCTTTGTGAGTCGTGGATCGAGTGTTGCGTTGCCTTATTTTTTCATGAGCCGGAACCCTGCCCATACTTTGGGGGCGGAGGTGCGGGCTTGCTCCAACAACTGCCGTTGGGCAGCCGCTAAGGCCATTGCCTCACCGCGCTCGGGCCATTGCTGGTAAAAAGCTTCCATCAAGGTTTGGGTATGGTCGTCGTATAATTTCCAATTGGCTACCAACACATTTTCGGCCCCTGCGCTGAGCATGCCATGCCCCAAACTGATGAGGCCTTCGCCAGCCTCTACTTCACCAGCACCACTTTCGCAACTGCTTACCACCACCAAGCGCGCTCGGAGTGGTATTCGATACAATTCTGATAGGTATAGCATCCCATCTTCGTCAGGGCTTTCTTTTGAAAAGGCCAGGCTCGACAAACGCGGGTCGCCCTTGGGTGAAACGCTGTGTGAGGCCACGTGCAAAACGTCAAACTGATTGGCAAGGTTTTTAAAGTTGCGCTTGGTCGCTTCCTCTCTGGTTTTCAACTCCACTTGGTGGCCTTTGGAACGTAGCATTTTGGCCATGCTTTCCACTTCTTTTTCCGAGGCAGGAAGGGCTGCCCCTTCCTCGGATTCATCGGACATAAAAACCGGTGCCAGGGCCAAAAATTTTAAAGCGGAGGTATCAGAATGCGAGGTGCTGGGTTGGAGAGTACCCGCACGATAGGCATACTGCAGGTGTACATCTTTTACCCAGAAGGGCCAGCTTGTGTAAGCACGCTCCGGCAAACTCACTTCTTGGGTGGGCAGTGCGCCAAAAGGCAAATAAAACAAATCGCCGGATGGAACAATCGTCACTGCCTTAGCAGCAGCCAGAGTAGAGGTCAAAGGGGCAATCAACTGTTCATACAGGGCAAAGCCCGCTTCGGCCAGTTCATTTTTCTTGTTTTTTTGAATGCCCGATAAAAAGGGAGTGAGGTGTTGATGCCAATCGTTGCCAAGTTCCAGTATTGCTTTGCCCTGTGGGCCTGCTACTAAAGCGTAAGTCGTGCGTTCGGTTTGCAACCATTGTAGCAAAGCTCCCTTGGGAATTAGTTTATCGTTCTCTGTGCTACGAGTAGTGGTTTGCGCTGAAAAAACAGAAAAATCGGGCAGTTGTGTCAATAATTCTTGTTGGTAGAGGTCGTGTTGCACGCGTACCGACCGAAAAGCAACCCGCAGGCTATCGGTCGGTTGCCCTTTTCGCTTTTGTCTATAAATGGCACGTCTGAGCCCGGATAATTGGCTCCACAAGGAGTCGCCCCGTAAAAGCAGTGCCTCGTTGAGGTTGCTTCGCCATTGGTCGAGCGCCACCCGACCGCTCAGGCGCAAAGTGTTGGCAGCATCGGCCAAGTCCCGCGCTTCGTACCATATTGCGGCATCTTTGGTAAGGCGCCATTTTTCCATCAACAGTTGAAACCCGAGATCATATAATCCTTTCAGGCGGGTGTTGGCCCCCATCTGGCTGTAACTCAAGCGGGAAAGGATGGTGCCGTGTTGCAATTGCAAGGCCATCCGACTGGCAGCCAGCGCACTGTCCAGATAAGCCACTTTTTGCTTTTGGGTATACATCTTTTGCCATGCCCGGGCGCGGAACAATTGGAGTTTAGCCAAGGGCATAGCAGCATCGCCCAACAGCCGAGAGTCTTTCAAAGTGCCAATGGTCAATTGAATAAAAGCCAGCTCTTGGGACGAAATTTCCAGAAGTTCTTTTGGTTGACGATGTATTTGGAGGGCTCGGCAATAACTGTTGAGCACCCCAAGACGACTTTGTACCGATGCAACCCGATCGGGGCGCAGGGCTGCTAAAAAGTGATGGTGCATAGAATCCAGTTGATTGATATGGGCAAAATAGCTGCCTTGCAGGTGGTGTTTTTCCATTTGAATAAAATTGCTCTTCAAATGGTGCGGCACCACCCTCATAAAATCTTCCATAGCAGCCTGCACCTGGTGGTTCCGTTGATGGTCAAGTGCCTGGGCCAAACGAATACGGTATACCGTCAAAAACTCTTTACCCATAGGGCCGGGAGTTGTCTTCTCAAACAGTACCTCCGCTTTTGCCAAAAGCGAATCAGCTTCGAGTGAGTCATTGATTTTATAGAGGTAGCGTGCCAGGTTGAGGTGGTAGGTGCCCAAAGCATATTCGGGAATGGGCAATTCGCTACTCAGGGCTTGTTCCAGGCAGGCGCGTCCATATTCTGCCGCCCCATGATAGTTTCCTTCGCTGGCAAAAGCCTTGCCCTGAAAGCTGTAGAGGTCTACCCGCAGGCGTTGTTGGTTAGGCATCGGAACCAGATCGATGGCCCGGGCAGCCTGGTTCAAATGTTGGCGGTGTTGGTAAAAACTATTGGTAATCCGATCGCAAACGCTCAAACCCATGAGCAGACGTGCCCGGGTTTCTGGAATGGAAGCAGTGTATACCAAGCCTTCGCGGTGTGTGGCGCCTGCTTGTACAAAGTCGCCCCAGATGCGCTCACTCCAGGCGCGCAACAGTAGGAGTTCGGCCTTTAGACTATCATTTTCCAATGCCTCAAAACAGTTGGCCACACTATCGCTAAAAAGAGCGCGCACTTGCTTCCCTCGCCCAAGATTGACCATTATAGACAAGCGTTGCGCCCAAAATCGACCTTCTTGTTCGGTATTGCCAGTTTGCTGAAAATGTTGAAGCGCTTGGAGTGTCCAGGATTCCGCAACATCGAATTGCTTCTTTTGTGCATAATATTCGATCGAATCGACAAACTGTTGGACCTGTTGATCGTCCGGACTGGGCTGTTGACATCCCGTCCAGAACAGGGGAGTGGTGAATAAAACGAGCCACGCCAAAGCGTGGCCTATCCGGTTGAAACAGGAGTGAAAAGTGAAAAACAAGTGAAGCAGATTTTGGTGGACATGGTGGTACGTACCAATAGGGTACGGATGGTGATGCAATATACTCCCAATAGGGTTGCCTGCCCAAGCAAAACTATTTTAACGGCAAGAAAAAAAGTGGTATTGGCTTACCAAAAACCAATGCGGGAACCCTTCCCAAACGCTATTTCAAAGCATTATTTCCAGAGCAGTGCAGCTACATTTTGGCCCATTTGATGGTGGTCATGGACGCGCGACCTTCTAAACGCAGGAAATAAATGCCTTGCGGTAGGTGCGACACATCAAGGGCTTCTTCCGGGCGAAAGGCCGTGGCTGGGAGGTATTCCACCGTTTGACCGGCAGCATTCAATAGACGCAGGGCTACTTCACCGGTTACCTTGCCTTCTATGGTGATGGTTTCCCTCGCCGGGTTAGGATAAACGTGCAAAGCATTGGCGGGAGCCAATTCTTGCACTGAAGTGATGGTGCTGAACGTGATTTCGCGGATAGCGGAAAGAGAAAGACCGTTGTATTGTCCGTTTTGAATAGGCAGGTAATGCGTGCCGCAGGTGCCGCCAAAATTGCTAAAGAAGGGAATGTATAAAATACCATCCTGTAGCCCCAATGAGGCAACCAGCGTGTCACCAATATTGAATTGCCCAAACCCTACCGCGCAATTGATGCCGTCTTGACCAAACACCAAAAGCGTATCCCCAGCAACTTTAGAGTCGAAGGTGTAATTCTCCACAAGGGTAAACACCGCCATGGGCATAGGATCGCCACCTTGGTTTTGGCCCACATAGGTAGAGTCTAACCGAATCACTCCAATTTGTGCATCAGGATGGGTATTACTGAAGAAATTGAGGGTGCCCGGAAAACAAGAGCAGGCGAGGCCTTGGAAGGTGAAAAACAGGACAAATGAGAATATTAATGTCGACTTAAGCATGATAAATCGGAGGAGTTGGGAGAGGGAAGTTACAAACAGCGGCCAAGCTATAAGAATGTTTCAAACATATTGATTGTGAGGGTGAAAAGCAATTCTTCCAGTTGATAAGCTTGGAAAGCTAAAAGCGAAAGTCATCTGCTACCCATTCAACATTAAAAAGGGAGACGCCCAACTTGGAACGCCTCCCTTCACCCGAATCAATTCTGCAAAGTTGCTTACGGAAGGACCATGAATTTTTCGGTGCTGCTGCCGGCTACATCTTCTACCCGAAAGAAATACATCTCACCCGTTTTTAAGTTGCCCAAAGGCTGATTCACTTCGTATGCTCCGGCCGCCTGTGTGCCTTCAAACACCTGAAGTACCACCTGTCCATCCTTGTTGAGCAGGCCCACCGAAACCGGACCATCGCTCAATACCTGATAAGTAAAGGTGGCGTTGTCGCTTGCTGGGTTGGGATACACCCGCACCGTGCGGTCGGCATTGCCTGCACCCGTGGTCGATGTGCCCGGGTCCAACAACAGAAAGCGCACCATGTGGCGCATTTCAGGATCAGAAGCTCTCCCTTTGCGAGGTCCACGTTCTGGCCTTGCCTCGTTCATGCCGTCTGTCATGCCACACTTATCTTTTATGAGGGATTTGATTTCTAATTGAATGGCATTCAGTGCTTCCCGGTGATTGTCCACAATCGTTTTTACGGGAGCAACTATGCTTTGCATTTCCTGGTGGCGTTGTTGGCGCTCTTCTTTCGAGGGGCGTTCGCCGGCTTGTCCGCGGTTTTCACGTTTGGGTCGCTCTGGCATTTGACTGCGCACCGCAGCCAGGGTGGCCTGTTCGGTAGCGCTCAACTGGGCGTCAAAGGCAATCCGCTTTTCCAGAATCACCGGCTCAATTTCATTTTTCCAGGTTTGGCGGTCTCCGCAAGGAGGACCTTTGCGCTTTTCTCGTTCGGCTTTTAGGGCATCGAACTTTACTTGCTGCTCGGGAGTAAGAATGGCACGAACGGTTTCAAATGCCGATTCTTTTAAGCTTTTAGCGGCTTCCATCTTATCCGCCGGATGTTCAAATTCCTGCTCCCGCAAGGCCTCAAACTGGGGATGAAATTCAGAAGTGATGGCTTTAAGTTGTTCTTGTTGTTCGGCACTCAAGTCGAGTTTTTCGGTGAGAAAAGCCAAACGTTGGTGCATCTTTCGGTCCAATTTGGAGGTGCCGGCAATGGCCAATGCTCCGCAGAACACCATCAAGGCTAAACCGGCAATTTTAAAACGTTTCATAGTTGCTTCATTTTTGAATTATGTTGTTCAATGGTTTTGCTTGTATGAAGGCAAAGCAGGGGCCTTCCTGTGCCGTTTCCAAGTGTTTTCAACCAACGACTGCATTGTCTCAACCAACGGAAACCCGCCCCGCGTAAGCCGCCCGAAAGACCGGTTGTTGATAGAAAACCGGTATTGGTTGAAGTTTTTAGTGGTTTGGTGGAACCCCTTGATTTCAGGCCCTGAAATCCGCTATTTTTGATGCATGCGCAGTACCTCTCTGCCGTCCTGGACCTGGCACCTTTTGGTGTGGGTGGCCTACCTTACCGTCATGGTATGGTTATTCAGTCAATTTCGTGAGGCCCACCTGGCCCTGTTGCGTGGCGTGTTGCTCATTGGCACCCAGGCCGGGCTTTTCTATTTGAATTCCGAAAAACTGATGCCCGAACTACTGGGCAAAAAGCGCGTAGTGCTCTATGGTGTATCCGTCCTCATCTTTTTGCTGCTTTACCAGCTGGTCAACTTTTGGGTCGATCATTGGTCCATTTTTGATGTAGAAGTGCGAGAAATACTCCGCAGAAGAAGACTACCCGGTCCTCCCCCCGAATTTCCTTCCTTAAATCTTCGCAGGTTGGGTCGCTTTCTGGTCACCAGTTTGCCAGCCATCGCAGTACTTTTTGTTAGCTCTATCTATTATTTTTCTCGCGAACGCCGGGCCCGAGAGCAGCGGGAGATGCAATTGCAAAACCAGCGCTTAGAAGCAGAGATGCAATTTTTGCGGTCCCAAATCAATCCCCATTTCTTATTCAATGCGCTCAACAACATCTATTCACTTACTCAAACTGCTTCGCCTAAGGCACCGGAGATGCTGCTTCGCCTGTCGGAGCTGTTGCGCTATGTGCTCTACGACAGTGCCGGACAGGTGGTACAGGTCGGCCAGGAGGTTACTTACATTCGTAGTTTTATCGCGTTGCAGTTGCTCAAAGATCAAAATATCACCCAAGTGAGTTTTGAGACCAGTGGCTTGAACCAATCACGCGATCTAGTGCCACTGCTGCTATTGCCCTTTGTAGAAAATGCCTTCAAGCACAGCAAAATCGAAACCGATCCGCAAGGCTTCATTCAAATAGAATTGAAAGACAAGGGGCCAGAGTTGATTTTTCGATGCTCCAACAGCAAACCCAAAATTCCCGATGTGAAAGATGCTACCGGTGGGGTAGGCCTGGCCAATGTGAAAAGGCGGTTGGAGTTGCGCTATCCGCAGCAGCACCAGTTACACATCGAAGCGACTGCTACGGTTTTTTCAATAGAATTGAAATTGATGGTATGATCCTGAATTGCCTCATTGTAGACGATGAACAACCGGCGCGCGACCTGTTAGAAAATTACGTTGCCCGGGTACCCACCCTCCAACTGTTGGGCACTTGCAGGAACCCCATGGAGGCATTGCCCATATTGCAACAACAACGCGTAGACTTGCTTTTGCTCGACATTCAAATGCCCGAATTGAAAGGCAACGACTTTTTGCGCACCTTGCACCAGAGGCCTTCGGTGGTCTTCACTACCGCTTATCCGGAATATGCCCTGGAAGGCTATCAATTGGAGGTTTCCGACTATTTGCTCAAGCCTTTTTCTTTCGAGCGCTTTTTGCAAGCCATCAATAAGGTGAGCCGAGAAAAAGGGCAGAGGCAGCATAGTAGTCCCCCTTCTACCGAAGTTCCCGCTACCACTACCACAGAATACCTCACGGTGAAAGCCGACTACAAAACCCACCGTCTCAAATTGAGTGATTTGGTCTACATCGAAGGGTTGCGAGAGTACGTGGCCTTTCACTCCACAGCCGGACGCCTGGTCGCCTTGGAATCCCTGCGCAAATTGGAAGAAAGCTTACCGTCTGATCAGTTTTTGAGGGTCCACAAATCCTACATTGTCAACAAACATTGGGTGCGGAGTCAGTCGGGAAACCAACTGGAATTGGAAGGAAAACGTGTACCCATCGGGAAAAGCTACCGCAGCAAGGTTTTGAAAATCTTGTTTGGAGAATGATGCATTGAAAGCAGGAAATCCCGAATTTTGGAGCAAATCGCGCTACAATGATACACTATGAGGACGATTACGTCCAATTCGGAAAATGGGACACCCCCAATGCTTGTTTCCTCATCTATAAGCGTTTCGGAACCTCTGAAGAATTTCGATCGGCCAACCAAAAATTGTTGGCCTACTATCAACAAGAAAAACCGGGTAAGCTCATGGTAGACGCTCGGTTTATGGGAGCGCTCGACGATGAAGATCAGGAATGGGTTTCCAGTCAAATTACACCGGCATTAATTGCTGCGTCTCCGCAAAACAAATATTTCTCCGCTATGGTGACGGGAGACGATGTATTTGCCCGTTTGGGGGTAGAAAACATCGAGTCGTCCATTGAAGGTGGCGACAATTACCAGGTGGGCATCTTTGCCAACCCAGACGAAGCCAAAAACTGGTTCGGTAGTCTTTGACTTAGCAAGACAAAAGAGGTGCCGTCAATTTTCATTGAACGATTTGCTTTTTTTCTGAACGGCCTATTCTTTTTTACCAAGTTGACTTTTCACTTGTTGCATTCGTTTAATTTAGCGGATTAACCCCATCGCTATCTATGTCCCCTAACGGTACCGAATATTCAGAACCCATTTTTCCTTTTCTTGCCAAGCACCGGAAAAAGCTCTTTTGGGGAACGCTTCTCATCTGGGTGATGGCATTTGTTTTCCTGCAATTTCTTCGGGTCAACCGCTACGAGGCCAGTATTCACTGTTATGTGACAGGAAATAAGGTTACCCGGCCGGAGCTATTGCTGAAAGAAGACCATCGGCAGGACGTGGTAAAGCTGATCACCAGCACAGAAATCAACAACCTGTTGAACTTTGCCGTTTCAGATACGGTATTGCACCCCATCATAGATGAATACGATCTGGTGGGGCATTATCAAATTCGAGAAGCTGATCCGATAGAAGCGCGCCTTTTTGCGTTAGACCTTCTTTTTCGATCCTACACGGTGGAGCGTACCGATGAAAATGTGGTGATTTTTTCGCTGGTAGACAAGGACAAAGACCTCGCGATGAAAGTGTTGCGGGATATTTTTAAGCGCACCCAAGCTTTGAACCGTGCGTATTACCTGGGACAGATCGACCGCAAACAAAAAGTGTGTACCGATCAGCTGGAATATTATTACCAACAAAAACGCATTTGGGAAGACAGCCTGCGCGGCTTAAACTTTATTATGGGCAACGACTTTCGAGCCTTAAAAAATGTATTTGGTTTTGAGCGCAATCAGCCACTCAACGACCGGGAACGTGAAATCGTAAAAGCGATGAACCAATCCGAGTATGCCTTGCTCCAGATTGATGTTTTCAACAAACGCATTGAGTATTTCGAAAACCGGTCGTACCAAAACCGTATTTCGCGTGAATTAATTTTGGAAAACAAGCCCGTTCGTTTGCGGGAGTTCCTTGGCGGCCACCTGCGCTACCGTTTGTTCAACTCCCTGCTTTGGTCCTTGGTTTGGGCTGCCAATGCTTTGTTTGCTGGCGCCATTCTATTGGTCTTTTTATTCCTGTACGGAGATTACCTCAAGGCCTTATTTCGCCCCACTTCATGAACTCGGGCAACAATCGGCTGAATGCCAGCTGGTGGTCTGCCCTTTGGTGGGGTTTTCAGCTCATTGTGCTCCTATTTTTAGTAGATGTCAACCTAACGGATCAGGTGCTACTGCCTCGTTGGTTGGGCCTTGCCTCGGGCTTAGTGGTGCTGAATGGGCTTTTGATTGCAAGACCATGGGCAGGTATGCCGGTATTTGGTAAAGCCCCGCCAACTGCCTTTGAAATGCTGGCCCTAGCTTTCTCGCTGCTGGTGGTAGGTTCGTTGTGGTACCATGGCACAACTCCCGAGGGTGTTTTTACCACCTTGCGTTGGTTGCTCTTGCTGGCTTTGTGTTGGACCAATGCCCGATTACTCACTGGTGAGCACGCCCGCGCCTGGTTGGCACGTATGGCAGTGTTGCCCCCATTTTGGATCGCAGGATATGCCGTGTGGCAATTCCAGCAAATCAACCATCAAACCTACATCTACACGCCTTTGCGGCTGGATGCTATGGTGGAAGCGGGTTTCTCCAACCCCAATGTGTTGTCCATGGCCTTGGTCTTGTTGCAGCCCTTTGTGTGGATCGTAATGCTCACCGACCGAAAGCCGTGGAAAGCAGTAGCTGCGGTAGCGCTCTTGCTGCTGCTCGCTACCCTGGCCGCCTTTGGCAGTCGTATTGCTCAGGGAGTTGGGTTTTCAATGGCCTTGGTGTTCACACTCTTTGGCATCCTGCATTTCTGCAAAGTGAGGCCCTTCCTTCCAATTAAAATCCTACGAATATGGCCGGTTTTGCTACTGATAATCTTGTTGCTGGTGCCGGTTTTTGCCGGAGAATGGTGGATACAGTGGAAGGCGGATAACGGTGTAGGATTGGCGGACAATTACCCGGAGGCCCTTCACGAAATTCGAGAAGACAGCCACTGGTTCGACCGCGGTTTGATGTGGCACAACTCCCGTCAATTGATAGCTGATCATCCTTTTCTGGGGGTAGGGCCCGGTCAGTGGCCGGTAGCCATGAGTGAAAAAGGAATCGGAGGTACAGAATTCATCAACCAGGGGCAACTGCAGTTTATGCGTCCTCACAACGATTTTTTAGGGCTTGCCGCCGAAATGGGAATAGTAGCAGGCGTATTGTTCCTGGCACTGCTTATTGGAGCCATTGGATACTCGGTGGGCGCTACAGGAGCCACCGAGCGCTCCGAAGAGTGGGTGTGGGCGTGGGCCAGTCTGCTGGCCTGTAGTGCTTTTGCGGTGCTTGCATCGGTCTATTTTCCTTCAGAACGGCCATACACAGCGGCCCTATTGGCGCTATGGATCGGAGTAGCGTGCTCATTGAACGGAGGGGGACGTTTTTCGGGAATGAAAAAATGCATTCCATGGGTTTTGTTGGTGATAGGCGGTTGGGGCGGTTTTTGGTTATGGCACCGTCACGAAGAGGAAAAAAAGTCATTGGTGTTGTATCAATTGCGCTTTACCGAAAACTGGGAAGCCATGGCTGGGATGGCACAGCAGATAGACACCAACTACCTGAACCGCGATCACAGTGCCCTTCCCATTGCATGGTATGAAGGACAGGCACTGTTTCATCTTCAGCATCCCGAATCGGCTTTGACAGCTTTTCAGCGAGCACAAAAGGTGCATCCTTACCATCCTGAAGTACGCAACGATCTGGCCGGGGTGTATAGCCTCCAGGGCAACCAGCAGCGTGCTTTGCAAATCTATCAGGCCGCTTTGGAGACGCATCCGTGTCATTATGCGCTGATGCGGAATTTAGCGATCGTTCATTACCAGCAAGAAGCATGGCAAGCAGCGGTGATGACACTGGCCCAACCTTGTTTTCTTCCACGATTGACCAAGGCGGAGGACCGTGAACTGGTCATTATTTTGATGCGTGTGTGGACTGAAGAACAATTGAATGCTCTACCGGAGGCAGAAAAGAAAAACCGTAAGGTTTTGAAGGAGCGTTTACAAGACGATGAAAACCTCTTGCAGCATTTTAAAGATTTAATAACAGCACGGTGATCATCGCGGTGGACCATCACCTGGACGATGATGTGGAGGCCCTTTGGGTCCCGGGCCACGATGGTGTGGAGGAGGCATTCCTATGATGCTGGCCATTTCTTCCATCAAAGAATCAAATTCCTTGACCTGATCTCCTTTACAAATGGTGCGTAGTTCTTGAAAATGGGCGAAGAGTTGCTGTTCGTGGATGCCCCGCAGTTGGCCCAATTCACGGGTGATTTGTGCCACTTTGAGCGTGTCCTGCGACTTTAGGTTGCTAAACAGTTCTTTTCGTAAGGCGATTTCCTGTTGCCGGTAAATGCTTAAGCCCTCCCAATGCCTGGCCCGGGCCGCTTCAAAAGCTTGGGTTTGTTCCTCCGACCATTCCAGGCGTTCCATCAAAATGTGGGGCGGCCGAAATGTTTTGCTTTCCTTTTCCAAAGCAGGGGCCAGCCAAATCGAGCCCAGTGTAACCAGGTTTAATCCTAAAAGCAATGCAATCAGCAGCCATAGGAAACGTGTAGACTGCAACATACTTATTGGTATAACGAGAAATCAGTAGAGAAATACTCCTGAGACAAGTCTTCAATGGTATGCACGGCACTCATTTGTTCCTGGGTCCCCGATTGCAAGGATTGCAAAATAGTGAAGGAATTGGCCACTAAAAGCAAGCCGAAACAGGCAAATGCAAATCGTTTAAAAGGAACTGTCATCCAAAACGGTAGCCGTATAATTTCGTTTTCCATCCGGGCTTTGAGCCGGGTGTAGAAAAAAGCATCCGGCTCGAGGTGAGGCAAGTCCTGGAGGCTGTTCAAGGTCTTTTCGACCTCTTGTTCAATTGATTTTGGTGTCACGATGAATAATGGTTACAAAGACTTTGAAGCTATTTTGGAAACAATCCTGCAATAAACTCCATTTTTTTTCATTCTTTTTGATTGCGGTAAAACCGTTCTAATTTTTGGCGCAGCGATTTCTTTGCCCTAAAAAGCTGAGACTCTACCGCCCCTTCACTCAACCCCATCCTCTCCGAGATTTCTTTCTGCGACATGCCGTCGTACTGCTGCAGCGTAAACGCGATGCGTTGTTTGTCTGGCAACGTGTCCAATGCTTGTTTCAACACCAAAGCGCGCTCTTGGTTTTCCAATTCCGTTTCGGGAGTGCTCGAATTGGCCGGATCGGCAATGTCGGTGGGCATTAACCCAAGACGTACCTTGAGCTTTGCAGAACGCTTTTGGCGGTTTTGTTTTTTGATGTGGTCCAGCGATTTGGTGGTCGCAATGCGGTAGATCCAGGTGCTCAACTTGGCATCCTGGCGAAAATTGGAGATGGAACGAAACACCTCGATAAACACTTCTTGGGCGAGGTCTTCGGCGGCAAACTCTTCTTGTACGTAACTGTAGCAGGTAGAAAACACCTGACGTTGGTATTCGCGCACCAGGTATTCAAACGCTGCTTCGTTGCGTTCAATCAGTTTGGTTATGAGTTCGCCATCCTCCATGGTTGTTGCCCAGCTACAATGGTCAGTGATTTTCTTACGTTTCGAGCAGTGAAGTGTTGGTTGAATTAGATAAGTGGTCGGCTATCGTCGACGAGTTTACATCAAAATGGGCAAACCAGAACCATCTTGTTTGTGCGGGTTTAATTAATCCGTATTTTCGGAAAAACCCCAATAAATCTTGCCCCTCATGCGCACACTCCTCAGTTTTCTATTGCTTTTCGTGATGGGCATCTCCCCATCAATGGCCTATCCAGGTTATGATTTCGAACTCAAGGTGATTCAAAAAAAAGCACTCGGAGGGAAAGATTTCAAGGAGACCAAACTATCCGGTACAATCACGATAAAGAAGTCGCCCGGCAAGTCGGTTGGTAAAGTGGTTGCGAAAGACCTGGGAGATTGGTTCGAGGGGGAATTTACCATCAAAAACTATAGTGAAGAGGCCGAAGAAGGGACCTATTACTTTAAGCTGATAGATCCTGAAAGTGGCCAAAAATTCGTGCTTTATTATAAATCGAAAGAAGGCACGATGGACTTCTTTAATGAAGTAGATTTCTACTGGTTGACCGTGAGGGCCATGCGGTTAGAACCGAAAATTGAAGCGCCCAAACTACCCAATGACACCAGTGATACGGCTTCAAAAGATCCAGTTGACATATTCACTTTAGTAGACCAAATGCCACAATTTCCTGGCGGAGAAGCGGAGTTGTTCAAGTACCTGGGCCAAAACTTAAATTATCCCAAAGCTGCGCGAAAAGCGGGCATTGCCGGAAAGGTATTGGTCTCCTTTGTGGTTATGGAAGATGGATCGATTGACGATGTTTGGCTATACAGAGGCATTGGTGGAGTAGAGGCGGAGTGCATCCGTGTAGTTCGGGGAATGCCTGCGTGGGAGCCCGGAATGCACCGGGGAAAGGCCATTCGAGTGGAATATATGATGCCGATTAAATTTAGTCTATGAGAATCTTAGCCCTTATGCTTTTGTTGGTTGCAGGTTTACAAATACCTGCGCAAGCCGATGCCACGCTTTACGAGTTTTGGTTGGCCAGCGATGAAAAAGCACCCAAGAACAAGGCGGTGAAAAAGGGTAAATTGGGATTTGCTCAAATCCTTAAAAATCAATCCGGGAAAATGTCCCTGGTTTTTAGTGGCACCTCAACTCCTTTGGAAGGCAGTCATACCATCCTTTTGTTGCAGGAATATGAACAAGCAGGCAAACGGGCACTTATCGGCACCATGAGCTCCGGAAGTTTTGTATTTGACTTGTACCATGGCTACCTGCAATGGTTTGCCAGTGCAGCTCCCCGATATTTTGCATTGGTTCCCAAAAACAAAGCTTCCTGGCAGGGCATTGCCCCACCGGTTTTGCCGGTAGGAGCACCATCGCCAGGCGCCCAAAGCGGCAAAAGCAAGACTTCGGTTGCCAACCATGTAGCGCAGCAGTTACACTATCCAAAGTCAGCCCGGGATGGAGGTTTTTCGGGCATGGTGGTCGTAAAAGCCTGGATCGCTGCAGATGGAAAAACTACGTTGGCACAGCTTGAACGCAGTGCCAGTTTTGCTCTGGATGTAGAAGCCTTGCGGCTGGCGCTTCTGTTGCCTGCTCAAGCGCCTGCAACGGATGAGGCAGGAGCACCCCTGGGGAGCTGGCTCTCTTTTCCAGTGACCTTTATCTTGAATTGAATGGCCGACAGTACGCTCCAATACTTCGATCAAAGTTACCGGGATCCTCAGTTTTTTACCACTCCCGAACTCATCCGATTCTGTTTACAAGTAGCCCAACTACAGCCCAACGAGACCATGATGGACCTCGGGTGTGGTGATGGGCGATCGTTGCGCATTGCAGCTGAAGAATTTGGCGCCAAGGCCGTTGGTGTAGAATTGGATGATCAACGGTTTGCGGAAGCGCAAACCATGTTGCAGCAGGACGAACTAAGGGAAAGGGTGGAATTACGGCACGCCTCTTATTTAGAAACTCCATTGGAGGGAGTAGACGTCATTTACCTTTACCTGACCCGCTATTCGTTGGGAATGCTGTCGTTTCGTTTCGAAGAGCTGCTCCCTCCAGGAATTCGCATAGTAGTGCACACCTTCACTTTACCCGGGTATGAGCACCATGAAGTTCATCAGTTTGCCACGCCCATGGGGGAAATGATACCCGTTTACCTTTACTGTTCCTAATTCAACTTTTTGTATTTTACTGGCAGAGCACCTCACTAAGCCCCATTCAGTTTGTTGCGAGTCCTTTTTTACCTCTGTCTTTTCCTTTCTTTTCCTGCCTTTTCACAGGTGCAGCCTGAAATGCCGGAACTGGTTTCTAAGCGCTATACTGTAGCTGATGGACTGCAAAGCAATACCATTTATCAGCTTTTCACCGATCATCAAGGCTATTTGTGGATCACAACCGATTTAGGTGTCAGCCGTTTTGATGGTACCTCTTTTACCAGTTACACCGCAGCTGACGGCTTGTGTGAAGGTGAAATTTTTGGTGGGGAAGTAGCTCCCAATGGGGATATTTGGTTTTATTCCTACCTCCCCAACATTGCCGTTTACCGCAATGGAAAGTTCGAATCCGATTTTGTCAAAGATATTTCAAGCATAAACCCATTCGTTCATCCGGTTATTTATAAAATTTTGCCCAAAGATGAGGGGCCACCTGATGTGCTTTGTGGCAAAAGGCTCACGGTTATTGACAGCGCTTGGCAAATACATCCTGAAGCGACCACAGATAGCTTTCAACATTTCAGACTCACTAAATTAGAAAACGGAGAATTATTGGTGGAGGCGAACTATGGACCGTATGATGATGGTAAAATGCACTTTAGCTTCAAAGACAAAGTGTCTGGAAAGACCGATTCTCATGCCATCAAATTCATTCCTAGTACGAACATCATCCGGAAAGATGCACTGGAATCGAGAGACAAAAAGCGGTTTTGGTTGATGATGGACCAAATGATTGCTACTTATGATTTCAAATCACCACCTAAAATGTTGGATGATCCTGCCCCACATACCTATAGTATGTACGAAGATCATGAAGGCGACTTTTGGGTAGGAATTTTGAATGGTGGATTAAAGGTGTTTCCCGGCGGAGATTTAAGTCTTACTCCTAAGCATTATTTCAAGGGCCAGTCGGTCACAAGCATCATTCAAGATCAGGAAAGAGGTTTTTGGGTAGCTACCCGAGGTGATGGATTGTATTATGTTCCCAACAAGTACAGCCTTACCTTCAATGAAGGCTTGGGGAAGGCCAGGTTCCAGGCTATAAAAGCACTGTTAGATGCAGAAAATAAGAAGGTGTATTTCTGCAATAGCCATGGTGTCTTGAGCGAGATTTTCTTTCAAGAAGCACATCCCAACCGCAAAACCCACTCAGTGCTTCCTATGGAGATAAAAAATGCCACTTTAAGCGAAGAATGGGCCATCTTTCTTTCCTTAGGATTTAGCTTGTGGATCAATCGAAAAGATGGGAGGTTGGCCTATAATAATGACAATGGCGTTTATATTTCAGTAGGAAATACCCCCCAACAAAGCCGTCTGTTTTGCCGGCTTGATAGGCCCATTCAAGGCTTAGTAAAGCCGGTGAGCCCATTTGGTAAACTGGTGGAGGATGAAATTATCAACCTGCATCCTTTCGAGTACAAAGATCGATTGTACCGAGCACTCGAAACCTCCAACTTATATTACATCTTCACGCGAAATAAAGGCCTGATTCTAAATCGAGAAGGGGCTTTGCGTGGTCAGACCGAGCTTATTCAGAATGTTCCAGAATTTTTTGTGCTAGATGGTTTACACGTAGGCAGCGATTCCATTTGGTTGGCAACGCAGGCCCATGGCTTGTTTTTGATGGAGGGCAATCGCGTATTGAAACAATTAACTATTGCAGACGGCTTGCCCTCGAACAATTGCAACGTGCTGATTAAAGGCGATGATGATAGCTTTTGGGTAGGAACAAACGGAGGGTTAGCCCACATAATACCACAATCTGATGGAAGCTTCAAAATCGAAGCTTACAATGAATCCCACGGCCTTCCAGCCAAAACTGTATACTCCGGTGATTACATAAATGATTTTTTAGTCCTCAGCACCCAAAATGGAATATGTTGTATTGCTCCCCATCAGTTGGTGCGCAACCCCACACCACCGCCGGTATACATTACCGGGCTGGAAGTCAATCAACGAGATACGGTTTTGGAATCGGGTGCTGAATTAGCGCACCATCAGAATTTTTTGGAGGTCCACTTTCGTGGAGCGGCTTATCGAAATGCGGGCCACATTAAATACCGTTATCGACTCTTGGGCTTAGAAAACCAGTGGGATACTTTATCTGAAAGTCAAGTGATTTTTTCTTCGCTCAACGATGGCAAATACACCTTTGAAGTACAAGCTTGCAACAGCGATGGGGTATGGAGTGTAAAATCTGCTCTTTTACACTTTTCGATCTTACCTCCCTTTTGGGAAAAATGGTGGTTCATTACCAGTATTTTACTGTTTTTTCTGGCCTTATTATTGCTAGGATTCTACTTGCGTTTGAACCTGGTTCAACGCAGGTATAGGTTGCGATTGGCGTTAAACAATGCGAGGGTGCAGGCATTTGGTGCACAAATGAACCCTCACTTTATATACAATTCCCTCAATTCGGTGGTGCAATACATCTCCCACAACGACCGACGTACAGCCTTGAGCTACCTCAGCAAGTTCGGGCGGCTCATGCGGCAAGTGTTCGACAATAGTCAGGTGCCGCTGCAACCGGTAGAAAACGAACTGGCCGCCTTGGAAAACTACCTCGAACTGGAGGCCATCCGCATGGGAGGTCGCCTGAGTTACGAAATTGTACTTTCTGAAACCGTAGAAGGTGAGGGGCTCTTCCTGCCTTCGTTGTTGCTGCAACCTTTGGCCGAGAATGCCATTTGGCACGGTATTTCACCCAAACCAGAAGGTGGACACCTAAAAATCGAAGTGGACATAGCCAACGGAATGTTGCGCTGCATCATTACCGACAATGGCATTGGTCGTGAGGCATCTTACCGTCGATCTCCCCAAGAAAGCAACCATCGAAGGGTAAGAAGTCGTCTACTTATTAGAAACCGCATTCGCTTACTACGGACCCTCTACCGCAAACCAGTAAGCATGCGAACCCGGGATCTTTATAAACAGCAATTGCCCACCGGTACTCAAGTAGTGCTGTTGCTCCCCCAACTAACTGAAAATGACCTGATCCGCTATGAAAACCTTATTGATTGATGATGAACCGGAAGCAATAGAAGGCCTAAAATCCATGATCCAATTGTTTTGCCCCTCTTTGGAAGTGGTAGGAAGTGCGAATGGAATTATAGAAGCCAGGCAACTGATAGAAGCCCATCACCCTGAATTAGTTTTTTTAGATGTAGAAATGCCTGGAGGCTCCGGTTTTGACTTGCTCAAACAACTGCCCAAACCGCAGTTTCAAACCGTGTTTGTAACGGCCTACGACCAATATGCGATACGGGCGGTGCGCTTCAATGCTTTCGATTATCTATTAAAGCCCATAGGGCCAGAAGAATTAGAATCGGTGGTCGAGCGCTTAGAAAAGAAAAAAGTGGAAGAGCCGGAACCTGAGTACAGCCATTTGATCGAATCTTATAAAACCGGGAAATTTAGCCGGATCGGTGTACCTACGGTTACCGGAACACGGTTCATCGACCTATCAGATATCATTCGGTTGAGTGCCGATAGCAATTACACCCATGTGCATCTTGTAAAAGAGCGCAAAAAGCTGCTTGTGGCCCGAACCATCAAAACCTTCGAAGAAATACTGGAAGGCACCTCCTTTTATCGGGTGCATAAATCGCATTTGATCAACCTCGATCATGTGAACGCCTGGCTACGTACCGACGGTGGAACCCTTGAAATGACCAATGGAGATCAGGTGTTAGTCAGTAGAACCCGCAAAAATAGGGTAGAAGAACTGTTGCGGGTGCGCAATCGGATGTTGTAAAAATCCTAATCAAACGAAATCTTAAGCTGATCACCACTGGATTTCTTCGGAGCCTTTTCAAACCCATTGATGGTCCGACCTCCATATTTCCAGCTGTTTTTACGTTCTTCTTCGATCAAATCATTTAGATTTCCAGTGGGTTTAAACTGGTGCTCCAAACGTTGAGCCGAACCAGTAAGGCTATCGATGGCGGCCTTTTTTTCGCTGCGCTCAAGGCGCGCTTTGGCCAAACTGTCTTTTAGCTGTGCAATGGTTTCGTCAAAAACATGGGTAGGCACCGGAAACGGGTTGCCATCTTTTCCACCGTGGGCAAAGGCAAACCGGGCAGGGTCCTCAAATCGCGAAGGGGTACCGTGAATTACTTCACTCACCAATACCAATGATTGCAGCGTGCGAGGCCCAACACCGGGCAACATCAACACCGATTCAAAATCGCGGAGTTCACTGTCTTGTGCTACTGCCAACACACTGCCTAATCGTTTTAGGTTCACGTCTTTGGGGCGCACTTCATGGTGCCGGGGCATGATGAGCCGTTGTACTTCGCGCACCAGATAGTCGGGTTTTTCAGTGGTGAGGTCCAACACGCCTTGTCGGGTAGGAGCAGCATCTTTCGCTACTACATTGATAATGTCGCCTTGATTGTGCCCCATCACCGCCGTATGCGGATCGCTTACAAATGATTCCAATTGAGCCGAATGCCAATGGTAACGCCTGGCCAGTGCAGTAGCATCGTTCATGCCCTGTTGCACTACGGCCCATTCTCCGGTGTTGCTCACCACAAAATTGTGTAAGTACAATTGAAAACCGTCTTGAATAGCCGTATTGTCAATTTTAGCACTGAGTTTACTGGCGTGTACCAGGGCGGTGCCGTCCAATCCGGTTCGGTTAGCTACTTCCAGCAACTCACGTGGAGTAGCCCGGCTGTGTTTTCCCCTTCCTCCGCATACGTATAATCCCAACTCGTGCGACCGGTGGTTGAGGGCCCGTTTCAGCGCACCCATTACCGAGGTGGTGATGCCAGAGGAATGCCAATCCATGCCCAAAACACAGCCGAAAGCTTGAAACCAAAAAGGGTCGCTTAATCGGCGGAGTACTTCAGAGGTGCCATAATCCAATACGATGGCTTCTACAATAGCTTCTCCCAAGCGACTCATGCGCTGGGCCAGCCAGGATGGTACCCGGCCATGATGGAGGGGGAGGTCGGCAACACCGGCCTTTTTCATAGTGGTGTGATCGTTTGGACAACTAACACGAAAGCAAAACCTATTGTTGAAAGATCATTTTACCCTATTCGTCATTGGGATCGAAATCCAGGTCGAGCTCATCGCTGTTGAGTTTTCGCTTTTTTCGCTTGAAACCAATTTCGTCTTTCATATTTTGAATTTGCTCGCTATCCATGCCGAGACCTTCTACTTCGAACCGCCTTCGTTTTTTGTTTTTCCGCACTAACGACACGATGTCGTCGGGAACTTCAAAAACGGTTTCATCCAACATGGCTTGCCCCAGCATATCTTCGTCCAGATCCTCAATTTCATTGTTTCTAAGCATGGTGAGTTGTTGTTTCACCTTTTTTCTAAACTCAGGAGGAGTGTCCTTTTTCCGGCTACGCCTGATCAATCGCTTAAAACCTTTGTTGTTGTTTTTGCTCAACACCCGAACTGCCTTATCCGCACGATCCTCCATTTCGTCCATTTGGCGAACCACTCGATTACTGGCCAATTGTTTGTCTTTTTTCTTTTTCGACTTTGACAAAAAAGCTTTCTGCTGTCTAAAACGCCCTCCGGACATGCTATCGAATGCAGGAAAACTAGGGTTAAACATTTTGTTGAAGTCAGAAGGTTTTTCGCCTCGTTCCAGGCTTTTTAGCTTGCTCGATAGTTCTCCGATGCGTCCTTGCACCTGGTCTTCGGGTTGAAAAATGGTGTTCCGCTTAGGAGGCTTCTTGCGTTTTTTTCGGGGCTTTTTCTTTTGTTGCTCTTTGAAGCGCTTTACCTTTCTCGATCGAAAAGCTGACCGCTCTTTCTCAAGTATACTGATAAGGTTTTCCTCCGAATCGTTTGAGGAATCATCCACATCAATATCAAGATCAGAGTCGGTTTCTGAGTCCGAAAGGTCTTCCAACAAAAGGTCGGTATCATCTCCCGAATCACTATCGGAAACCACCTTTTTCTTTTTCTTCTTTTTCCTACTACTGCGTTTGGATTTGGGTTTACTTGAGGATAGCATGATGCATAATTTTCCCTCAATTTAATGGCTTTCGCTAAAACACAAGCACAATGATGAAATCATAATTGGAAAAATACATCCGAACAAAAAGTTAACACAGAAGATTTTCAGAGATCAAATTCGGTTTTTGGACAAACTTTCCAAAAAGTGGAAATATAAAGAGGTTACGAATTCCGAGCTCAGTACAACATCTACTTTAGAGAAAGCATTTAGGTATCGCTTTGGCATGCAATCGATTTACAGAGCCTTAGCTGAGGGAGCGCAAGAACCTTTAATAGAAAGCACTACAGCGCCTGTATAACAATCCAATGACCACAAGAAACGTAGTTCGGGGGAGAAGGGAAGAAATTGAATTTCAGAAAAACGAACTCAACCAGTGAGCGACACCTTATCTTGAGCTACCGGAGTGGCCAAAAAACGATAGTCGGGAGTGTCAGCCGCGGTGTGGTGTCGGTAGGCTTTGGTAACCTGTCCATGTTGCAAAAGAAATACGCCGGGCATTTGGAAACCATCGCCTTTTTCGAAACCTACCCAGTGGCCCTTCAAAACACCAGCATCGGCACCGCGTAACCACATTTTCCAGCCGAAAAGCTGTTTCAGCGAGCCCCTGTGAAGACCAAAGGCGTCATAGAGTTGCTTTTCGGGATCACTTATTCGGGCAATGTTTTCTACACCAAAGCGAACTACCTCCTTGCGTGCATCCTTTTCATCAATCATGTGTACTAAGACCACCTTAGTGCCCACTTTCTCGATCAGTTCTTTGTCTCGTGCCAAAGTGGCCAGTGTTTCACGGCAGAAAGTACAGCCAAAGTGGCGGAGGAAAACCAGTAACACTGGATGGTGACGTGACAATTGGTCAAGTGTATGTCCGTTGTTGGTGCGGTGCATGAACTTCGACAGATCCAAATCGGCCTCGTGTAAGTAATTCAAATGCTCTCTGTTCCTGCGGTCCAATTCAAATGCTTCATATAAGATCAAGCCGAAAGGCAACAGCCAAATAATATCATTGGGAAGTGAAAACAATAAAAGCACACTTGGAACAGCATCTTGGCTAACGTAGTAAGCCAAACCAATGGGGGCAAGTATTTTGGAGGTTAGCCCTGCAAGTACCACCGGCCAGTGGGTGAGTGGAGCTCTTGCTGCCAAAAGGAAACCGAAACCGAAGCAGCCGATCAACAATCCTACCACTTGTATAACAAAAGGGTGGAGTACTTCTTGCAAACCTGCCCAATGCGCTAGGGCGTTGGGAAACAGAAGTAGGGCCGCTCCTGCGAGAATATTGTACCAACCTGCCGCTACCAGGCTACTCTTTTTCCACAAATCATTCATCACCATTCAGTTGTCAGGGATGCTGTAAAAACAGCAAACTCAAGGCCTTTGTTCAGACTGGAGGAACAAAAAAATCCATTCCGAAAATACGGAATGGATTAATAGGTTGCCGAAATTTCCTGGAAAGAAAATTTCAGTCGAAAAATCTTATGGAATTCTACTTACTTGGGAGCAGGTAGAGAAATCAATTGCCATTTATAGTTTTCAAGCTCTTTCAATTTTTCAATGTAAGCTTTCAAATCTCCTGCACGCATCAGTTCAATAGCAACTTGTTTTCCTTCTTGATATTTTTTACGCAAATCCATGATCGGTAGTTTTTAGGTTGGTCTCCGAAAGATTGTCTTCAAGTATCGTGCCAAACTGGGGCTAAGTTGAAAAGTACCTTTCTGAGGGTTGGAGTATTCGATTAAGTAGTGTTATTGCATAGAAAGCGTTTGAGAGAACAGAAAAACAACGCGCGAGAAGCATAGATTGTTGTCGAAAAATGACAGAAACTTTTCAGAACGCATGTTCATACCTTCCGAAAATCAATGTTCATAGCTTTAAATAGTTGATTTGTAGACGAATAGTGTGGCGTTCTATATGAGGCCGAGCGGCCGCATCTGCCAAAGAATAACCATAATCAACTGCCATAAAATAGAACCGAATGCCTATCCGAGGGCGAAAATACCACACCGAATTTTCCCAGGAACGGTAGGCGCCAAGGTCGGCCGCCAGGTTTAAGAAATAGGGATTGTACCAGCCGGTAGCAGAAACTCCCCACCAATTAACCTCTCGCAAATAATTGACACCAACACCTCCGCCAGCAGTAACCCAACCTGCACTCGCGGTGGCCGAATGGTGCAGACCAATTCCGGCCCGCAAATCTGCACGGAGGTAGCCACCTATCTCTGCCCAAGGCCCAAAGTTGGTAGAACCAGTGGGGCTACGGTAATCGTATACACGAATAATTGTATCGGCATAGGTGGTATCACTTTCAACTATTACGCTGGGAATTTGGCCATTGGTGGCAAGCACGCTGAAGAACAACATGGAGGAGAATAAAAGAAGACGCACCATCATTTGCAACGATAGTGCAATTAATATTCCATAAAATGGAAATGAGTCATGCCCACCACTTATTCTGTAATCGCTTTTATCAAAGCTACAAATGCAGGTCATTGGTATATAAATGGCCATCGTGCCACTTATCGTAGCGTCAATTCCTTTCAGCAGTTTTTACCACTTTAAATAATTGATTTGTAGCCTAATGCTGTGGCGGCCTATTTGTGAACGAACAGCGCTTTCGATAAAGGTATATCCGTAATCGATGGTGAAATAAAAGGTGCGAATACCCATCCGAGGGCGGAAATACCAAACTGGATTTCGCCAACTGCGGTAGGCTCCTACGTCGGCCGCTAAATTTAAGAAGATAGGGTTGTAAAAGCCAGTTGCCGAAAGTCCCCACCAGTTGGATCCAGGCAAATAACTGGCTCCGATTCCTGCGCCAGAAGTGATCCAGCCGGTGCAGCCCGTGATGGAATGAAAAACACCTACACCGGCCCTCAACTCTACTTGCTTGCTGCCCGCAATTTCTCCCCACGGACCCACACTGGTAGTGGTGCCGCCAAACCCGTAGGGGGTGAAATAAATGGTTGTGTCTGTGCTTGAAGTATCCTCAAGAACAACTACATCGGGGTTTTGACACTTTACAATCAGGCAACACACGGTGAGGCAAAAGCCGAGGAAAACAGTACGCATCTTTTACCATAGGGATGCTGCACCCCGTTTTCCACAAACAATGGTGTTATGCTTTGCCTACAATCAAACTGGCAATGTGACCGCCAAAGCCAAAGGTGTTGCTCATGGCATAATTTACGGGTGCATGTACTGCCGTTCCCATAGTAATATCGATATCCCCAGGTAGTTCCGGGTCTAAATTCCGCGTGTTGATGGTAGGAGGGATGCAGCCATACTGCACCGCCAATGTACTTGCTATGGCTTCAACAGCACCTGCTGCGCCCAACAAATGCCCGGTCATCGACTTGGTAGCACTCATTCGTGGTGCAGGCTTGCCGTTGTACAAACGTTCCACCGCTTTCAATTCACTTGGGTCGCCCACCGGAGTAGAGGTGGCGTGCAGGTTAATGTAATCCAAATCACTTGGTGCCAATTCTGCTTCCCGAAGTGCTTCTTGCATCCCCAGCAGAGCACCTTCTCCCTCTGGGTGAGTACCTGTGAGGTGATAGGCATCGGCCGCCATTCCGGTTCCTACTATTTTGGCAATAATGTTAGCACCTCGCTTTTCTGCGTGTTCTTTGGATTCCAGCACCAAAGCTCCAGCGCCTTCACCCATTACAAAACCGTCTCGGTCTACATCAAAAGGTCGACTGGCACTATGAGGAGTATCGTTTCGGGTAGAAAGCGCCCTTGAGGCATTAAAACCACCAACGGAAGCTTCTACAATCGGTGCCTCCGACCCTCCGGTAATCATCACATCTGCCTTGCCCCACCGAATGAGGTTGAATGCATCGATGATGGCAGTAGAAGAGGTGGCACAGGCAGAAACGGTAGCATAATTGGGCCCACGCAATCCGTACTTAATGGAAATAATACCAGCGGCAATGTCAACAATCATTTTGGGGATGAGGAAAGGATTGTAGCGCGGAGTACCATCCCCCAAGGCAAACTCGGTCACTTGCTCTTGAAAAGTGTAAATACCCCCATTGCCACTTCCCCAAATGACCCCGATTCGGTTGCGGTTCAGTGCTTCGAAGTCAATTGCAGCATGGTTCACTGCTTCGTCTACTGCTACTAAGGCATATTGGGTGTAAGGGTCTGTGGTGCGCTGCTCTCTGCGGTTGAAATGATCTTCGGCTTTGAACCCCTTCAGTTCACAGGCAAAGCGGGTCTTGAACTTCTCCGCATTGAATCGGGTAATTGGACCGGCCCCACTTTTTCCCGTTTGGAGTCCTTCCCAAAAGTTATTCAAATTGTTTCCGATAGGAGTGAGGGCTCCCATACCGGTGATGACTACTTCTCGAATCATGGATCATTGGGTTTTATTGATAATATACCAATCGGTACATTTTGAGTTAAAATTTTTTTAGGTGTACAGTTCGGTTAAAAAAAGTTGATCTAAACGCGTCATTACTGCTATAAATGGCTCGCTGTTGCCATAGGCTTTGCTCAGCAAAATGCCTCCTTCTACCATGGCAATGATTCCCGTTGCGTAGCCTGAAACCTCTATACTTTGCAAAATGGTTCCTTCTATTTGTCCCTGGCGTAAAATCCGCTCTAAACTGCGCTTCCAGACATCAATGCTTTTTTGAATACCCGCTTGGAGCAAGGGCAAGTGCTCGCCACCTTCGGCGGTGGCATTCATAATGGCGCACCCTCCGCGCTTCTGCACCTCAGGAAATATTTCACGATAGGTGTTTAAAAGTGCTTTGAGCTTTTCCGGGGCGGTACCCGGAATTTGTTCGGCCTTCCGGACACAATTCTGGATGAACTGAACATTGAAATCGAAACAAGTGCGCGCCAGTTCATCCTTGTTGGCAAAATGGCTGTACACCGCACCCTTCGTCAATTTTGCGGCCTGGGTAATATCGCTAACGGAGGTACCGGAGTAACCTTTTTTATTGAAAAGCAGCGCGCTGGTGGTTATGATGTGTTGTCGGGTACGGTCCGATTTACTGAGCATGGCACAAAAATATACCGATTGGTATATTTTGCCAAATCTATTCACTCTGATTTAATCAGCGACAGCACTTTCTCCAAAGCAGTATCCCGCCCAACTAAGTAATCCTCTACTGACAGTTGAATTTCCACGTCCGGCAACAGACCGCGGTCGGGCTCTCCTGCTGCCTGAAAAGTACCAATCAGCGGAACATCGATCTCAACATGGGTATTGGGCAAATAAAGCAAGTACAGATAACCTCCATTGGTTCCTTGTTGGTTGCCGCCGGTTTCACTGCCCACCAAAGTTGCCAATCCGTTTCTTTTCCAGGTGCGGCACAAATAAAACGTAGCTGAACTGTTGGAAGGCCCCATCAGTAAATACACCTTTCCCGAGTAGGGTGTTTTCACCGGTTTTACCATTCCGCCATACATTCGCGCTGTTTTGAACTTGTAAAACCCGTTGCCTACGTATTCAAAATTCCCCTTTTGTGTTTCGAACAGGTCTTCCCAGGTACCCAGATAAGGGGCCAAGTTGGCAGGCTTAGCGGTCGCTCGGGTACGGTCCATACCCAATTCTGACGACAACTCGGTGGTGGCAATTTGTTCCGTAAGCACTTTTACCACTTCGGTAGTGCCACCTTCGTTGTTTCGAATGTCAACAATGAGGTGCGCAACGTTTTTTTCCCGAATCTCATCGAATGCGGTTGCGATCCATTGTTTCCAATCGAAATCAAATTCCCAGGTAGAAAAGGTTTCCATTCTTAAATAGGCAATATCGGGTGCGAGAAATTCCAACCGCCAGGGGGCTTTAGAAGCAGGGGCGCTTTTTTGTTCTTCAATTTTAGCTGCGCGATCGGTGCGCTTCATTGCTGCTACCGTAGTGGTGAAAGATTGACCATCGGACAGTCGTTTGGCATTGATCTCAAACTTTCCCGCAACGGGAGGAAAAAGGAGAGGGAAATAGCTGTCAAAAGCTTCGTAGCGGCCCTTGCCGGTAAGGTTCATTTGGTGCAAGCGGTTGCCGTCGTTGCCGCCGTCGGCTTTCATCATCGGCAAGATGGCTTGTTGAATTTCAGCCACAGGCACACCATTGATAGAGCGTATTTCGGCACCAAAATCGAGTTGTTCGTTGGCACTGGCATTGTCCATGGTTAGCATGCGATCGCCAAACCACTGAAACGTAAAAGGGAGTTTATCGGGCTGGCGCAATACCACTTGTTGCACCATCGCCCCTTGGTTGAAATAGTTGGGATAGGTATGGCCACACCGAATGGTGGCTGTGAAACGAGAAAGGGTAGCATACAGTTCTCCTGGGGTGGTGTACTCCGATATCTCTTGGCGCAACTGGGCAAAACGTTCCTCCATTTCCAACGAATCATTGTAGCGGTACAAACCTGGGTGCAAGGTGCGCAGGGCCTCTTCAAGAATCGCAAGGTCGGCCATCACTTCCGCTCTACTGAATTTTAACTGGGCTACCTCTTCGGCGGTTTTGGCTCGGTAGAGGTTCCATTCGTCTTTCGGCCCTCCTTCCAGTGAAGCACCGCTCAACCACCACCGCGGATCGCCCGGATCGAACTCCATTTCACCGTCCAATACGTATTTGTATTCCACCCTACGCCCCTTGGATAGATCAGGAAATGTGAACGTTCCGGTGTAGATGCCATCTCCGTCTTCATCCGTCAAATCGGTAGTCTTTTCCCAGGAAAGTGGGGGCAGGCTTCCTCGAAGGCCCACCGATTGAAAAGAATGCTCGTTTTGTAGTGCCTTCTTGAGGTCGAGGTGGAAGGTGATGGTTTGCTGTCCCTGGGTTCCTAAGGCGATACAAAGCAGACAAAAGGTTAGAGCGAAAGAAAGCAACATTCGATTCTGCATGAGTGTTGGTTTGGAATTGAGCGCAAAGAATACAATTTTATGCAGGTCTTGTTCGACTGATTAAGGTGAAGTGCATAGTTGGAGGGGTGAAGTGATAAAAATTAGCTTGAGCGTTAATAAACGTACATTTTACACTTAGATGTTTAGTTGGAAAAAGCATAAAAAGAACAAAAAACCGGTAGAAAAAGAGGCCAAAGTTTCGGTGCGGGAGCAGTGGCAAGCCCTGGGAAATTTAAGGCCCTTCTTCCGTATGATCTGGGCCACCAGCAAAACCATTACCCTGGCCAACATAAGCCTGCGGTTATTGCGGTCTGCGGTTCCGCTGTCTATGCTCTACGTGGGTAAATTGATCATCGACCAGGTGATTGTACTCATGAACCAGGGGGAAGGAGCCGACACCCGGCAAGTGCTGATTTGGGTGGGTGTAGAGTTGGGCCTGGCCCTGCTAAGTGAGTTCATCAATCGCATTTTGGCCTTATTGGATGGCTTGCTCGGCGATCTGTTTGCCAACCATACTTCGGAATTGCTCATTCGACAAGCTGCCCGTTTGGATTTGGTACAATTTGAAGATGCCACCTTTTACGATAAATTGGAAAGGGCCCGGAAACAAACTACCGGGCGTACCATTCTGATGACGCAGGTGCTCACCCAGCTGCAAGACCTGGTAACCGTTTTGTTCTTATCCGTTGGTTTAGTAGCCTTCAACCCCTGGTTGTTGCTCATCTTACTGGTGGCCATAGTGCCTTCTTTTTTGGGTGAAACCCATTTCAACGAACGTTCTTACTCGCTTTCGCGTAGCTGGACGCCCGAACGCCGGGAGCTTGACTATCTCCGTTACATAGGGGCCAGCGATGAAACGGCCAAAGAGGTGAAGATTTTTGGATTGAGCGGTTTCCTGGCGCAGCGCTTTCGCGAATTGGCCCACCGTTTTTACCAACAAAACCAACAACTGGCCATTCGCAGAGCGTTGTGGGGCAGCCTTTGGTCGGGCGTAGGCACCTTGGCCTATTACGGAGCCTATGGATTCATTGTGCTGGAAACCATTGCCGGTGTGCTTTCGGTGGGCGACCTTACCTTTTTAGCGGGATCGTTTAATCGGATGCGCAATTTGTTGCAGGGCATTCTTACCCGATTTTCGAGAATTGCCGACGGTGCCCTTTATTTACAAGACTTGTTCGACTTTTTGGCCATTGAGCCAGAGATGCCACTGCCCCAAGTGCCACAATCCGTTCCTCAACCTATCCGCAAAGGCTTTGTTTTCGAAAATGTAGGTTTCCGATACCGAAACAGTGATCAATGGGCCTTGCGGCACGTTTCTTTTCATCTGGCGGCCGGCGAGAAACTGGCACTGGTAGGGGAAAATGGCGCAGGAAAAACCACGCTTGTAAAGTTATTGTCTCGTTTATACGAACCTTCAGAAGGGCGCATCCTTCTGGATGGAGTTGACCTTCGGGAATACGACCCTTTAGAGCTGCGCCAGGCGATTGGCGTGATTTTTCAAGATTTTGTGCGCTTTCAATTGGAAGCCGGAGAAAACATTGCAGTAGGGCGTATCGATCGGCGAACCGATTTGCCCACCATCGAACGATCGGCTAAAAAATCCCTGGCCGACTCGGTGATCGACCGTTTGCCGGAAGGCTATGAACAACGCTTGGGAAAACGCTTTGCCAATGGCGTGGAATTATCGGGCGGAGAGTGGCAAAAAATAGCCTTGGGCCGTGCTTACATGCGAGAAGCGCAGGTGCTCATTTTGGATGAACCGACCTCTGCCTTGGATGCTCGTGCGGAATACGAGGTCTTTCAACGGTTTACAGAGTTGATTGAAGGAAAATCTGCCGTGCTGATTTCCCACCGTTTTAGCACGGTGCGCATGGCCGATCGCATTTTGTTTTTAGAACAAGGACAAGTACTCGAATTGGGAGCCCACCAAGAATTAATGGAATTGGATGGCCGCTACGCCGAACTGTTCCGGCTCCAGGCCAGAGGCTATCAATAAGCTGCCGCAATCTGGCGAAATTCCACAAACAGTGGATAATGGTCGGAAAGTGGCCGGCCCCGGTAAGTGTCTGTTAGTACCGCACAGCGTTCTACCACCCAGCCTTGCCGGCTACAATACACGTAGTCGCGCTTTTGATCGAAGCCTGGCGATTGCTCTATTTGATAGTTGTTGTACGTGCCCTGCGGACCGTAACAGGCAAACTCTCCGAGTTGTCCGGCGTCTACCATTTGTTCGTTAAAAGGAAGGAGCGAATTGTCTCCCGGTGCGCATTGCAGGTTGCCCAGTACCATTACCGGATACCGGTCGGGGCCTGCATTAAAGGCATCAATTTTCGAAAGAATAAGCTTCAAACTCTCGGCTCTCGCTTTACCACCTTCTGCATCTAATCGGGTAGCCAGTACCCAAAAGCGACTTTCGGTCATCCGATCGTAGAGCAGGGCATAGGTACAAGTTACTTTTTGCCGGGCATCCCATCCTTTGGAGGGTTCATCGGGCGTGAGCGATAGCCAAAACAATCCACTTTGTTCAGGAGCAAAACGTTCTTTGCGGTAGAGCAAAGCGGTATGTTCAGCAGGAAGGGGATGCTCCATTTTTGGTTTCAAGGCAGCATATTCCCGCAATTCGTTTTTGGCAAATTCCAGGTGATGAGCTTGTGCTCCTTGTATGGCCATTACGTCCACCTGATGAAAACGCACCAAAGGAGGCAAGCCTCTTTGACGCGCTTTCCAATGGTTGAGGCTGTCTTTTGGCTGGTCGGGACCCAAATCCAAACTGATTACCTTCACATTTTGAGCCGAGAGGAAGGTGGGCCAAAACAAAGCAATACCAATCCAGATCAACAAGTGGTTGCGCATGTTCAACTTCCCTTTTTTTGAAACTGAAGAGAAAGAGAATTGACACAATAACGCTCCCCGGTAGCCGTAGGACCATCGGGAAATACATGGCCGAGGTGACTGCCACAGCGGCCACACAAAATCTCGGTACGAATCATGCCGTAGCTGGTATCCCTTAAATAGTCCACGCGGCCTTCTTCCACCGCACGGTCGAAACTCGGCCACCCACTGCCCGATTCAAACTTACTTTCCGAAGAAAACAAAGGGTTGTTGCAAGCACGACATTCATACATGCCATTGTCCTTGTGGTTGTAATACGCTCCTGTAAAAGCCCTCTCGGTTCCTCCTTCCCGCAAAACGCGGTATTCATCCGGGCTCAATTGGGCCCTCCATTCCGATTCGGTCTTTTCAACCCTTTCTCGCTGTTCACTCATGCTTAACTTGAAATTTAATGTCGGAAAAGTAACAAATTTTCAGGCCTTAGGTTTAGCCCTTTGATGCCCAAATGTGGTTGTATGCAGTGGTTGAAAGATGATCTTTGAACGGCATAGCTCATTTCTTTTTCAATTATTTTAAAATTTTTAGTATCTGATTTTCAGTGGTTTATAATTTTTTTTAAAAAAAGTTACTGGTAGTTGTCCAATTTATGTCCACTCGATGGTGATAAGGGAAATGAATCGCAAATCAACAATCAAAACCATGAAAAAAATGATGACCACTGTAGCAGTTATCGTTGGAGCCTTGGGCGTAGTAGTAACTGTATTAGCACTGATTGCTCCCAATCAAATTTCTATCCAAACCCGTTCGGTAGTAAAAGCCAGCCCGGAAGAGGTATACGATGAATTGCGGTACCTGGGCCACTTTAGCCAATGGTCGCCCTTTTTGGTGGCAGACCCGGCACAAAAAAATGAGGTTCGGGGTACCGATGGAGTTGTGGGAGCCACCTTTCATTGGGAAGGCGTGGCCGAAGAAAGTATAGGAAAGCAGGTGCTCACTGCCTTAGAACCCAACCAGCGGGTGTATTTCGAATGTGAGATCACCGCGCCATATACCTCTTACCCTTCGTTCGACTATTCCCTTACACCTTTGGATGACGGTACTGAAGTGGTACAGCAATTTGAGGTAGGACTGAAATTTCCAACCAACATTGTTGCGATGCTCATTGGCCTGAAAGGCAAAATGAGTGAAGTGAATCAATTGGGAATGAAACGGTTTAAGGCTTACACCGAAAACCTTGAATCCACTGCCATGGTAGAAACCTTTCAACCATGAGCCGAAACCAGCATTACCAACAAGAAGCTTACATGCTTTTGTTTCAAAACCCAGCCTTGCCAACGGTGGAAACCTTCTGTTATGAAGAAGACCAATGGCAGAATTGGATTGGTGGAATTGCAGCTCAGGGAAGGTTTGTAGCCTTTCGGCAACTTGCCGACAACAGTATTTGGTGCAACGAACAAGGGTTGCACAACGTGTGGCCCTTGCAACAACCTCAATCCAGTATATCTGGCACTATGGTAGTACGTGCTGCAAATGCCAATTCGGCTCGGCAATTAGCTGCCGATTGTCCCATCTACCAAAGCGGAGGAATCGTAGAAATTCGACGGCTCCTACTGCCCAAACTTTGAATCCATTTTTATTTATTTACAATTCTAAATCTACAAGAGTTATGAACGAGTTTATGATGCTTTTCCACTACGAGAGCTCCGATTACCAACCCACCCCAGAAGAAATCGCTGCCAGCGTGAAAAAATGGCAAAGTTGGATTGGCGGCCTGGTCCGTGAGGGCTCTTTTGTGAGTACTGCACGTTTGGAACACACCGGAAAATTGATCCAACCCGGTGGTGTGGTTACCGATGGGCCCTACGCTGAAGTGAAAGAAATGGTAGGCGGCAACATTGTGGTTAAAACTGCCACCATCGACGATGCGGTAGCCATTGCGCACGGTTGTCCCGTTTTAGAAGTGGGTGGCCGTGTAGAAGTTCGCCCGATGATTCCCGTGAAGTTTTAGGTAATAGCGAACTTTGTTCGCTAGTCAATAAGTTATCAAAGGCTGTCTCTATCGCAGGGGCAGCCTTTTTATATCGTTTCTGGGCACCTCCTGTTTAAAAGAAGCAGGTACAACAGGGTTTATGAATTCGCATTTATAAATTAGCGCAACATGTCACTTCCTCAGGAGATTTTGCCCCAGCTGTTTCGTACCGAGTTTTCCAAGATGGTAGCGGTATTGACCAAGCAGTTGGGCCTGCACGAAATGGCCTTGGCCGAAGATGTGGTGAGCGAAACCTTTTTACAGGCCAGTGAAACCTGGAGGGAGAAAGGCCTGCCTGCCAATCCTACCGCGTGGTTGTATACTGTAGCGAAAAACAAGGCCCTGACGCACCTCAAAAGGCAACAAGTGTTTCACCAAAAGGTGACTCCTGAGGTACTACACGATCAGCCATCTACCGTCTTACCCGAAGAATGGTCGGATGAGTCGATACGCGACAAGCAATTGCAAATGATTTTTGCCGTGTGCCATCCGGAAATCCCGGCACCGGCACAAATTGGTTTGGCATTGCGCATTCTTTGTGGTTTGGGTATTGACGAAATTGCCGAGGCATTTTTAGAGTCGAAAGAGTCGACCAACAAACGGCTTTACCGAGCGCGCCAGAAGTTGAAAGCACTCCAAATGGCCATGGAAATGCCGCCAGACGATCAATTGCCCGCGCGCCTGGAACAAGTGGCAGCTACACTCTACCTGTTATTCAACGAAGGATACCACTCCAGTGTCACCAATACTACCCTGCGTAGAGACCTTTGCCTGGAAGCCATGCGCTTGAATTTGCTGTTATTGCAACATCCGGCCTGCGATACGCCCATGGTGCGGGCCCTGTTGGCCCTCATGTGTTTTCACGCATCGAGGTTCGATGCCCGTTTAAATCCTGAAGGAGCTATTTTACTCTACGAAGAGCAAGACCGTAATTTATGGGATTGGAACCTGGTGAAAAGGGGAGAGGTGTACCTCAATCGTGCGGCAGAAGGTGACCAACTTTCCAAATACCACCTTGAAGCCGCCATTGCCTACTGGCATACCCAACCCGATACGGTAGCGCAGAAATGGACGCAAATTCTATCTTATTACAACCGCCTGTTACAAGTTGAGTATTCGCCGATTGCCGCCTTGAACCGCACTTATGCCTTGGCCAAAGCACAAGGTCCACAAAAAGCCATTGCTGAAGGCGTGAAGTTGGATTTGGAGCATTCGCATTTTTACCATGCCTTGATGGGAGAGTTGTACGCAGCCAACGGACAATACAACAAAGCCAAATTGTCTTTAGACAAAGGCATTTCCTTGGCCCGATCTTCGGCAGACCGTGAAGTGTTGGTGCGCAAAAGGTCTCGCCTGGAGGCTTAATGTACCAATTGCAACTTACC
>CALCCE010000283.1 GCA_937899835.1 uncultured Flavobacteriales bacterium | reverse complement strand
GAAGACATTGCATCCATCCCAGCAGGTACGTATACCATCACCATCACCGACAACTCGGGATGTACGACAACCGCCAACTACAACGTGAACAACATCAACGGGGCGAACGCTTCGAGTGTGGTGACGGAGCCCTTGTGTAATGGAGACAACAACGGTAGCATTGACGTGACCACCTCTGGTGGAACGGCACCTTATACCTACGCTTGGTCAACCGGTGCCAGCACCGAAGACCTGAACACTTTGGCCGACGGCACTTACACCCTCACCATTACCGATGCTACCGGTTGCCTCACCTTGTTGACCGATACTTTGGAAGAACCCGCCGAGCTACAAGGCGACATAGCAGCCTTTGCCACGGCCATCACCCCGGTGAGTTGTTCTGGCGGAAATGATGGGGCCATCAACTTGCCCATTATCGGTGGAACGATGCCTTACAGCTACCTCTGGTCCACTGGCGATACCACACAAATCGTTTCCAACTTGAGTGCTGGTGGCTATTTGGTGACGGTGACGGATGCTAACGGATGTACTACTGGAGGGCCGCTCACGGTGCCCGAATTGTCCGGTATGTCATTGGCTACCAATACCACTGCGGCTACCGATTATACTACTGCTGATGGCAGTGCTACGGCAACGGTAACCAACGGAACTGCTCCCTACACTTATTTGTGGAGCAATAGCGGAACTACTGCCACCATTACTGGGATTCCTTCAGGAGCATACACGGTGATTGTAACCGATGCCAACGGCTGTTCGGTAGAAGGGTACAGCTATGTAGGCGTAGTGCCATCGGGTTGTCAAACGACCCTGGACTGGACCCAGCTTGGCGCTGATGAGGCCTTAATGTTGCCCAACTACTCTACCAATGGCATCGACATCAACCTCAGCTTTATCGAGTCTGGTGGTGCCGGCGAAGACGACAATTTTAGTTTCGAACACGACGAGCGGGGCAACATCGATACGGTGGGTTTTGTGCAATTGGACATGAACCCCAGCAGCAACAACGACCCCAATCAGTTCAATCAATTGGTGATCGACTTTTCAGCACCGGTGCGCAACCTCTCTTTTGCAGTAACCGATATTGATGCTGCAAGCTCTTATGCTGACTCCATGCAGGTGGCGGCTTATGATGCGAACGGAAATGTGTTGACCGGCTTCTTCAACTTCGTGGGCGATAGCATCGCCTTCGATTACAGCAGCGACACCCTGCAAGCCGTTGGATTGGGAAATAGCGACAACTCCCAAGATTTTGGCAATGCTGGCATTGTTTACCCAGATAGTGTGAGCCAATTGGTCGTGTGGCAGCGCACCGGCCGTTCGGGAGCATCCAACCCGGGCAGTCATCGCATCTACGTATCAGCCCTCACCTTTGAAAACGATTATCAAGGCGTATACGACGATAACGTGGCCGTCACCGAAAACGACTCGATCGTGATTGACGTGCAGGCCAACGATGCACTCACTTGCCACGCACCACAAACCACCTCGGTGTTGAGTAGCCCCTTATTTGGTACTGCTACCGTGTTGGGCAACGACAGCATTCGCTACACGCCTAACCCAAAATTCTACGGCATCGATTCCTTGCACTATCAGGTGTGCGACAACAATGGCTTGTGCGACAGTGCCTGGGTGTTTGTATCCGTATTGCCGGAGCTAACCGATTCTCTGGCTTGGACCCTCAACAATGCTGATGAAGCCCTGGCGAATGATTCGCAATTGGTGCGCCTCAACCGGGTAGACTTCACCTTTAGCGACCCAGCCAACATTGACGCGAGTGACAACTTTACCATTGAGTCCAGCTCTACTCGCGGACAATTTGTCCCGGCCAGCTACCTGAGTTTTGACATCAATGCGAATAGCACCACGGCTCCCAACGAATTTGTGGAAGTAACCATGGATTTTGAACAAGCCGTAAATGGTCTTTACTTCCACCTGATTGATGTAGACAATTCAAGCTCCGGTGGTGGAGTAGACTCGGTAGTGGTATCTGCAATTGGCCCGAATGGGCAGGCCACCCCAGTATATTTCTTTGATGCTGGCCCAGCTACTACCACTTTTCAAGAAGGCGCCTCGCGCATTTTCTATGGCATTGGCGAAAGTTCCTCTAGCAGCGAAAGCTTTGCCAACGCAGGTGTGTATGTGCCCGACAGTGTGACGCAGATTGTAATTACTTACGATCCGCCGGTCACTTCCGATGGAGACGGCAATCCGGCCAGTCAATCCAGCTATATCTCCAACTTGCATTGGCGCAGGGCGCTACCCGAAATTCGGGTACAAAACGAAAACACCCTCATTGCCAATCAGGACACGGTGCCCTCTACCGCCGATAGTACCGATTTTGGAAGCGTTTTTCTGGGCGATTCGTTGGCCGTAACCTACACCATTTTCAACACCGGCAACGATACCTTGCAGCTCAGTGGTCCCGTGAGTCTTTCGGGGGCCAATGCCAGCGAATTCAGCGTAAGCAGTGCTCCAGCTACCAGCGTGTTACCCGGCGATTCTACCGATCTTAAAATACAATTTACACCCACCACTGCAGGCTTGAAAAAGGCCATTGTGAGCATTGGCAACAACACGATTTGCGATCCAAACTACGTTTTCCATCTTCGTGCTAATGCAGCTTGCCCAAGCTTTGTAGCTTCAGCTATTGTTGACAGCAATGCCACTTGCAACGGCTTTGCCGATGGTGGAGCAACCGCCAACCTTAGTGGGGGCACCGCTCCTTTGACTTACACTTGGAGCAATTCAGCCACTACCGCTTCCATCACCGGAGTAGTAGCCGGAACTTATTCCGTCACCATCACCGACGTGTTCGGTTGCCAGGATTCGGCCTCCGTCACCATCAGTGAACCTACTGCAGTGAATGCGGCAACCGTGGTAGATTCCAATGCCACTTGCAACGGCTTTGCCAATGGAGGAGTTACTGTGACGGCCAGTGGCGGAACGTCTCCTTATACCTATACCTGGAGCAACGCTGCCACTACGGCATCCATCACCGGAGTAGGAGCGGGCGCTTACACCGTAACCGTAACCGACAACAACGGCTGTACTACTTCGGCTTCAGCCAGCATTACCGAGCCGGCGTTATTGACTTTGTCTACTGCTGTGGATAGCACGGTTTTGTGTAACGGATTCACCGATGGCGGAGCTACGGCCATGGCCAGCGGTGGCACTGCTCCGTACACGTACCTATGGTCCAACTCGGCCACCACCGGTTCCATCACCGGAGTAGGGGCGGGCACCTATTCAGTAACTGTCACCGATAACAACGGTTGTAGTACCAACGACTCGGTGAGCATTAGCGAGCCGCCAGCTTTGATTGCCGCCACGGTGGTGGATAGCAATGCGACTTGCAACGGCTTTTTGAATGGTGGAGCAACGGCTGCTGCCACTGGTGGCACCGCACCTTATTCTTTCCTCTGGTCCAATTCAGCCACTACGGCCTCCATCACTGGGGTTGCGGCTGGCACTTATTCGGTGACCATCACCGACAACAACGGGTGTACTGATAGCAGTTCGGTCATTGTTTCTGAACCTGCGGCTTTGGTTGCCGCAACGGTGATTGACAGCAATGTGAGTTGCAACGGCTTCACTGACGGTGGAGCTACCGCTTCTGCCACCGGAGGAGTTCCTCCTTATACTTACCTGTGGTCGAACTCAACCGTCACAGCATCGATTACCGGAGTGATGGCAGGAACCTACACGGTAACCATCACCGATAACAATGGATGTACTTCTACCGATACCGCTACCGTCACCGAACCGACCGTCTTGAGTTTAGCCATTGTGGTAGACAGCAACGAAAGTTGTGCAGGTGCTCTGGATGGAGGCTTAACGACTGCTTCGGTAGGTGGAACCATGCCTTACACCTATGCTTGGAGCAACGGCGGCACAACGGCTGTGCTTACCGGATTGGCGGCTGGCGTATACAGCGTTACCGTTACCGATGCCAACGGATGTAGTACCACCGGTACAGATACCATTCTGTTGCAGGATGCTACCGCTCCAACGGTTTTGACCCAAAGCCTCACCATTTACCTGGACAGTGCAGGGCAAGTTGCCCTCACTGTTCCTCAGGTAGACAGCGGCACCTTTGATGCTTGTGGTTTGGATACGCTTTACCTCAACCGCACGACTTTTAACTGCAGCGATGTAGGAAGCGTTCAAACGGTACAACTGATTGCGGTAGACATCAACGGCAATACCGACAGCGCTGCTGCGCAAATCACGGTAGCCGATACGCTTGTCCCAGGAGTTCTTACTCAAAACCTCACGGTTTACCTCGATACCAACGGGCAGGCGAGCATTACTGCTGCCATGATCGACAACGGCAGTTTCGATAACTGTGGTGTGGATACTTTGATGCTGGATTCTACCCAATTCGATTGCAGTGAAACCGGAACCAATACCGTGAGCCTAACGGTGACCGATGTGAATGGCAATAGCAATTCAGCTACAGCCGTAGTAACTGTGCTCGATACGATTGCACCTGCCGTTCAAACTCAGAACCTGACGGTTTATCTGGACAGCAACGGTCAGGCATCCATTACCGCAGCCATGGTAGACAACGGCAGCACCGACAACTGTGCGGTGGCGAGCCTGGCATTGGATTCTACTCAGTTCGATTGTGCTGAAGTAGGCACCAACACTGTGATGCTAACCGTGACGGATTCCAGCGGAAATTCCAGCACCGACAGTGCGATCGTTACAGTCTTGGACACTTTAGCACCAATGGTGAATGCACAAAACATCACCGTGTACCTGGACAGCAACGGTCAGGTCAGCATCACAACAGCAATGGTAGACAGCAACAGCCTCGACAACTGTGGCATCCTGTCCCTCAGCCTGGATTCTACTCAATTCGATTGTGGAGAGGTGGGAGCCAACACTGTGACGTTAACCGTAACGGATGTGAACGGCAACAGTGACAGTACAACGGCTACCGTTACTGTGCTTGACACTCTTGCCCCAGTGGTGCAAACGCAAAACCTGACCATCTATCTGGATGGCAATGGGCAGGCCAGCATTACGGCAGCCATGGTTAATGACGGCAGCACCGACAATTGCGCCATTGATACGCTAACGCTCGATTCCACACTGTTTGATTGCAGCGAAGTAGGGGCCAACACGGTTACTCTTTCCGCTACTGATGTAAACGGCAATGTGGCCACTACCACGGCCACCATCACGGTGCTGGATACCTTGGATCCGGTGGTGCAAACGCAAAGCATCACCGTGTACCTTGATACCAATGGACAAGTTAGTATCACCGCAGCCATGGTTGACAATGGTAGCACCGACAATTGCACCATTGATACGCTTACGCTGGATACTACTCAGTTCGATTGTGCCGATGTAGGGGCTAACAATGTGGTGCTCACCGTGAGTGACATTTATGGTAATTCGGCCAGTGCAAGTGCCGTAGTTACTGTATTGGATACTTTGCGACCTCAATTGATCGTAGCCAACGACACGGCAGTTTGTGCGGTGGATACCAACGGAACGGTGGTTAGCTACAGCAACAGTGCTACGGACAACTGTGGTACTACCACCATCAATCAGCTGTCGGGCTTGCCTTCGGGTAGCATTTTCCCCATCGG
>CALCCE010000282.1 GCA_937899835.1 uncultured Flavobacteriales bacterium | reverse complement strand
GGGTTACCAAGGTCGCCATCTACCCACTGGCCAAAGTAGGTTTCAGTAAGGGTAAACGTGGAACGGTTGATCAACTCATAGTTGTAAAACGTCATGTTGTTGATCTCATCGTTGGTAGCGAAGGCAAAAGCTTGTGCCCGGATTTCCATACCGATGGCGGCCGATCCGGTTTCGGTATGGATGTTTCCTTTGTCGTTGAAAATCCACCAGAGGTTCTGATCGCCGTAGACGTTTTCAATCTTTTTGTTGCACTCAATTTCTCCCTTCAAATCAAAGGCGGGATAGTCGCCTTCCAGTGGGTTGTAGAGCCCATCATTGTTGACATCCGTAAAAGGAGCGAGGTAAAAGTCTTCGTCGTATGGTGGAAAATTGCGGCCGTGTGCCGGCCAGTCGAGAATGAAATTGGGAATTTGATAGCCCTCAAAGTTTTTGAGGGCCTCTTCATCACCCTCGGCAGCCAATTTTTTGGCGTTATTCCAGGCAACAAATTGGGCTACCTCATCGCGGGTGCTTATATAATGCCGGTCCCAGTCCAAACAGGTTTGTGCATCAATTTCAGAGGTAATGGTACTGAGTGGTCCGGTCCAAAAATCTTGGCCTTGACGCCGAAAACGCAAGGCAGCAACTTTCAATTGGCCGGAAACATCCTGCCCGCCTAACCACAGTGCACCTGCATAGAGAGAGGTTTGTCCTGAACCTTTGGGAATTTCGTAGCGCGCTTCACTTTGCAAGTCCCACCACATGTCTCCTCCGGTTTGGATCAATGCGCGAACGTTGTTGATGGATAGTTCTGTTGCTGCAGATGGAGCAATACAGTTGGCCGCCAGTGCGGCAGTAGGAAGAGTGGTCTTCCGCTTCTTAGCACCCTTGTTTTCTCGGGCGTTGGCATATGGGTGTAAGATCCCCAGGCACACGGCTATCGCCATGAGCAATTTCAAGCTCTTCATAAGCATTCAATTGAGAGATTGGGGTGAAAAGGCAATATAAACCTACGTAGCCTTTTCAGTAAATACTACCTTAAATGAATCTTCGGAGGAGGTGATTGGATAAGCGGTAGGCTTTAGCTGCTAAATGGGAATCCCATTAGAGCGATTTTCAACTCTCCAACCGGGCTTGCTATACCGATAAACGAAGTGAATTAGAATGTATCCAAGTCAATGGGGCGCATCATACCAAACCACTTAATCACCCTGGTGCCCACGCCAGGCACATCGATATAGAGCAAGTACGTACCCGATGCAATCGGAACACGTTGGTTGTTTTCCAAATTCCAATCGATGGAAGTGATGGTAGGATCGTCTTTGGTAAACTCCCGAATCATGGCTCCCTTCAGGTCATAAATCTGAACGGTACAGGTTTGCGGAAGGTTGATGATCTTCACCCGATAGTCGAGTTTGCCCTCTTCGTATTGCGAATAGGCATAATAAGGGTTGGGCACGATATTGATCAGATCAAGGGCTTCCCGGGCCACGGAAAGTTGTTCCTTTACCGGAGCAAGGTCATCGGTATTGAAATTGTAAAGTGGTTGGCCTCCGTTGGTGGTTTCATACAGAAGGTTCTCCAAATCGGCACTCCCGGAGGAGGCAGTAAAAGCCGTAGAAGTAGCCATGAAATAGTCGCCCCGGTTGTATTGCACCCCATCGTGATCGATGGGTCCCAGGTTGACCCAATAAGTTTTTCCCACCTCCAGGTTATCGCCTTGGTTGAGCACATTGCCGGTACCATATCCACGATAGGGGGTAGCCACCCGCAGGCTCAAAGTGGCATCGTTGGAGGGTCCTTCGCCATACAAGGGCAGTGCGGCTTCTTCTGCCAACAAGGGAAAACCTACCCACATAGCAGCTTTAAACACGTTGCGCACCGATTCTACTGAGATTTGGCTCACCCCATCCATTTGTTGATGCATCCAGGCTCCGGCATCATACATGGGCATTCGGGCGTTGGGGCTATCGGCCGTGCCAACTGCGTCTTCCACATTGTTGTTGCGGAACACATAAATGTAGTGCTTGCCACCATAACGCACGTTGTTGAAAGGGCCTTCGGTAATTTGGTCGGTTGGATTCCAACGCATGTCGCGACCATTTTCAGCTTGCAGCCATGAATCTTCGCCAAACGCCATGTTCAAGCGTTCTCCGGTTTCTACATTGATAGCATATCCAGGAAACCAACCCATGCCAAAAGCGGCAATGTAGTTAGGGCTGTTGGGATCATTGCTGGGCAAAGTATCGTTATCAGCACCAGCAAGACCGTTTTGGTCCACCGAGCGGGCCGCCCTTAAGAATCCTTTGGGCCGGCCTCCTTCACTTTGAGTTGCATCATCGTGCATTTCCAATACCGGACAACGGGTCCACCTGCTACGATCGGAGGTAAACACAATGTCTACGCTCTGTAGGAAGCGCATTTCGTTCAGCAGGTTCAATAGGTTGTTGGGCGAAGGGCCGTGCGTTTGAGGAGTAACCAGACGGAATGGAGCCCAGGTTCCTCCTAAAACATCCTCGTAAACCTCGTCATCATCTAAGTCTAAAAAGTCGTCGAATTCCGGGTTGTCGGGGTCGCTGCTAACACCACTTCGAATCCAGTTGGCCGGTGTGGTTCCTTCATCGTCTTCCAAACCACTCAACCAGGGGGAGGATTCGTCCTCATAGCTAATTCTGGCGCCAATGAACCCGTTGTTAATGGCATTATCGGTGGTAGGCTCGGCCACTTGCCCCATAGTGATGGACAAACCAATGTCGAACAGCAACTGCTCGTTTTCCAAGGCAATAGTACGGTTGGAGACAGCGGTGCCGTTTTGCAGCGCTTCGCTCTGCATTTCCCAATAGGCCGAACTCAAATCGGGCCGGGTGACCGAGTCTTTCAGCGCAAGCGTATAATCAGCCCCTTGAATGTTGAGCGGATCGATGACTTGAATTTTGACCGGCCCCGCTCCGCGCTCGTAGGTGAGATTTGCTGCTTTCCAAGGTGGGCCATCCATAATCTCATCGATGCTTTCCTGCTTCAGTTGCAAAAAGTTATCCCCACTTCCAGCACCTTCTACCCGGGTAATTTCTACGCCATCGCCGTATTGGGCATTCAAAGTGAGGCCACCCGATTCTACCACCGTATTGTGTGGAATTCCCGAGTACACCCGAATACCTCCGGTGGCAGCTTTTCTACTTTCCAGGTAAGGTTCCTTTTGACCGTCCAGCAACAGCGGATCGTTCGGGTCGTATATTTCCTCTACGTATTGCAGATTTCCCACATCATCGCCAAAATTGTTGTAAGCATAGGCAATGGCCATGAAGTAATAGGTTTTGTGGTTGATCAGGCGGTTGTCACCTTCCGCAAATTTATCTTCCGTTACCCGGAAAGAATGTTGCACGCCTTCGTCGGCTCCATCTACTTCTTCCACCGGAATATTGCCTCCGAGGTTATCGTCGAAATAGAAGTTGACCAACTGCCCTACTCCGTCCTTAATGTCACATTGAAAGATAATTCGCGCCAGGTTGGGATTTTCCAAATCGTTGGGAGAAACCGAAGGGTCTTTTACCTGATAAACTTTATATCCCTGAAAACGATAAGTGGCGTAGAGCACCTTTTCCTGGTCGGTAAGGGCTAAATCAGAGAACCCGTCGGAGTTGGTGTCTACCGAATCGGGTGCAATTTGAAAGGGATTTACCTCAGCGTATTCTTCACGAAAGTTGTTGCTTACGGATCGGTTGCTGAGGTAGAGAATGATCTCTTTATCGAGCTCTTGAATGCTCATGTCAGGCGCATCAGGTCCCGAAAGAATTTGGAAGCAATTGTCAAACAACGCCTGGGTTTTGTCGTCGGCCCGGCGTAGGGTTTGCACTGAGGCAAAAGCTCCTCCAGAAGTGGCTCTTGCCCACACTACCCCTACGGTGATGTTGTTCACTTCGCCGGGGCTCAACGTAAATGGACCGGTAGATTGTACAAAACGGCGGTCGGCCGGTACGTTGCCCGAGGTTTGCTCATTCCAGGGAGGTTGCGGCACGCCTCCGGTTCCCCATCCAAGTGGGTCGGTATCGTCAGGAAACATGAAATCGGCCTCAATGGCAGTAGGATCGGTAGGGTTGTAGCCCGTACCTCCGTAGGTCATGCGATTGCCATCCCGCCAGATGCCGCGCAAGAAATTGTAATATTCTGCTCCGGTTTGTGGGTCACCAGTAACGGTTTGCGAGTTGATGTGGTACAAAAACCTGCGCATCCCAAAGCGCTCGTTGTCAATGATGCCATCTCCATAGCCCACACCGTTGAGGGCTTCACCATCGCCAATGCCCACTTTGTTGTCCAAGCCATCGTTGTCCTGAAATGGCCCCTGGAAAAAATCAACCCCAACCGCTGGCGGCTGTTCACCATAGCCCAGGTATCCGCCATTGTTAAAGTCAAACTCATCGCCATTGTAGGAATAACCCAGGCCGCGCATCACATCACAGCCGACATAATCATCAAAAGGATCACCCAAGGCAACGTCTGTCCATTGGCCAAAGTAGGTATCGGTAAGGGTAAAAGTAGACCGGTTCACCAACTCGTAGTTGTAGAAGGTCATGTTGTTCACCTCATCATTGGTGGTGAAAGCAAAGCCCTGCGCCCGGATTTCCATGCCAATGGATGCCGCGCCCGATTCGGTATGAATGTTCCCTTTGTCGTTGAAAACCCACCAAAGGTTTTGATCTCCAAAAACATTGACGATTTCCCGCCGGCAATCGGCTTCACCCTGCAAGTCGTAGGCCGGGTAGTCGCCTTGCAAAGGATTGTAGACCCCATCGCCATCGGCATCAAAAAACGGAGCGAGGTAAAAATCTTCGTCGTAGGGAGGAAAATTGCGGCCATGGGCTGGCCAATTGAGAATGATATCGGGAATTTGATAGTTCGGAAATTCTTCTTGCTGCGTACTGGTTCCGTTTTCTTCATCGAACTTACCTGCTTGGAACCAATTGTTGAATTCTGCGACTTCGTCTCGAAAAGACACAAAATGCCGGTCATAATCCAAACAAGTTTGCGCGTCAATTTCGGAAGTGACGGTGCTCAAGGGGCCGGGCCAATAGTCGTTCCCGTTTCCGCGATAGCGTTGTGCGGCTACTTTGATCTGTCCGGAAACATCCTGACCACCCAACCAAAGTGAACCGGAAAAAAGGGCTACCCTCCCAGAATTTTTAGGCACTTCATAGCGGGCTACGCCTTGGAGGTCCCACCACATGTCGCCACCCGATTGCAATAACACCCGGTTGTTGTTGATGTCCATTTCGGTGGCCGCTGTAGCGGGAGCACAGTTGGCCGCCAATTGCTCAAGGGGCGTAGTTTTTCTGCGGTTGAAGCCCTCCGGCGGTTGTGCCAAAGCTACCGACACATTGAGCAAGAACAACAAGATCCAAAGGCTACGCATCCAAACCATTTTTTCTGAGATTAAGACGGTAAAATAAGCAAAATCAAGTTGGCGCAAAAAGCGGATTGGAGCACGAAATTGAAGGCCAATCGACGGTTTGGCTAAATGTAGTAAGCCAACCGGCGAAAAATCAATCCCCTTCAACGCCTTTAAACCTGGGAGAGGAGCTCGAGCAGACCCGATTTTTTTCTTCGGCTTACCTCCACCTGACTGTCGTCGTCCATAATGACGTAACCACCCTCTCCTTTGATGTATCGCTTGATATGGTTGAGGTTGATGAGGTGCGACCGGTGTACTCGGAAAAAGCGTTCGTGCAAGAACAGTTCTTCGTATTCGCCCAAGGTTCGGGAAGCGATGATGCGCTTGCCACCCACCAGGGTAATGGAGGTGTAGTTTCCATCGGACTCACAGCGGACGATCTTTTCCAACTCCACAAAAATCAATCCGTCTGATTCGGGAATCGCTACTTTTTTGGTGCGGTTGCTCCCCCGCAGGTTTTGAAGAAACACATTGAGCCGCTCGTCTACATTGGTATCCTTACGCTTTTTCTCCAGGCGGGTGATGGCCGCCTTCAAGTCTTCGATATCAATGGGTTTTAACAAATAGTCGAGTGCACTAAACTTGATGGCATTGATGGCGTAGTGGTCGTAGGCCGTTACAAAAATGATGTCGAAATCAATTTCGTCAAACCTGGCCAGCAGGTCGAAGGCATTGCCAAAAGGCATTTCAATGTCCAAAAAGACCAGATCGGGTTTCAATTCGATGATTTTCTCGTAGCCGGTTTTGGCCGAATCGGCCTTTCCTACCACTTTGATTTGCTCAAAGTATTTGGCAATAATATTGGCCAGCGATTCGCGGGCACCTTCTTCATCGTCAACGATTAGCGTTCTTATGGCTGTCATTAGTGGAGGTATTGGGGAGTTAGCCAGAAGCCAGGGGTACGAAGATGCGTACCCGGGTTCCTGCGGGTTCCTGGTGTTGGTTGTATTTGTCTTCGATGGTCACGTTGAGGTCACTGGCGTTGGAAGCATTGAGTATTTCCAGACGTTCCTGGGTGATGGAAAGGCCCCGTGACCGATGGCCATCTTTTCGGGCGGCTTTGATGGCCCGTGATCGTTCTCGTCCAATGCCGTTGTCGTCTACAATCACTTCTAAAAGCTCTTCCCGGCGTTTGATCTGAATAGAAAGGTGCCCTGGGGTGACCTTATTCATAAATCCATGTAGGATAGCGTTTTCCACGTAGGGCTGAATGAGCATAGAAGGGATGGCATCAAAATGCGTATCGACCGATGGATCGACCTCGATTTGGTAAGTAAACTTACCTTTGAAACGCATCACTTCCAATTCGAGGTAAAGTTCCAGGGCCTGCAACTCATCGCCCAGGGGAATAACTGAAGCTTTGGAGTTGTCCATGATTCTGCGCATGAGCTTGGCAAACTTAGAAAGGTATTTGAGCGCAGCTTCCGGGTCGTTGGTGGTGATGTAGTGTTGAATGGAGCTGAGGGTATTGAAAATGAAGTGGGGGTTCATTTGTGCACGAAGGGCTTTTAACTCAATGGACGCAATACGCTGATTGATTTCCACCCGCTGCTGTTCCTTTTGTTTCACCGTGCGCGACCACCACCAAATACTACCACCAATCAACACCAGGATTAATGCTACCGCCAAGCCGATGAACCACCAGGTAGCGTAGAAAGGCGGACTAATGACAAATTGAATCACTCCGGGTTGGTCGCTCCACAAGCCTTCTTTGTTCATCGCCAACACGGTAAAAGTGTATTTTCCCGGAGGCAAAGTGGTGTATTGAACCGAAGTAGTACTGGTGTACACCCATTCTTCGTCTACTCCACTGAGTTGGTATTTGTACTGCACCAACTCGGGTTGCGAATAGGAAAATCCAGCGTACTCAATGCGAATAAAGTTTTCGTTGTAATCCAGGTCATAAGTGGCTTTTACCTCCATTTCCTCACCCATCACCCGCACGCTGTTGATATCTACTCCCGGAGGAACAGTATCGTTGTTGGACACGACAATGACCTTGCTGCTTCCCGAAAAGGGGTCGAACGCTTCGGTAGAAGGGTCTATTGGGGTGCTCTTGACCGAGTCGATACTATCCCCCGGAGAGGAGAAAACCAGATCAGGCTGGTACTCCGGTTGTGGGCGGCCTTTGAGGTAATAGATGCCATCTCCATCGGTGGTCATCCAATAGCCTCCGGTGTTGTCTTCCAGAATGGCCGTCACGGTGCGATCTCCCAAATAGTTGACGTAGCGCCCGGAAGTAATGCCTCCTTTGGAAAAACTCATCACCCCACCTTGGTAAAGTGCAACCCAAATCTTACCGTATGAATCTTCGAGAATGCTTTCTACACTCTTCTCCACAAACACCCGAGACAAAACTGACCGGGCGTCTAATTGCAACAGCTCATAGTCCTTGGCATAGAGGTAAGACCCATTTTTTAACGCAATGAAACTGCTTTTCGAACTGCCTCCTTGTTCACTGAGTTTCACATACTGTACGGCCTCCCCAATTCGAACCCGCAAACGTTTGTTGCCATTGCTGGTATGGGTGCCGCTCAAGATGCCCCCACCGGGTAGCTGTGAGGCGTAATAAGAAAATGGCTCTCCGTCAGATAGCGGTTGCGGAGTGATCACTTCCTCAGTAGAAGAAACCCGCCACAGTTCGCCCCCAATAACGGTTCCTACCCAAATGGTTTCTGTTGCATCTACATAAATCGCGTTGATGATTTTACTGCCTACCTGTCGGGAGAGCAATTCGTTAGCGGGAATGCCCGAAAACTGGTTGTTGGCGTACCGAAAAATGCGACCGGCAGAAGAGTAGCACCAAATGTTGCCACGCGCATCCTTGTAAATGCCCAAAATTTCAGGATCGGTCAATCCATCGGCGACTCCGAGGTTTGAAAAAGACAAGCCATTGAAACGCGCTACCCCGTTGGCCGTAGCCAGCCAAATTTCACCATCGGTGCCCAACACGGCACCATAAACCCGGTCGTTGAGGAGACCATCGCGGGAGGAAAAATGATCGAACAGGTTGTTTTGTCCCCAAGCAGAAGGAACAAACTGTAGTAGCAATATGACGAGCAGGAGACGGAACAAATTCGTCCAATTTCAATCGAATTGGAACAATTTATACCATTTGCAGGAACCGAACAAAGCCAATGAGCAGGTGGAGACTCCCGGTAGATTAGCGGTAGCCGCGCCTAAATAAGTGGCTTAGTAACCCTGTTCCCGTTTCAGAAAGGCATCCCATCCTTGGGCTTGCAAGGTAATTTGCGATCCGTTGTTACCAATGATATGATAGCCTTCGTCTTCTCCCTTCATGTGGCCAATGATGGAAATATGCGGCAGGCTTTTCAGTTGCTCAAAATCGCTTTGGGCTACCGTAAACAACAACTCGTAGTCTTCCCCACCGTTTAAGGCCACCACAGTCGGGTCCATGCCAAACTCTTCGGATTGGTTGACGGCAAGTGGATCGATTGGAATTTTGTCTTCGAAAATGTTGACCCCCAACTTGGAGTTGCGTGCCAGGTGAATGGCTTCTGATGCCAGGCCATCTGAAATATCGATCATAGCCGTTGGCTTGATGCCTGCGTTTTTTAGTTCGGCAATCACTTCCCGACGGGCTTCGGGCTTCAATTGCCGTTCCAACAAGTAGTCTTTGCCTTCCAAATCGGGTTGAACCGAACTGTTTTCACGGAATATTTGTTTCTCGCGCTCCAGGATTTGTAAACCCAAATAAGCTGCTCCAAGGTCGCCACTCACGCACAAGAGATCGCCCGACCGGGCAGTGTGTCGGTAAACCAATTCTTCGGGATTGGCTGTACCCATGGCGGTTACGCTGATCACCATGCCGGAAGGAGAGGTGGTGGTATCGCCACCTACGAGGTCTACTCCATAAATTTCGCATGCCTTAAGCATTCCAGAATAGAGTTCTTCGAGGGCCTCGACTGAAAAACGATTAGAAATGGCCAAACTTACCGTCACTTGAGAAGGCGTAGCATTCATCGCGTAGATGTCGGAAAGGTTGACCGCAATGGCTTTGTAACCCAGGTGTTTCAAAGGTGCATACATCAAATCAAAATGGACCTTCTCCACCAGCATGTCGGTGGTAACCACCGTTTGCAAACCTTCGTAATCTAAAACAGCGGCATCATCGCCCACTCCTTTTTTGGTGCTGGGCTGCCGAAGTTGAATGTTTTGTGTGAGGTGTTGAATGAGCCCGAATTCGCCAAACTCTTCGAGTTCGGTTCGGTTACTTTTTGCTTCCATGGCTTCAAATTGGAGAGCAAAATTAGCGTTTCTCACCCGGTTTTCGGTGAGGTTGGCAGGGCTTAAGAAAGTTGAAATAAAAGGACAAATTACCTTTTATTATGTCGTATATACCTATTAAATAATACTCTTGCTTGTTGCAATACCGCAAATTAGGTATTTTTGTAAACTAAAATCTCTTATTTAGAATCAATCTAAATAGAGTTTTACCCAATCAACATTCCTTACCATCAATTGTTATAAGGGCCATGATTAAAATCTCAAATAACGCTAAAACCGAGGTAGAGCGGCTGAAAGCAGCCGATCAAGTTGCAGCGGATGCCTTCATTCGGGTAGGGGTCCAGGGCGGTGGTTGCTCCGGTTTGATATATCAACTCGATTTCGACACAGAATTTCAAGATACAGACAAGATTTTTGAGGACAAAGGAGTTAAAATAGCAGTGGACAAGAAGAGCTTCCTTTACCTAGTAGGCACTGAATTGGATTATTCGGGCGGCTTGAATGGGAAAGGCTTTAGTTTCATCAACCCCAATGCCAGTCGCACCTGTGGCTGTGGTGAGAGTTTTTCCATCTGATCCACCTGCAAACCTAAAGCACCAGTCTATGGCAAGTGAAGAAGAACTGTTAGAGGAAATCACCTCGAGTGAATATAAGTATGGTTTTGTTACAGACATCGATTCGGACAAAGCGCCAAAAGGCCTGAACGAAGACATTGTACGACTGATATCCAGCAAAAAAAATGAGCCTGAATGGCTTTTAGAATATCGCCTTAAGGCATTTCGCCATTGGAAGTCGAAAGTAGAACCGGAATGGGCACACATCCAATATCCAAAGGTCGATTACCAAGACCTGATCTATTATGCGGCTCCTAAGCCCAAGAAAACCCTCGATAGCCTGGATGAAGTAGATCCCGAGTTGTTGAAGACGTTCGAGAAATTGGGCATTTCGTTAGACGAGCAAAAACGCCTCACAGGCGTTGCCGTTGATGTGGTTGTAGACAGCGTTTCGGTGAAAACAACCTTTACGGAAAAGCTTTCCGAATTGGGCATCATCTTTATGTCTTTTGGCGAAGCGGTGCAGGAGCATCCCGAACTGGTACGTCAGCATTTGGGCTCAGTAGTGCCGCACACCGACAACTATTTTGCAGCACTTAATGCTGCGGTGTTTTCCGACGGCTCGTTCTGCTATATCCCTAAGGGGGTTCGCTGCCCAATGGAACTTTCCACCTACTTCCGCATCAACGAAGCCAATACCGGCCAGTTTGAGCGCACCTTGCTGGTGGCCGACGAAGGCAGCTATGTGAGCTACCTGGAAGGCTGTACAGCACCCATGCGCGATGAAAACCAATTGCATGCCGCAGTGGTAGAGTTGGTCGCGATGAAAGATGCGGAGATCAAATATTCTACTGTACAAAACTGGTATCCCGGAGATAAAGAAGGCAAAGGTGGTATCTACAATTTTGTCACCAAACGGGGTCTTTGTGCAGGCAGCAACTCTAAAATTAGCTGGACACAAGTTGAAACCGGTTCGGCAGTTACCTGGAAATATCCCAGCTGTATCCTGAAAGGCGATAACAGCGTTGGAGAATTTTACTCGGTAGCAGTCACCAATAACTTTCAGCAAGCGGACACGGGTACCAAAATGGTACACATTGGTCGCAACACCAAAAGCACCATTATTTCCAAAGGAATTTCTGCCGGCAAAAGCCACAACAGCTACCGGGGACTGGTGAAGGTGAATAGAAATGCTACCAACGCCCGTAACTTTTCGCAATGTGACTCCCTGCTTATGGGCGACCAATGCGGGGCGCATACCTTCCCATACATTGAGGTGAGTAATTCTTCTGCCAAAGTAGAACACGAAGCGACCACCTCTAAGATTGGTGAAGACCAAATTTTTTACTGTAACCAAAGGGGCATCGACACCGAAAAGGCGATTAGTCTTATCGTGAATGGCTATGCCAAGGAAGTACTCAACAAGCTACCCATGGAGTTTGCTGTAGAAGCGCAAAAACTCCTGGCCATTTCTTTGGAAGGGTCTGTCGGCTAATTTTTAATCCTATTTCATTGACTGAACAAGGTTGTCATTTTTTGTCAGGACAACCTTTCCTCGATACCAACCAACCATGTTAAACATCAAAAACCTACATGCCTCCGTTGAAGGCAAGCAGATTCTGAAAGGACTCGATCTACAGGTCGAACCCGGAAGTGTTCATGCTATCATGGGGCCCAATGGCTCTGGAAAAAGTACTTTGGCTTCGGTTTTGGCAGGTCGTGAAGAATATGAAATCGATGAAGGCGAAGTCAGCTTTCTGGGCAAAGATTTATTAGACCTATCGGCAGAAGATCGTGCCCGCGAAGGTTTGTTTCTCGCATTTCAATACCCAATCGAAATTCCGGGAGTGAGTAATATTAACTTCCTGAAAACAGCACTCAATGAAATTCGTGAATACAACGGATTACCCGCCATGTCTGCTAAAGACTTTCTCAAGCGTGTTAAAGAAAAGCAAGCTTTGGTAGAGTTGAGTGGAAATCTTGCCCGTCGTTCGGTGAATGAAGGTTTTTCCGGTGGTGAAAAGAAGCGCAACGAAATTTTCCAGATGGCCATGCTGGAGCCCAAGCTTTCGGTATTGGACGAAACGGATTCTGGCCTCGACATTGATGCGCTGCGTATTGTTGCAAATGGGGTCAATACGCTACGTTCTGAGGACAACGCTACCGTAGTAATTACCCACTACCAGCGTTTGCTCGATTACATCGTACCCGATTTTGTACACGTGTTGTACCAAGGGCGGATTGTAAAATCCGGACCGAAAGAATTGGCCCTGGAATTGGAAGAAAAGGGCTATGACTGGATCAAAGAAGAGTTGGAACTGGCCTAAGGGCTTTTGATTTCTTTAAATGGATACGATTACCAAAGCAACCCAATCCCAGAAGGAAAAGTTCCTCTCACAGTTTAAAGAGAACTGTTGCATCGATACCAACAGAGACCTTCAAAACATAAGGGAAGCGGCACAGGCGGCCTTGGAAAAGCTCAATTTTCCAACCACTCGAGACGAGTACTGGAAATACACCCGTATAGCCCCTATCCTAAGAGGAACTTATCACCAAATGCCCGGATCTGAGCCAGTGGATTTGGGACCTACCTTGATCGAAAATATGGACAGCTATGATCTGGTTTTCGTCAATGGCTATTTTTCACCGGAACATTCCAGCAGGCTCGAATCAGAATCATGGCTGGTGTTGCCGCTTTCCGAAGCCCGCAACAACTACCCTGAACTTATCACAAAACATTACGGTCAGTACGCTGACTATGAAAAACACGCGTTTACCGCACTAAATACTGCCTACTGCCAGGAAGGGGCTTGTATTTTGCTCAAGGACAATGCGCAATTGGACAAGCCGGTACGCATCATCAACCTGACCCAAGGAGACGCCATTGCCTATCACCCACGCAACCTGTTGGTATTCGGCAAGGGTTCGAAAGGTGCTGTTTTGCTTTCTTACGAAACGGGAAGCGGCAACCATGCTTTTACCAATGCTGTGAGTGAAATTGTGGTCCAGGAAAATGCGCACGCTGAGCTCTTTCTGATGCAGCACAAGAGCGACACCAACTCACACATCGAAACCACCCAGGTTTTTCAGGAGAAGAACAGTCAATTTCAGGCCACGACCATTACCCTGAAAGGCAAAATTGTACGGAACAACCTGAACGTGGTGGTAGATGGAGAAAACTGCCTGACCCGGATTAACGGTATTTACCTAACCCGAGGAAAACAGCATGTGGACAATCACACCATGATCGACCATCGGCAACCACACTGTGAAAGCCATGAATTGTACAAGGGCATAATGAACGAAAGCTCTACTGGCGTGTTTAATGGAAAGGTGTTTGTGCGGCAATACGCGCAAAAGACCAACGCTTTTCAGTCCAATCAAAATATTTTGTTGACGGACCAGGCGACCATCAATTCCAAGCCCGAGTTGGAAATCTATGCCGACGATGTGAAATGCAGCCACGGCAGTACTACGGGTCAGTTTGATGAAGAGGCAGTTTTTTACCTGCGTTCCCGAGGAATTGGTGAAGCAAGTGCCCGCAAGTTGATGATCAATGCTTTTGCTGCTGACGTGTTGGAGTACATTAGCATCGAACCTTTGAGAGACCGGATAGAAGCCTATATAGAAGAACGTTACGAAACTGTGTTGTAAGATGGAAGATGCCGTATTGATTCACGAGAGCTATGATGTTGACAGACTGAGAGAAGATTTTCCCGTTTTAGAGCAAACGGTATATGGCAAGTACCCATTGGTGTATCTGGACAATGGTGCTTCTTCCCAAAAGCCTAAGCAAGTGGTAGAAACGATGGAGAAGTACTACTACCATCACCACGCCAATATTCATCGCGGTGTACACTACCTCAGTCAAGAGGCAACCACACAATATGAAGTAGCGCGCGACAAAGCACGCGACTTTATGAACGCGCCACACAGCCGGGAGGTTTTGTTTACCAAAGGCACCACCGACGGCATCAACCTGGTGGCCTACTCCTACGGCCGCAAATACCTCCAAGAAGGTGATGTGGTGCTGGTAAGCACCATGGAGCATCACAGCAACATTGTGCCTTGGCAGATCGTCTGCGAAGAAATAGGCGCCAAAGTAGTGCCCATTCCCATCAACGAAGCTGGTGAGATTGATCAGGAGGCCTACGCCAGCATGCTCGGTCCCAAAGTACGCATGGTTGCCGTCAACCATGTGTCCAACACCCTGGGCACCATCAACCCGGTCAAAGACATGATTGCGCTGGCCCACCAGCACGGTATCCCGGTGTTGGTCGATGGAGCGCAGTCGGCACCGCACCTGACCATTGATGTGCAAGACCTGGATTGTGATTTCTACGCTATTTCAGGTCATAAAATGTACGGCCCTACCGGCACAGGAATTCTCTATGGCAAAGAGAAATGGCTGGATGCTATTCCTCCTTACCAAGGTGGAGGTGAAATGATTCAAACGGTAACGTTTGAGAAAACTACCTACAACGAGCTTCCTCATAAGTTTGAAGCAGGGACTCCCAACATTGCCGGAGGCATTGCCTTGGGTGCTGCCATCGACTATCTCAATTCCATTGGCTTGGACCGCATTGCCGCCCACGAAAACGATTTGCTGGAATACACCACCAAAGCCCTGCTGGAAGTGGAAGGCATGCGCATCATCGGGACGGCCGCAAACAAAGCATCGGTGATCTCCTTTTTGATTGGAGACATTCATCCCTACGATGCTGGTACTATTTTAGACAAAATGGGCATCGCCGTTAGAACCGGCCACCATTGTACCGAACCTCTCATGAATCGGTTTGAAATTCCGGGCACTGTTCGGGCCAGCTTTGGCTTGTACAATACCCGCGCTGAAGCCGACCGCTTGTTGGAAGGGGTACACAAGGTGGTGCAGCTGTTCGGTTAACGCCCGGCTAATCCGTAATTTTGCGGAGATATGACCATCGACCAACAACAACAAGAGATCATCGAGGAATTCTCGTTTTTCGAGGATTGGATGGAAAAATACGAGCACATCATCGAGTTGGGCAAAGAGCTTGAACCACTCGCTGAAGAACACCATATTGAAGACAACCTGGTAAAGGGCTGTCAATCAAGGGTATGGCTACACGCCGACCAAAAAGACAACCATGTGGTGTTTGCCGCCGATAGTGATGCTGTGATTACCAAAGGCCTCGTGGCGCTTATGATGCGGGTATTGAACGATCAGCCTGCTGAGGAAGTAGCGAAATCAGACCTGTACTTCATCGATCAGATTGGTTTGAAAGAACACCTCTCGCCGACCCGAAGCAATGGTTTGGTATCGATGGTGAAAAAAATGAAGTTGTACGCTGTGGCCTACATGGCTAAATCTGCTTGATATGGACAAAGCATCCTTAGAAAAAACTGCCATCGATGTCTTAAAAACGATTTACGATCCAGAAATTCCGGTAGACATCTACGAATTGGGGTTGATCTATGAATTGAAGGTTTCTGACGAATTCCATGCGGATATTTTAATGACTCTGACTTCGCCCAACTGCCCGGTAGCCGAATCGTTACCGGTAGAAGTAGAAGAAAAAGTAGCCGGCATTGGTGGCATGACCAGCGCCAAGGTAGAAATCACTTTCGAACCTCCCTGGGACAAAGACATGATGAGTGAAGAAGCTCAACTTGAATTAGGAATGCTCTAACCATGGCTGAAGAAATTGTCAATAAAGTTGCTGCACGCGGGCTGATCACGCTTGATCTGGAAGATTATTATCCCAAGGGACAACGCAGTGTGATCGACCTGAAGCATCAACTGTGGCAAGAACTTGCTCTGCGGGAAAAAGACTTTCGGGCTTTCGTAAAAGAAGAAGATTGGTCGGCTTATCAGGATCATTTTGTGGCGGTACATTGTTCTGCCGATGCCATCGTTCCTACCTGGGCCTACATGCTGGTGACTACCGCCCTGGTGCCTTACGCCAAAAAGGTGGTTTATGGCGACTTGGAAGATCTTGAATCCAGCCTTTATCAAGAAGCTTTAGAGGCCATCAATGGCGAAGATTACCTTCAACAACGCGTAGTGGTGAAAGGTTGTGGCAATTTGCCAGTGCCGCACTTTGCCTATGTAGAGTTGACCCGAAAACTGCAACCCTACGTACGCACCCTAATGTATGGGGAACCTTGTAGCATGGTGCCACTCTTCAAACGGGCACGGCAATAATATCAGGTAGCGTTCCAGCTTTTTGATGTACCAGAAATCGCTTCGCTTAACGAGTTTCATGGTTGGAGTTCGATCCATTTCAGGACCTACCACCACGTATTTTTGAATCAGGAGACATCGCCAGGAGCTTTCCAAAAGGAAATCTCAGTTTTCCCAACCCTACTCTTTGGTAGAAGAGGAATCGGGCAAAACAGCCTTTTGCTCCTGTACCATCTTAAAAAGTGCGGCTTCCTCCTGGTGTTGATCCCATAAAATGATGGCCGCCTCGTCATCAAAAACCGTGTCTGGAGTCACCAAAATGCCTTGCATCCAAAGGCGGTACCAATCCTGATTGCTGCAATCGTAGAGAACGGCTACGGGCTCTTGTGCAAAAATTTGATCCAATTCTGCTTTTTCATCAATGCCCATGGCAGCAATGTGGTCTTTGCGAAACAGCAAACTGGGATGGTAATATTTCGTGGGTGGCAATTGACCCATGAGGTAGTTGACCACATGGTAGTAGCTGTAGCAATACACCATCCGATCCGGTGCTACAGTCTCCTTTAGATAAGCCACCACCTGCCGGGGCGTATCAGGTTTGCTGAAAAAGAAGATGTATTTCATGGTACCAAAAACTGGCAAACTAACCGCCATGATCAACCCCAAAATGGCGCCTCGCCGGTAAACCGTGGCTTCGTGATTGACCAGCGCCTTGGCCATAAAATGACCGGCTAACAGGCTAAAAGCAGGAAATACCTGGTAGAAATAATGCGTAAACCACTTGCCCGGC
>CALCCE010000281.1 GCA_937899835.1 uncultured Flavobacteriales bacterium | reverse complement strand
TTCATTTCAGTTGCGTTGTCGGGGATAGGGGCGCACGGTGGCGCAGTACGTAAGACACAAAGGCAAATTTGTTGGCCGCTTCGTCAATGCCCACCTCATAGGAGGTGGCGCCCCGGTGGCCGCCGGTAAAACTGGTGTGCAGCAAGATCAAACGGTTCGATAGGTTGTTTTGGCGGTAGCGGGCGGCACATTTGGCCACTTGCCAATAAGGTGTTTGCTGGTCGTGCAGCTTTCCGTAAAAAAGCATGGCGGGGTAGTGCTTCCGCTGAATGTTTTGATAAGGTGAATAGGACTTGATGTAAGCGTAATAAGTCGAGTCGTTGGGGTTGCCCCATTCGTCGTATTCCATAGCCGTGAGGGGCAAGGTGCTGTCCATCATGGTAGTAATCACATCCAAGTAAGGCTTGTCGAAAATGAGGCCACCAAAGAGTTCGGGGCGCTCGTTGGCGGCATAGCCCATTACCAGTCCGCCCGCGCTGGTGCCCGTGCCGATGGTCTGGGCTGGCGCTACTTTGTAGTGTTGCTGTAGGTGCTCTACGGCCGCTAAATAGTCGGTGAAGGTGTTTTTCTTGTGAAGCAGTTTTCCGTTCCGGTACCATTCTTGGCCCAATTCGCTACCGCCACGGGAGTGTACATACGCCACCACCATTGAGTCGTTGGCATACACCACATCTTCCGGCTCGAAAAACGGGTAGTGTGTGGCGCCATACGCTCCGTAGGCTTTCACCAACAAGCCCTTGGCTTTTGCTTTGATCCGCTGTTGGTCGTAGAAAACCGTTACCGGTACTCGGGTACCATCCGCAGTTTGGGCCCACAAAATTTCGCATTGGTAGTCACCGCCAAAGACGTAGGCATTGGTGCGCTCCTGCTTCACCACCTCCGTGTTTTGGCTGCCCAAATCAATGGCCAAGGTTTGGTAAGGTGTGGTGGGCGATTCAAAAATGATCTTTAGCTCATTGTTGGTTGCTCTTGAGGCAGAGCCGTCAAATTCGAAGGTGGCCAACTTCACCGGCAGGTCGATGGATTGCACGTTTAGCGAACGCAAATTCAATCGATTCAGCACCAATCCGTTGGTGACGTATTCCTGCACGGCCAGGTAGTTGCGCGTTTGGCGCAAATCCTGAATAGCGTGTGGCGTTTGGTAAAGGCGTTGCCAGGAATGCCTGTCGGTCAACGAACGTGCCCAAAGCTGGCTGCCCAAACCTGAGCGAGTTACGCGAAACAAGGTATCTCCCCCGAAATGGTAAAGCGTTTGGAAGTGCTGAGAAACCAGAGGTGCCAAGGTGTCCAGGTGCAAGGAATCCGCTTCGGAAACCACTAAAAAACAGGCCGAGGCATCCAGGCTTTCGCGGTAAAAAAAACGGTACTGTCCCGAGGCAGAAGTATCTATCCTCAGATCGAAGCCGCTTTGTTTTTCATCGTACCACAAGGCATCTTGCGCCTGCTTCGTTCCCAGCCGGTGGGTGCGCAGGCGACAGGCGCGGAAAGTCACCGAATCGGTTTCGGTATACAGCAAAGTAGAATCGTCGAGCCATAAAAACTCATACACGTGGGCAAGGCTGTCCAGGCTGTTGTTTTGGCCCACCGCTTTCACCAAAAGGGTAAAAGAAATGTCGCCTTGTTGGCTGTAGGTGTAGGATAGTTGCCGATGCCGGTTGAAGCGCAAATCTTCAATAAAAAAGTTGACTTTGCCCCGAGCGGCATGCGAGCGGTCCAACACCAATTCTTTCTGGCCGTTGACCATGCGGTAAAACCCGATTTTACCCAAAGAGTCCTGAGCGAGGCGCAATTCGCCCGGTTTCCAGGGAGCTTTGGTCTGCGTGGTGTCTTTTGCAAACAGGTTGAGGTATTGGTAGTAGAACTTCCTGCGATAAGGCAGCAGCTTACGGGTTACCCCTTCGTAATAATCGTTTTCTTCCTTTAAGTAGTCGAGCGTAGCGCTACTGTTAGGATCACGCAACCACGCAAACTCGTCCATCAGCGTATCGGTTGGATATACCACTTGCTCAGGTTGCGCCTTGGGCATCGGAACCGGCAGCGAGTCAATGGGGTAGTTGACCGATTCGAATTGTTTGTGGAGGGAGGCAAAACGGTTCAAATCGCTCCACGCTTTTCCCGGAAGGGCGGGGTAGTGGGGCCCTTTTTCGTAGCGCTCCCAAAAGGAAGCATCATAAGTCAGGGAACGTTCTTTGAGCGAGGAAAAATGCTTGATGGGGATCAATTGTTCTGGTTCGGCAATGGGTTTTTGTTCCTCCGGAGCAAACAAGTGGAGGGTGCGGTGGCAAGTGAAGTTGATCGGGCGTTTACCGCTTTCGATCAGGTTGCGTTGTTCTAAGTTAACCCGGTGCAACACCAATCGGCCCTGGTAGCGTTGGTAACGGACCTCGGCCTGCGCAAATTCAGGAATAAGGGGATGATCCCGGTAAAGGCTAAAATCGGCATCTACCGACAGTTGTGAATTGATTTGCAACACCGCAAAGTCCCGCACCGCAACGTAAAGCTGACCGACATACAATGCATATTGCATTCGTTTATTGAAGCCTTGAAATACCGTTTTTGCATAATCGGATTTCGGTTTAAAGTCGATCACGTAACACAACTCCTCGTCCACGTAGTCTTTGCCCAAAAGCTGAAAATCGTAGTCTTTCAGCAGCTTTCGGTCCAAAAAATCGTAATGGTATTTGATGCGGTCCAGGGCCACCAAATCCAGTGGGCCGCCTACAGGGGAGGCTTTTTGACCCGAGCGGCTGTTGTTGGTACTGGCTCGGGTAGCCAACAAAGCCGCTTCGTCTTTGGGCGGTACGTAATACGGAAAATAAATGCTGTGCCGAAACACAGTGCTCAGGCTCATGCCGTAGCTCATGGTGTAATCCCGACGGTCCCAATAGGCGTGAAAAGCTTTTCGGGTAAATCGCTTTTGCGGATAGGGGGAATAATTGAGTTGAATCGAAGCTTCGTTGAGGTCGATGTATTCTCCGTTTTCCTGCACCAGTTCCCGGTAAAACCCTTCCATGGTCACCGGATCCTGGATGTAGTTTTTGCGCACTTTTTTGATGGCCAGTTTTACCAATTGCACCGGTGTGTAATTGCGCTCGGCCGCAATGACCACCTCTTGCAACGAAGTGCTGCTCGGCATCAAGCGAATGCGCAATGTAGGGAGCGCGCCTGCTTCTAAATAAACCGGAATGAATTGCTTTTGGTAACCCACATAAGACACCACCAAAGTGTCCAGTTTTTGAGAAGCCGCAACGTTGTTGATCACCAATTGAAACCGGCCATCGGATTTGCTGACGGTGCCCACTCCTGCCTTTTTCAAAAAAAGAGAAGCGTAGGGCAAAGCCGTATTTTGAGGGCCGCTCACCAGGCCGCTCAATACCAATTGCGCATTGGAGCTAAACGCCCAAATGCCAAGCAACAACAATGTGATCAGGCCCTGTCTCATTACCGCTTTGCCTTGATGGCCAATGCAGATTGATAGTGTTTGAAAAGCGTATAATACAAAACTAATTCCTGCTGTCGGGGATTGGCCCGAAACAGTCGGTTGAGGAACATGTGAATGTGGCTGAGCAAAATATCGGTCGATTGCTCCCAAGAGTGCGCTTTAAGAATGCTTTGCACCGCTGCTTTGCTGTCTTCGGAGCGTTGTGCGATAATGGAGTGGATGGCTGCTGAGGTTTCATTGTCTCGTTCCGCTTCCCCATTCAATTCCTGCAACAATACATTTCTACATACCCGGTATTTTTTGTCCAGAATTAGTTTTTCTTTTTTGGTAATGGAAAACTCCTGGAAAAAGGCATCGCCCACCATGCCCATTACTTGCTGCTTTTGCGCATCGGAACATCCGAAATCTTCGAGCAACCCGTTGACTCCTGCAGCGGCAAAAATCCATTCCTCTTCGTAGGGTAAACCCATGTTGAGATAGTGGCAAACCGCCACACTGTCGTGGAAAAACAAGGTTTCACTCTCTGCAATGGTAGCCGCACTGTAGCGGTCGAGTTCCCGCTCGTAGGTGTTCATCGAAACATCGTGCACAATGTCCTGGTCCATCAGCGGCTGCAGTACTTCCATCACTTTTTGGGTAATGAACGTTTGGTGTTCTGGACTGGTGGCCTGAAAACGTATCCGCAAGTGGTAATCCTGATCGAAATAGCGGATGAAAAACCATTTTTGGATGGCTCCGGCTTCCAGTAAATCTTGTGCCAGTTGATAACCATGGTGAGCTACTATTTCATTCACCGTGAAGTGGCCGGTGTACACCTTGAAATACATCCACTCAGAACCCGGTAAAAATGCCCGTTGCACCGAAGTATTCGATTCTGGTTTTGCAAGAAGTGGTTTTTTCTCTTGAACCGGCGAATGTTTCAAAAACGGTAAAATCACCTCGTTGAGGTAGGCGCCTTTCCTCGAATCACTTTGAAAGAAATCCGTTTCAAGGTGCAAGGCTTCTACCAAAAACACCTTTTTGTTCTTGGTCAACTCTTGCAAGAAAACCTCCTGTGCAAGGGAACTGGTAAAGTCAATCAGCAAACGGAAATCGTCCCTGTCGTCGGAACAGAGGTAAACTTTATCAGGCACGCCATGGGCTGCGCGCCAGTTTTTGATGGCTTCTGCGGTCGAGTTTTCAGGTAAGGTTTCCGATTCCACGATCCAAAAGGCCGGAGCCAATACAATGTCGCGGTAGCACACCCGAGGAAACTTGTTGAACAATCCCTTCAAGCGGTACCAATCGAATTGAAGCACCGGAGTTTCTTCCTGCAATTGCAAGTCGGCCAAAAAGCGGAAAATATCGATGCCGTCACGGTTGTAGTTGAGGGTGTTGCCCAATTGGGGCACAATCTCCTGACCGCTGTTTTTAGCGATCAATTTTATTTTCCTGCCGTTTTCCACTTTCACCAAAATGTCACTGAGGAAAATAGTTTGTGCGCTTTGGGCTTCGGTGGCCGTATTTACTACGATGGGAATGGTGTGTTCACGTACTGGCTTGGCCAGAATGATGTTGCCAGATTTGACTTCTGGGAGGTGTTGCAGTTCGGCAATCAAGCCGCCGGAAGCATCGTTTTCAGCTGCCTGAATATCCTTGGCCAGGTTTTCCAGTTGTGAATCGAGGTAAGTGAAACGGCTGAGAAAATTGAGTGCCGAAGTGCCCGAAAATTCTTCGAGAATCAATTGATGGCCTTCTCCTAAAATGGAAATGATGGCACTTTGGGTGGTTGGGGCTGGCAAGTCCCTCAATTGGCTCAGTTCTTTGGGGTGGAGTTCTATCTCTGACCGGTTGCTGGCGGCAGCCGCTTGCAGTTTTTTAAGCAGTAGCAATTCAATTTGCGAAAGCTGAAGTTCGCTTTGACCAGCAGGCGGTGCACCAAAGGCAACTTCCTTGAGCAAAAAAGAGGAATCGCCTTGTTCTCCCTTTTGCGTATAGCCAATGCCCAATTCAGGATCGAGCACCTGCATGAGGGGCATGGCCCGTTCGCCGTACCGGCGTTCAAAATCTTTTTTGAAATCGCTGAACCGGTCCTGCATGGGCAGCCCCAGTTTGAGCAGCATATCGCGACAGGTGTGCAGTTGGTCCAGAAGCTCCTTTTTCAAGGTGACGGGCCCACTGGATAGCTTTTTGTAAGCGTCTACATGCAACAGGTCGCCCGGCTTGGCGGCAATATCAATCGCCTTCAACAGTTGTTTGGACGCATTGAATTTGGGCAGCACTTCGGCCGATGGCGCGGTGAGTGTTTGCTGTATTTCACGCAGGGCAGTTAATACCGGATGTTGTTGCAATGCTTCGTTACCGGAGGCTTGGGTGGTGTTTTCTAACGTTTGCAACAACGCACCCGCCGGATCGGACTCGCCCACGTTAATGGCCAATTCACTGATGAGCAAATTGGCTTGCACCAATTCAAAAATAAAAGCTTCTACTTCTTCGAGGCTAAAATCTTCAAAACCACAAATGGCTGCTCCTTCTGCTACCGTAATGGGCGCGTTTCGAAATACGCCAAGAATGTGTTGGATGGCTTCGTTGTTGGTTACCTTGGAAAGCTCAAACTTCAATTGACCCTTGGTGATCTCCGATTCAAAATAGCGCAACTGATCGCCCAGATCGTAAATGGAAGTGTTGGTGCGAAACCGCAGATAGGGCAAGAGTTTCGGGTCGTTCTCAAGCTTGCTGATCAGTAGTTGCACCACGCAAGTATCTAAGCGAGTATGGGCGGTAAAAGCATCGGGAATGACGGTGGTTTGAGCTTCCTCGGTCGGTTGTAGATCCAGGTAGCTCGAAGTGCTCAACAGGCCGAAGGGCGTGCAGCGGGTAGACATTCGCATCATGTACTTGTAGAGCACCGGCTCTATCCTTTCGAGCTTTTTCTTATCCGTCAATTGGCCCG
>CALCCE010000280.1 GCA_937899835.1 uncultured Flavobacteriales bacterium | reverse complement strand
TCCACCTTGCAGCACCAAGAAGGAAAAGCTGCCCCTCTTTTAGGCTATTATTCCAAGTCCATTTCGGTTACCGATTCGCTGATTTACCTGACCAAGCGGGGCGTCATCAGCATCCTCAACCGGTCTGCTCCGGACGATAAACAGCAGATTTACCTGCCAAGCGTCAGAATGTGGGACTCAAGGGTGGTGGGCCATCACCTGTTTGTAGGGGCTTCCGTTGGGGTCATTCAGCTCAATCGCAGAACACTTCAGGAGTCTGCTCGCTACTTTGAGGAGGTGTTGGTGACCCGGTTGGAGGTGGTCCCCCTAAAGAACGATACCCTGATTGTAGCCGGAACCTCCGGCAACGGGCTGCACCTCCGATTGGGTGGGCATGTCCATCACTTTGACCGCAACAACGGCCTTTCGGGCAACTACATACAGGACCTCCACTGGAACCAAGACTCCCTGATTTGGATCGCCACCAACCGGGGCATCAATGTGCTCGACCTCAATCGAACGAGAAGTGAACCTCATTTTGGTCCAAAAATCAATCCCTCCAATGCACTGGTGGAAGGGGATGTCAATTCTGTTGTGGAACACAAGGGGCGTTTGCTGGTCGGCACCTCCGACGGCTTACAAATTCTACCTGCCCATTTTTCAGGCATCCTTTACAACGAGGCGGTCGTCTCTCTAACAGGAATTTTCCACGACAGCCAACAACAGCCTTTGACCGATCAAGTTGCTTTTTACCCGGCCAACAACCTGCTGGAATTGACCTTTCGAGCACCAGCTTACCACCAGTCTGGTCCCGTGCAATACCAATACAAATTGAAGGGCCTGAGCGATTCGTGGTTTCACAACGCTAGCGGGGAAGTGCAATTTGTAGGCTTGCCCCCTGGCGATTACGAGCTGGTGGTGCGCTACCAACGGGAAACCGGGGAATGGTCTTCGGCATGGTCGCTGGCCAAGATCACCGCGCTGCCCTTGTTTTACCAAACTGCCTGGTTTTTGGTAATTGCCATCACAGGGGGGCTGATGCTGGTGGTGCTGGTGGCTGCCTGGCTGTTGAGGCGCCAAAGGCGCGAAAATGAATTGTACTCCCGCATCAACCGGTTTCAGTTTCAGGCCCTGACCTCTCAAATGAATCCGCATTTCATCTTTAACAGCCTCAATTCGATCAACAACTTCGTATTGCAAAACAAGCGCAACGAATCCAGCCTCTACCTTTCTTCTTTTGCGCGGTTGGTGCGCTCACTGCTCGAAGATTCACGGGCCGACCTCGTGCCGCTCGACCGGATTGTCGAAAATCTGGAGCACTACATGGGCCTTGAAAAATTGCGCCTCAAAGAAAAACTGGAGTTTGAAGTGGCGGTTGCGGACCATGTACCCCCTCTGGAAATAAAACTGCCGCCCATGCTCATTCAGCCATTTGTGGAAAACGCCATTTGGCATGGTGTAGCTCCTTCACAAGAATCTGGGAAGGTCAACGTTTCCTTTACGGTGCACGATGAGGCCCTGGCCATCACCATCCACGACAACGGCATTGGACGGGCGGAGGCGCGCAAAAAGCAGCTTCACCTCAAAAAGCCCCAATCCGCCGGCTTGATGATTACCCAAAAGCGGTTTGAATTGATGAGTTCCATTTACGGCAAGCAGATCAGCTACACCATCACCGACCTGTCAGCCCCAACGGGCACCCAAGTAGATATTCACGTACCCCTTTAAATATGCCTCCAATTAAAGCTTACATTGTTGACGACGAGGCCGATGCCATTTCTGCCCTCTCTTTCCTGCTCGGTGAATTTTTTGCCGATCAAATCACCCTTGCTGGTTCGGCCCAAACCATGGCCAAAGCCCAAAAAGAACTGTCCCTCCTTCCGGTCGACTTGCTGTTTTTGGACATTCAACTGGCCGAAGGCACTGGGTTTCAATTGCTCGAAAACCTGCGGGAGCGGTCATTTGAAGTCATTTTTGTGACCGCTTACGATGCCTATGCACTGGAAGCCTTCCGGACCAGCGCCATTGGCTATTTGCTCAAGCCCATCGACATTCAGGAAGTGAAAAACGCCGTCAACCAAGGCCTGCAACGCATTGAAAGGCAGCAGACCACGGCACTGGAACCGGTGTTGAGCGCCTACCAACAAATCATGACGGACAAAATCGCACTACCGGTTTCTCATGGTACCCAATACATTGCCAAGTCCGACATTTTATGGGTGGAAGCCGAAGGCAGCTATTCCCGCCTGAAATTGAAGGAAAACAAAGCCCTGGTGATCTCCAAAAACCTAAAGCGCTTTGAAACCCTGCTGGCCCCGGATGGGTTTACCCGAATCCACAACTCCTACCTGGTCAACGTCAATGAAATTGTGAAATACGACCGATTTCAGGGCGACAAAGTGGTGATGTCCAACGGCATTGACCTGGCAGTTTCACGCAAGTACCGCGACCAACTCAACGACATTCTGGCTCTAGGTCCGCAATTGTAGGAGGTATGAAAGCCTCCTTTGACGGTTTACACGTCTGGTTTATCGGTTCCATTAGCTAGCCGGGTCAAAAACGGTGCAATGCATTTGTCGGTCCATCCACTTGGTGGCCTTGTCCTTGTTCGCGAAAACGCAATACAATTTTCCCTGATGGTGGGCCAATGCAGGAGGGGCTTCGGTTTTTATATTAAACGGCAATGCCGCATTGATCGACCACTTGCCATTGATGCTGGCGGCATACCAAAGCTGGTCTCTGAACTGATTGCCATAGACCATGACCAATTGCCCATGGATGGTGGCCAAGCCAGGAACGGTATCGGTTTGGAGGTTCTCTCGAATCGGGTGAAAGGCATCTTCGGAGAAGTACTCCCACGAATTAGAGGCAAAATTGTAGATCGCCTGGGTAAATCGATTGTATTGATTTTGGTCCGTAAATACCATGAACAAGCGGTCGGTGTAAAGGCAAGCCATCGGTGACCGGTTGCTGTAGGCAGAGGAAGTGGAGATCAGTACCGGCTGGGTCCACGCGTCAATTCGGTTGATGGGATCCGGACACTCCATCATCTTGAGGGCGGTACCGTCACTCGACTTGAACACCGCCACCACTTTGTTGCCGTAACTGACCAGGGACGGAGCCGATTGGGCAGTATACCCAAGATTGATTTCCTTGTGCATGTTTACGCCATCGTCCGTCCAATTGAGTAGGATCTGGTTGGTTTTGGTGTCGGCAGCCATCACGATCAACCGCGAGTCATTCACCGCCACAGCGGAAACGCCTTGCCGGGTAGGCATGTTGATGATGAAATCAGAGAGCAAGGGGTCCCATTTATGGCCATCGTAAATGGCATTGTCCACACCGGTCCCTGAGGAATAAAACAGATATAGCCTTCCTTTAAAAGAAACCAGCGCAGGACGCACTGCGGTCCCTCCCAAATAGATGTTGTAGGGTTTCGACCATTTAGAAGCAGCAAAAGAATAAGAGTTGGGATCAACGCCGGGCTTGAGCACCCAAGATCCATCGGGCACTTGGCTATTGTTGTCAGCATCCATAGGGGGAGTGAATTTAGTAAGGATGAAAAAGAAGACAGGCTTGATGTCCTCCGGTGAATTACCCTCAAACTTAGACCAGCGGTACTGATAATTGCAAGTTGCTGGAACAGATTCCGACTGCGGTTTTGCTTGCCTGTGGGACTGCTTATTTATATGTCTCCCCTTTCATGACTTTTCCCTTATGCTCTCTTTTGGCGTATTTCGGGTCAAGGTTTAAGCCGTTCGAAAATCCGCCTGAACAGGCGGCTTCGTTTTGCGGGTAAGCGCTTGATTTTGGCCAGGAACGGGAAATACTTGTTGAAGTCGTTTGGGTGATGTGCCTTTATGGCGATTTGTGATGGATGAGTGAATCATCACGGCTTGGTATTGAGGATTGTGTTGATCAGCAAATAAATTCTCCTTGGGTTGGAAAACTCGGTGTCAAGCTCCTTGCACAATCATTCAAAGAAAACTTGTCTTCATTAGTGCCTATCGAATATTCAACTCTGAATGGAATGCTTTTTTATCTATTTGACCAGTTAGATAGCTAACATCAGTTCTGAATCCTGATCGAGGAGATATGTGACCTTTTGTTATGCAGGTGGCCTATTTATCAACTTAAATAGCATTTTCTGTATTGCTTTCAGTTTTTTAGCCTTTCTTTTCTCATCTTTCTCGTTTTTCCACGCGTCAAAACAATTAGAAATTTTGGGTGGAAGCGTCCAATTTTGTTCCAGGTCTTCGATCGCTTTTTCAATTACATAGCTTGATTCTCCTAGTCTACATACGTTATGTAGACTTAGAATTTTATCTCTTGCTCTGTCCAACATCAATTTGGCCCATTCAAACCGATATTTGCGTCTTTCCCTGCTTAAAATTAATAAGTGTGTCAGGAAAGAGCCCAAAATCAAACTAACCAACGGCAGCAGAACAATTTTGTTCAACCCAAAGAAACTTTCTCTATTACTTTCTTTCGAAACAAAGAAGTTGCTTTTGGTTCCATTGATAACGTAAGAAACGTGGATTATGCCAGCAGTGTTATGATTTGTACGTACGCCCAAATTTTGAGATGAAAGAAGAACTGTCCCCTTAAGCAAAGTATCGTTGTTTTCGAGTTCAACGATACACAATTCTGTCATGGGCTGAGTTGAATTATTGGATAAATTAAGAAAGTTTCCAGACTGAACAGTTAGAATTTTGGCAATGAGTTCA
>CALCCE010000279.1 GCA_937899835.1 uncultured Flavobacteriales bacterium | reverse complement strand
TTTTCGATGATGCCTTCTTTTTCGTAGCGTTTGATGCGTTCGTAAACCGGCGTTTTGGTCAGGTTCAGTTCGTTGGCCAGGGCCTTGATGTTCAATTTTGAATTGGCTTGCAGGCGGTTCAAGAGCAGCCGATCGGTAGCGTCCAGTTTGGGCATGGGAATATTTCCTTGTGCAATGAACTGCAAAGATAAGGATTCGGTATTTTTCCTGCGATTGAGTAGTAATTTAGGAATGAATAGTGACTTTGTGGGTTTGAGTAGGTATTGGTGTGGCTTCGGGTTAAATTTGTGAAAACACCACTTTTCATGAAAGAGCATTGCCGCCCCGAAAGTTTGATGATGACCCACGGCTACAAACCCGAGTTGTCGGAAGGAGCCATCAAGCCTCCAATATTTCAAACGTCCACCTTTGTGTTTAAGACCGCCGAAGAAGGCAAGGCGTATTTCGAGTTGGCCTATGGCTTGCGCGAACAAGAGCAAAACGAAGAGCTGGGTTTGATCTACAGCCGCTTGAACAATCCGAACCTGGAGATTTTGGAAAACCGGCTGTGTTTGTGGGACAAAGCAGAAGATTGTGCAGCCTTCGAAAGCGGCATGTCGGCCATTAGTACCGTGTTGCTGGAATATTTGAAGCCCGGCGATTTGCTGGTGTACAGTTCGCCAACCTATGGCGGCACCGACCATTTCATTGAGCATTTTTTACCCGAATTGGGGGTACACAGCATCGGCTTTAGCCACGAGCATACCGAGACCGACTTGATGCAATTGATCGAGCAATCAGGGAAAGCAGACCGTTTGGCGCTCATTTACATTGAAACGCCGGCCAACCCCACCAATGGCCTCATCGACATTGAGATGTGCAGCAAAGTGGCGCGCCATTTCTCCAAAGAAGAAAGGCCGGTAAAACTCGCGGTAGACAATACTTACATGGGGCCTCTGTGGTCGCATCCCCTCCAATTAGGAGCCGACCTGGTGATTTATTCCGCTACCAAATACATTGGCGGTCACAGCGATTTGATTGCTGGTGCAGTGTTGGGAAACGCTGAAGAACTCAAGCGGGTGAAAACCCTAAGAACTTTCCTCGGCAACATGGCCAGCCCACACACCTGTTGGTTGTTGCTGCGGAGCCTCGAAACCCTCAAGGTGCGGATGGAGCAACAAATGCGCACCGCTGCCCAACTGGCCGATTTTCTCGCAGCGCATTCTAAAGTAGAAAAGGTGTTGTACCTCGGCCACCTAAAGCCCGGCACACGTGCCTACGACATTTATCAACGGCAATACTCCTCCCCGGGTGCCATGCTTTCTTTCGAGGTGAAAGGGGGAGAAAAAGAAGCTTTCGCGGTACTCAACGCCTTAAAATTGGTAAAACTCGCCGTGAGCCTTGGCAGCACCGAAAGCCTGGCCCAACATCCAGCTTCCATGACGCATGCCGGCATTTCGCCCGAAAACAAACAAAAGATGGGCATCTCCGACAGCCTCATCCGCCTTTCGGTAGGCGTGGAGCACTACGAAGACCTCATTGGAGATTTAGAGCAAGCCTTAAACAGCGTGCCCCAGCTGGTACACGCACTTTGAGTAAAGGAGAAAAATCAAACGGGGCCGCTTCCGTGATGGAAACAACCCCGTTACACGAAGAAAGATGCGGTGAGGCAACCCGTTAAAAAACGGGAAATTAGTCCTTCATTTCTTTTTTGATTTGTTTGGCGCTTCCCTTGATGCCACCAACAATGGCGTGTATCACATTGCCATCAGAATCGAGGTAGGCTTTTGCCGCAGAATACACATCCGCTACCATTACGCGTGCTACTTTTTTGCAACAGCCGTTCTTTTTAGCGTGGATCACCGGTGGTTCGGTTACAACGGTATCTTGGTTGAAAAACTTCATGTATTGATAACTGGCATGGCGTGCCACCGACATCGCGATCAAGATGTCGTCTCGAATGCCTCTTTCTAATTTCGATCGCATCAAATCGTCTTCAAAAACCACAAATTTCTTTTTCAGATTGGCTATCGATTCGGTTTGGCGGTCGAAGTTGTGTACCGATCCAGCGAGCCATACGATCACATCCCGAAGAAACGGAGGAATAAAACCTTCTTGCTCCGGAGTAGGAGGATAGAGCCAAAAACGAGGATCGATTTTTTCCATGCCTTCCAAACGCGCTGCGGTTTTGGCCACATTTACCGATCCCATTTCGCGTAGTACTTCACTTTGATAAGGGTATTTATCCAGCAGTTTCTGAAGTCCCTTGTCAAAATCATGATCACTAAGTTGGTCTCTTCCCCGGTTCAATACCAGGTCGTTCATCGCCTTGGTGTGCAACAGCCCAATTTCATCGTAGGGGTTGGCAGGGTTGCTGGGGTCCAACCGGCGAAGGTTGTCCGGGTGAATTTCTTCAATGAAAGGAGTGGCACTTTTTGTTTCGATGGTTACCGAGCAGGAATCATCCTTAATTATCAGTTGCATGTTTAAATGGTTTTTAGGTTAGAAAAAGGGTTGCCAGAACCGCATTCATTTAGGTAGTACCTCAGGTGTTTCAAAACCTAACCAGTCGCTTAAAAAAATTGAATCACTGCCTACAAAACAAAAAAGCGGACTCCGTTTCCAGAGCCCGCTTTTGAGCACTAAAGCGTAACCTTTAATGCTATCGGATGATCGTTGATGATCAGTAGCGCGTAATCTTTACCACTTCAGAAGCCGCGCCCGATTCCAGTTGTAAGAAATAGTGGCCCGCCGGCAAACCTTCCAATTGAAGTGGAGTAGTGGTGTGTAAAGCTCCAATCGGTAATTGTCCTTGGTTGACTACCTGGCCAGCGAGATTCAGCACCCGGTAGCGGATCAATTCATTGGAAGCACCCTGCACCTCTAAGGTCATTTCTCCCCGCGATGGATTAGGGTATACTTTCATTTGAATCGCTTGATTCACCGGTGCAATGCCCAAGGGCCAGAGGCTCACATGGATCGTATCGGAATTGGAACAGCCATTCGAATCCGTCACCATTACCGAAACCGGACCGTTGGCGTCAATGGTTACCAAGGTGTCGGTGCTACCCGTACTCCACACCACAGCGCTGAATACATTGGGCACCAAAAGATTTACTGTGGCCACCGTAACCGTAGTATCCGGACCGAGGTTGATCATTGGTAAGGCAAATTGAAAACCAATCGTACCGGCATCATTCGCCGTACAGCCATTAGAATCGGTGACTACTAACGTGATGTTTCCTTCGGGCAAGTTGTTGGCGATGGTTCCAGCATCGCCATTAGACCAGGAGAGGCCGTAAGGTGCAGTGCCGCCACTGGCGGAGCCAAACGCCATACCGTTGCTGTCATTGTCGCACACAACATCCTGCACCGAATCGATGGAGGCAATCAGTGCGGTAGGCTGTGTAATGGAAACCATCGAAGTATCCAAACAGCCGTTGCCATCGGTAATGATCACCGTGTAGTTTCCGGCGGCCAACCCATTGGCGGAGGCGGCAGTATCACTATTCGACCACAAGTAGGCATAGGGGAGAGTACCACCCGTGGCACTTGCCGAGGCGCCTCCATCGCTCAAGCCGTTACAAGTCACGTTGCTATCGACTGTGGTGGAAGATTCCAAAAGCGTAGGTTCACCAATTACTATTGCAGTAGAATCGGTACATCCGTTGGCATCGGTAACGGTTACGGAGTAGGAGCCAGCAGGTACACCAGTAATGGCAGATGTGGTGGCTGCATTGGACCAACTATAAGCATAAGCCGTCGTTCCACCGCTTGCTGAAACCGTAGCACCGCCATCCGCAAAACCAAAGCAGGAGACGTTGCTGTCCAAAGTAGAATTGGCTACTAGCAACATGGGCTCCGTAATGACTACTGAAGACGAGTCAGTACAACCATTGGCATCTGTAACGGTCACGGAATAGGTTCCTGCAATTACTCCGTTAATAGAAGCCGTAGTTGCAGTATTTGACCATGCGTAGATATAGGCACCGGTTCCGCCGGTGGCCACTACCGTTGCTCCTCCGTCGGCGAGTCCAAAACAGGAAACATTGGTATTCACGGTAGTAGAACTCGCTACAGCTGTAGGCTCTGTAATGGTTACTGAGGCTGAGTCGGTACATCCGTTGGCATCGGTGATTGTTACAGAATATGTTCCTGCTGTCACACCAGTAATCGAAGCGGTAGTTGCGCTGTTGGACCACAGATAGGTGTAGGTACCTGTGCCCCCGGTAGCAGAAGCCGATGCACCACCATTGTTGAATCCAAAGCAGGTAACGTTACTATCCACTGTGCTTGAAGCAACCAATAAGGTGGGTTCTGTGATGATGATTGAGCTGGAATCGGTACAGCCATTGGCATCGGTAATTGTCACCGAATACGTGCCTGCTGCTACTCCAGTGATGGAGGCCGTGGAGGCAGAGTTGGACCATGCATAGGTATAAGCTCCGGTGCCTCCCGTAGCCGCAGCAGTAGCACCTCCGTTGAGGAAACCAAAGCAAGAGGCGTTAGAATCCAAAGAAGTGGTAGCTACCAGCAATGCAGGTTCTGTAATGGTAAGGGAGGTCGAATCGGTACATCCGTTAGCATCGGTAATGGTGACTGAATACGTACCCGCTACAACTCCGGTAATGGAGGCCGTAATAGCGCTATTCGACCAGGTGTAGGTATAAGGTTGAGTGCCTCCTGTAGCAGCGGACGTGGCTCCACCATCGGCAAGACCAAAACAAGAGATCGTGCTGTCAACCACACCGGTGGCCACAAGAACCGTTGGTTCTGAAATGCTCACGGTAGTAACATCACTACAACCATTGGCATCGCTAATGGTGACCGTGAAGGTACCGGCTAACAATCCTGTGGTAGAGGCCGTGGTGGCCGAATTAGACCATAAATAGGTGTACGCTCCAGTTCCACCCGTGGCAGAAGCCGTAGCTCCGCCATCGAAGAAGCCAAAGCAACTCACGTTGCTGTCTACCACTGTAGCTGCCACCAATGGCATTGGTTGAGTGATGGTGAGTGAAGTAGAATCCGTACAACCGTTGGCATCGGTAATGGTAACCGAGTACGTGCCGGCAGCTATTCCAGTAATGGAAGCGGTAGTGGCTGCATTGGACCAATTAAAGGAATAGGGCATGGTGCCACCTGTAGCAGAAGCCGTTGCTCCGCCATTGAGAAAGCCGTTGCAAGAGGCATTGGAATCTGCCACAGAAGCAGCTGAGAGCACCACTGGTTCTGTAATGGTCACTGCACTGGAATCCGTACAGCCGTTGGCATCGGTAATGGTCACGGAGTAAGTGCCTGCTGTAACCCCTGTGATGGAAGCCGTGGTGGCTGCGTTGGACCAAGAGTAGGAATAAGGCATGGTTCCACC
>CALCCE010000278.1 GCA_937899835.1 uncultured Flavobacteriales bacterium | reverse complement strand
ACGATCAATCCAAAACTCAAACCGATGTAGGGCAAGTAAGTGTACCGGTCTGCCGTAATGGCGCTTCCTTGCGGCAACAACTGCAAAACGGGGATCAGGCCAACCACCATCCAGGTAAGGGAAAAAGCCAACCATCGCTGGTAGCGCAAACTGTAGATCACGCCAAACAACACCAGGACAAACAAACCAAGAAACAGGTAGAAATGCGAAGGCATCACGGTAGGGTCCAACTCAGCGTAAGGATGGTAGGGGGATACCCGTACCGGGACAAAAAAATCAAAGAGGTAAACCACCAGGTTGCGGGCTCCGATGACGATACCGTGCCACCAGGGAATGATATCGGCCTGATTGAGGGCGCCAGTGGCTTTTTGTGTATCCAAGGTAATCCAGAGCATCGCTACTGAACCAGCAACAAAGGGCAGCTTGTCCAACCACAAGCGTATGGAATGGGCTCTTTTCTGCCAAAAGTCAACCAACAGCAAAAACGCTGGAAATACCATGGCCGTGGGCTTGGAGAGGCAGGCCAACCCAAAAAAGAGAAGGGAAAGCAAATACGATTTCAAGGATTCCCGGTCCCGGTAGTTGTGGTATTGCAAGAGGCCCAGTAACACAAAAGTGCCCATAAGCAGGTCTTTGCGCGAAGAAATCCAAGCTACGGCTTCCAGGTGCATGGGGTGTATGCCAAATAGCAACGCACCAAAAGCAGCTTCTACCGCAGAAGCAGTCCACCGGCGTAAAAGTTGAAAAACCAGGAAAACATTGAACAAGTGCAACAACCAGCTGGTGAGGTGGTAGCCAAAAGGTTCTAATTCCCACAACCAATGATCGATACCCAAGGAAAGCCAGGTGACCGGATGCAAAATGCCCATGGACCGATCGGAAAATAAGTTGGACCAAGACCAGCCTTCGCTGGCAAAACCGGTAACCGTAGGATTGTTGTAAACATAATTGGGGTCGTCCCAAGTGGTGAAGCCATTGAACAGCAACGGACCAAACACCAATGCAGTGATAACCACAGCGGCTGTTCTAAGGTTGGTAGCCGAAAGCTGAGAAATCCGGGATAGCATCGAATTGACCATAGGAATTACGCAATCGGCACCAAAGTAAAAAAGCCTGATGAAATCACCGACAATTTGCTACGGAAAGAACGAGGGAAAACAGAGCGAGAACGCAGTGCGGAGAACGCCCAGTGCAAGAGCGGAGAACAAAGTACGAAGAGTATGTGTGTAAATCACTACCTATTCGTTATAGTCCTTGTCCTCAGTCTCGCTCTCGGTTCTCAGTCTCGCTTTCAGTTCTCGCTTTCGGTTCTCGTTCTCAGTCTGAAACCAACGGTGCAATCAAAAAAAGACGAAGTGAAAAAATGGACTCAGGATTGGCCGGTTTCTCCCGTGTAGCTTTTGGAATGGAGGTGGACTTTGCCTTCGAACGTTGAGTCGACTTGGGGGCTTGAGTTGTGGAGACTTTTGCGCTTCCCTCTGTTGGCGCTGCTTCCAAGATAGATTCTGTAGCACTTTTCACTTTCGGATTATTGAAGGTTATGCTCAGAGAGAATTGGTTGGAATCTTTCGATAGCTGAGTGACCGGAATAAGGATTGATGAGGCCAAAAGGCCAACTACCATTAGTACAATAAAGGGGGTTAGGAGGTGCTTCATAACTTATAAAGAAGAGAAGTGGCAGAAGGTATTCGATTTATCGGTTTGATTCATTTGTAGAGTTAGTATCCTCCAAACGGAATTCCTTACAGCGAGATCGAAAAAAAATTAAAGCGCATGTAGATGAACCATCGTAGCGGAGAATAGAGAGGAGTTGTCTTCAAATTATTTTGTGAAATAAACCTTAAAAAATGGCTAACGGTGATGACCTTTACAAGAATGTCATAACGTAAAAAAAAGATTAGGAATGAAATATTTTAGGCCCTATATTCGCAATCGAGAGGCCTGAAAACGCCTTCCGAACAAACCCTGGTCATCGGTAGTGTCCAAAGGTTAATCCCCGTGTTCTGATTCGAAAAGAACAGAAATAGCTAAAATTTCTGTTGCTCATACCCAATTGAATGAAGAACCCTTTTTACCCACCTTTTCAGATTAACCTACTTATAAAATGATCAGAAAAATGCCTAAATTATTTCTTGGAATCGTAGCGATGCTTGCTTTCGCTTTTCAAACGAATGCACAAGAAATCAAATTTGAAAACATCAACACCACCTGTGACGTCAATGTGATTGTGCAGTGGGTTTGCTTTGGTTGCAATGGCGCAGCTCCGGTAACCACAATAACCCCTGTAGCTGCTGGTGCAGCAGCTCTCATTACACCACCTTCTCCTTGTCCCGCTCCACAAGTACAAGCCATTACGGTGCAGTACAACAATGGGGCAGACATCAATGCTTTCATTGATCCATGCGGCATGCAAAATTTCAATGGAAGCGTCAATGGAATCAATTGTAATCCAGGTCTTTCCACTCTAACTTGGGTGCAAGTTCCTTCATTGTCTCCATTCCCAAGCTACTCCGTACAAGTAAACTAATTTCTCACCCTCTGTAGGTGGGTAGGAACCAAAAGCGGCTGTTGAACCAACAGCCGCTTTTGGTGCTTGTGTAAATTGAAAATAAATAAGTAGAAATATTTAGTAATAAATTTTTAGAGAAACGATTTCAACTTCAGCATACTGGTTGAATGTTTCAGGGCGCAAGGCCTTGTAAAAAAGGCAAATTGAGTCTGAACGGGATAGGAACTAAAAAACATTGCAGTAAAAAATCAGACCACTCCCTGAACAGCAGTCCGATTATGTTGAGCTTAAATTTCTTGCAATAATTCAATGTGCAGCAAGCGCAACTCCATTTCCAATTCAGCATCATGGTACGGGAAAAGTTTCATTTGCTGTTTCCTCGCCTCTAAATATTGATTCATTAAGTCGTTCAAGCGATTGATTTTTCGAAAAACACCCCAAAGGTCCTGATCAGTTACCAAATCCATGAAGTGATCAAAAGGCTCATCGTTTAAATAATTCATAGGAA
>CALCCE010000277.1 GCA_937899835.1 uncultured Flavobacteriales bacterium | reverse complement strand
CTGTTCCACTACCTGATCGAGGCTTTCCTTCAAGCGGCCCTGGTCCACATCGTGCTGGTATTGCCCCACACCAATGGATTTGGGATCAATTTTCACCAGTTCGGCCAAAGGGTCCATCAACCGGCGGCCAATGCTCACGGCACCGCGCACAGTCACATCATATTCGGGAAACTCTTCCCGGGCCACCGAAGAGGCAGAATAGATGGAGGCTCCGCTTTCGTTCACCATAAATACTTCTACCTCTCTAGGCAGGCGCACCCGGTCTTGCACAAACAATTCGGTTCCCCGGCCCGCAGTACCGTTGCCAATGGCGATGGCGGTGAGCCGATAAACTTTCACCAGGTGAGCGATCTTGGCCGCTGCCGGTTGGGTTTCCCGCCGGGGCGGATGCGGATAAATGGTTTCGTTGTGCAAAAGGCTGCCGTTTTCGTCCAGGCAAACCACCTTGCATCCGGTTCGAAATCCTGGATCGATGGCCAGCAAGCGTTTTGGGCCCAAGGGAGCCGCCAAAAGCAATTGCCGCAGGTTTTCAGCAAAAACCTTGATGGCCTCTGCATCGGCCTTTTCTTTGGAGGCGTTGCGAAATTCGGTTTCCAGACTGGGTGCCAACAGCCGCTTGTAAGCATCTTTGGCGGCCAGCTGTACTTGTTGGGAGGCTTCGCTGCGGCCCTTCACCAGGCGTTGTTCCAATCGTTCCAACGCCTCTGCCTCTGCGGGGCGAATGCTCACCCGCAACACTTCTTCGGCCTCGCCCCGCCGAATGGCCAGCAGGCGGTGACCTGCGCAGCGTTTGAGCGGTTCTTCAAAATCAAAATAGTCTTTGTATTTCTGGCCGTCTTCGGCCTTGCCCTTCACCACCTTAGAGCGCAGCACGGCCTGGTGTTGAAACAAGTTTCGCAGGCTTTGCCGTACACTGGCGCGCTCGTTAATCCATTCGGCCATGATGTCGCGGGCACCGGCCAATGCCGTTTCTACCGAGTCTACTTCCCCCTTCACAAAGCGCTGGGCCAACCCGGTCACATGAGAAGCTTGCTGTTTCATCAGGGTACCAGCCAAGGGTTCCAATCCTTTTTCACGAGCGATCGAAGCACGGGTTTTGCGCTTTGGCTTGTAGGGCAAATACAGGTCTTCGAGTTCGTTGAGTGCCCAAGTGTCTCGCAGGCGGGTTTCCAGTTCTGGCGTGAGTTGTCCCTGTTCACGAATGCTTTCCAAAATGCTGGTTCGTCGACTTTCTACTTCCTGGTAGCGCTTGTGGGCACCGGCAATTTCGGCAATCTGCACTTCGTCCAGGCTTCCCGTGGCCTCTTTGCGGTAGCGGGAAATAAAGGGCACCGTAGCGCCAGCTTCGAGGAGCTTCAAGGTAGCCCCCACCTGCCGGGTAGAAAGGGAAAACCGGCGGGCGAGTAAACTGCTGTAATCGGGTTGAGACATGGGCATCGAAAAGCGCAAAGATAGCAGCCTTTGCCAGATCGAAAGGGGAGAAGTGCCGTAGCAGCTTCTGAAAAATACGCCATTTGTCGTATTTCAATTGCCGGTCCTGCAAACTTCCTTTGTGCATACTAAGACCTTAACCATTATGACCGTATTTCATTTTCGTTTACCTGCTCTACTGTTTGGAATGTTGCTCTTGTTTGCCGCTTGCGACAAAGACGATATTGCCGATCTCGACCCCACCAATACCGACGATAATACCCCAACGGCCAACCAGCCGGACAACCCAACCCCAACTTTTACCGATTCGGATGGCGCGCTGGTCGCCATACAAACGGTAAGCTACATCAGCCAACCTGTCGTAGGAGTGATTGAAACTACTATCGGCCTCGCCGTGGCTGCTTTTCCTGATGGGTCGGGCGGCAACAATGCCGCCGGAGCCATCACCTGTGAGGGCGAAAGCCTCACTCAAAACAGCAACAACTCCTACACCTATATGATCGATGCCAACAATGCTACGGGCATTTCTTTCAGCAGTACGGTAGATTGGACCGTAGCCGGCAGTGGAAGCATTCCCGCCATCACCAAATCGGTTTCGGGTGTTTTCCCCAGCAGCTTAGAAAGCGGCACTGCCAGCGGAAGCGATGTGAGCACCGGTAGTGCCTTCACTTTGTCGACCACCAACCCGGTGAGCGATGCCGATTCGTTGATTTTTGCGGTGCACGGTACTTCTTCCTCGGTGTTGATCACCAAAGAAGCCTCACAAAACACGCACACCTTTTCCGCTGCTGATAGGGGCTCGATCGGTACCGGAGTGGGCTTTGTACAAATTACCGCCTACCGCATCGCGGATACGGAAACCAACAACGGCAACAAATACTACTTCATCAACCAAAAGGTGAACACCATTTCGGTGAATTTTAATTGACGCGCTGGATTTACCGAATTTCATGGACGGAAAGGCAACTCGCAAGGGTTGCCTTTTTTGTTTTTAGGGGATGAGATCAAGAAATAAGAATAGCCAAACCACAACTTACTGGTTGGCGCATTTTTCCGCTCAATACATCAATTACTTATATTAGACCACACTAGTTTGAAGCTTCAATGGCAAACGAAATGAATTTGAATTATGATGTAGTGCTGGAATACCTTGAGCACTACCGTACTCAAACACCTCCTTATGATCCGAAGGGAGTGATGCATTTACTCAAGGCGGTGCTGGACAATTTACAATCGCACCACACAGAAGAAGATTTAATGCAATATGCGGGATGCTTGAGCAGGGAAAATGAAGCATTTATAAGAAAGCTTCTTGCCCATATTCCTGAAAGCCGAGCACTCGGAGAAAGCTAATTTCGGCTTACGGTAGAAAAATTACCAAGTCTCAGAATGAACACCTTACGGTCCTGAGTTAGACCCCGGCTACCTTTTAAACCATTTCCCAGTGCCAGTCCCCCAAAACAAACAAGAGTTGATTTTTGAAATCGAAACCCACTATGCCAAGCTCAAAAAGGATTTGGAAACGATTCCTCCTGCGTTGACGGTAGAAAAAGAGTTGGAAGGACACGCCAAAGGCACCCTGATGAGTGTCGCTGATTTGGTGGCCTACCTGCTGGGTTGGGGAGCACTCGTGCTGAAATGGCACCACCAAAAGGAGCAAAACGAACCGGTTGATTTTCCAGAAACCGGCTACAAATGGAACGAATTGGGCAAGCTGGCCCAAAAATTCTACGCCGACTACGATCACCTGGATTACCCTACTTTATTAAGTCAATTGGATGCTGTGGTGCAGCAAATCCTGGAGTTGATTCACAAAACTGATAACCACGTTTTGTACGAACAACCCTGGTACGACAAGTGGACCCAAGGAAAGATGATTCAATTAAACACTTCATCGCCTTATAAAAATGCAAGGAGCAGGGTGAGGAAATGGAAGAAGGCCAAGGGAGATCAAGCAGGATAACTGAGGTGATTGTATGGCTACCCGGTCCACACCTGTATTTCTCTATAATTAAGTCTGGCTCAACTTAGCTTTTAGGTTTTTAACCGTGCAATACGCAGGCTTCCTCACAGTGGTGAAGCTAGTCCAACGGTTTCCGCTCATGGAAGAAAATATGCCCGAAACCGTCCGTAAGGCGGGCTATCGTTCGATTGTGGTCAACAATCGATAGTGTTCAAATTCAATTTGAGGCTCAAAATAGTTCAAGGCTCCCGGTTTGTACACCTTAAAGGAGCCGTCCATGCAGAAATGGATTTCGCGGCCGTCTTCAATCACGCCGTACTGGTGGTAAGCATCCGCATCGTGTTCTCCGGTAAGGAGTATCCTTTTCGAAAAACCAGTAGTAGCAAACCGTTGCGTAAAATCCCCTTGCTCAGCATTGGTAATCGCCTCATTCGCATGAAACCAAGCCTTCAATTGGGTGGATTCAACGGTATCAGGTGCCATCAGACTGCAGAAAAAGAAGAAGAAATCATCGTGGGTGATTCCATCTGGAAAGGTTAAAATGAAATCTTCTTGTTTCCAATCCCGGTGAATGGCAACGCGATCCAACGTACCATCAGCAATGCGTTGAGAGACCGCAGGGATTAATCGTTTCTCCTGAACATCGGGGAGGTAAATGAAGTCGCCTTGCATTTTCGGGTAGGGCGCTAAAGGGCGCTTTCAATTGTTTTCGAATAGCTTTTTCAAAAAATCAGTTCTTTTTTCGCTTGTCCAACTGCCAGAGAAAACAGCAAAGTTATAAGCGTATTTGTCTTTTGCTCCGTACAGAAAAATGGTGTTCGCATTGTTTCCGGTAGCGGTCCAAATGATGTAGTTGGCTCCAGCGGATTGCTCCGTTATCTTAAACCCTTGTTTTTCGTAGTACTCCTTTTCCCACTCGAAAAAACTCCTGGCAAATGCTTGATCGGAAGTATTCTCCTTGTAGAAGGGATACTTTTCTTTCAGGCTTTTGGTCACTGCGATGGAGTTTTTGTCGGCGTCTTTGAAAAAGTGTTGCCCACTGACCTCGTTGTAGTTGGTTTTGTTCCATTGTCCCGGAATTTTGATGTTTCCGTAGGGGACGATTTTTAAAGTGGTGATTTGGGTTTCGGGGTTATATCCATGGGCTACAAGCCTTCTGTTTTTGGTGGAAGAACAGCTAACGGTCAATCCAAGGAGAAAGAGGATCAATAATTGGAAGCGCATTGTTTTGAAATTTTAGATGGACGGGATAGCGAAGGTATTGGTTATTGGGTGATGGGTGATAACTAAAGTTGAAAATTGATCAGTTGATGGCGGCCAGCATTTGAGTTACAGCAGTTTTGTTTAAATATTAAGCGAGTGCCTTATTCGATAGCTTGCGACATCAGCTTCGTTGATCACTCGAATAATCATAGCTTTAAACACCAATTGATCGCATAGCTCACCTATGGTTACTCCAACAACAAGGCGCCTCCTGTTTAAGGTACTGCCGTATCCCATCATTTTTATGTTGGCCGGCTTGCTTTACGTCAACGTGGAATACGGTTTGCTCGAAGATGCTACGCACTACCCGGAATCGATGACCCTTTACAACCCCATCAACTCGTTGATTTCGATACTGATTATGAACTGTCTTCTGGGCCTTGTACTGGGCATCCTGGAGGAGTTGATCTTTAAGAACCGATTCAAGCAGCGCTCTTTCACCATTAAGATCCTGGCCAAAACCTTGCTCTATATTTTCATTTTTCTAACTACCGTAATGGTATTCTCCTTCCTCTTGAATGCGGCAAACTCCGGAGGCTCCATTACCAGTAAAGAAGTATACCTGCCCACCATAGAGTTTTTCATGAGCTTTGGCCTCGTTAGCATAGTAGTGTTTGCGGGTTTTATCATTGCCTTGAGCCTGTTCTTCTCCGAAATTGTGGATTACCTGGGCCTCGACATTGTAGGCAACTTCTTTTCGGGCAAATATTCCAAACCGGTGATCGAAAACCGCATTTTCATGTTTTTGGACATGAAAGATTCTACCACCATCGCCGAAAAGATTGGACACCAGAAGCAATACCGCCTCCTCAACGATTACTACCGAGAAATGACCGCAGCCATTGTGCAAACCGAGGGTGCCATTTATCAATACGTAGGCGATGAAATCATTGTATCCTGGAGCAGGGAACAAGGGTTGGAGCAAAGCAATTGCCTGCAATGCTTTTTCCTGATAGAAAAGAGCATAGCGGCCCGATCGCAACACTTTTTGGACCACTACGGTGTGGTACCCGGTTTTAAAGCAGGCCTGCACCTGGGAGAAGTCACCCGCGGACAAGTAGGCCAGATCAAACGCGATTTGTTGTATACTGGAGACGTGCTCAATGCCACCGCCCGCATTCAGGGCTTGTGCAACAAAGTAGGGGAGCGCCTGCTGATTTCTTCAGAATTAAAAAAAGTATTGCCTGCGCATCCCTTCCAATTTGTTTCCAAAGGAGAGTTTGAACTGCGTGGACGACAACAAAAGGCTGAGATTTTTACCGTTTCCGAAGCTTAATTAAGCTAACAATGATGGTTGGCTGCAACAACATCGAACATGCACATCCCCACCCGGAGAAATAGAAACATCGGCACCTCGAAGCAGGGCCACGGACAACACAATGCACTTTCGATACCACAGCCGGCCGATACCCTGCAATCCTTTTATGAAAGGTTGGACAACTATGAAAAGGAAAGCCGAACGATCAACGGACATGAGTTTGTCTTTGTGACCGAAGCCACTCGAACAACGTCAAAACACGCCTGCACCATTGACGATATTGAGCAAATCATCCGCCACATTCCAGCCCACGATTACGGTGAACTGCAACTGGTGGTGCTTCGGCAACCCAAACGAAAAGAAGAAATCCTTTCGTCGGTTTGGGGCAGGTTGATCTATTCGTACGCCTTTGAAGGCGACTACTTTCCGGCGATTATCATAGAAGCAATAGACTATTCAAAGTCGCTCAAATGGACCAAAAAGCTCTCACCCGATGACCGTAAGGAATTAGAATGCTTGCAAAAAGACGGGCACCCAATCCAAGAAGGCAAGCGCCATTATACCGCGGAGCATCAACTTGAAAATGTGAGAAATACCCAACTTTACCGGACGCTACCACATGAATTTGGCCATTATGTACATTACCTGGAAGCGGTAAAGCGGCCGGGTACTGAGGACGAAGCTTTTGAAGCGTGGGAAGCCAGAGAAGCGGCTTACTTTCAACTGCCCACCGCCGAAAAGGAAAAATTTGCCCACCAATATGCAGATGATATTATTCAGGCTTTGAAGGCAAAGGGCGTTGTTCCTTTTGATCGAATGGAATAGTGGTAACCGTTTCCTGGCAACAGCTGATCTTCCGCTCATCATTTGGCCGCGACCTAAGAAAAGGCTATTTTAAATGTAACTAACAACCCATTACTCCAAGCCCGAAACATGCACCGTTTATTGCCCCCACTGTTGCTCATCGCTGCCCTTTTCAGCTTTGGGTGCGCCTCTAAATTAGATGTCGCAGCTGAATACATCATGAGTGAGGAGCAGCTCAGGGATAGCTTGGGCAAATACGAAAACAACCTGGTGCTTTTCTACACCGGATGGTGTGGAGCCGCTACCGGAAGGATCAAGGAAGTTTACCAACCGCTTATGATTAAGATCGCTGAGGACAGTTTGGACTTACAGCTCATTCTGTTGGCTTCCGACGGCAGCATTTCCATCGACAAGATCGATGCAATGCGCAGCTTGGGCATGGATTGCTTTTACATCGAAAGTCCGGGGCTGGCACCTTTCTTTCACCGCAGGGCCATCAAAAGCTACATCGAAACCGCCTTTCCCAAAGTAGCAGTGTCGCAAATTCAAAAAACCAATTTTCTCATCCCGGTAGAGTTGCTTGTCACCAATCTGGTGAATGCCAAGGAATACCGCAAGGGCAACGACTTTGTAAAAGCCCTGTTGAATGGTGGCACAGAAGGTGCTACGCATGAAAGATTAACCTCCGATTCGTCCTCCGTTGATTTTGGGGAAGCTCATTCAAACAACCATTGAACGGTAATTACCGGAAGTAAATTCAATTACCTTTGGTTAAAATTAAGCATAGTCGCCTTTGGACAGACGAAACCATGAATCAGGTAAGTCAAGCTATTTTCAATAGTGCATTGGCTCGGCCCAAAAATTTTTCTTGTCCACCAAGTTTTCTGGTGAGAACCGCTTAACCAAGACATTATGAGTGTAATCAGCATGGGAAAAGCCCTGATCGATACCGTTAAGATCGATCTCAAAGCCAACAAGATAGCCTTCACCAAAGAAATAAAGAAAGCGACCAAAAAAGCGCACGTAGACCTCGAACGCAAGGTGACGAAAGAGATCAAGCAAATCAAGACCGAAGCCGATTATATCAAAATGCTGAAGGTGTTTTACCACTATTTTCAGCCACTGAGCGAGCAAATAGATCGCTTCATTACAGCCGATGTGCTTGCTGACAAAGCCCAACGCCGAAATGCCTCCTCGCTAAAGCACGATATTGAAGAGTTGGGAGGAAGCATTTCTTCGGATGCGTCACCGCAATTGCCAGAAATCACCAACGTTCACCAGGCCTTAGGCGCCATGTATGTGTTCGAAGGGTCGATTTTGGGTGGCCGATTTGTGATCGAGATGCTCAAGAAGCGCAGCATGAAACGCGGTTTTTCCTTTTTTCAAGGCTATGGAGAAGGCGGTGGCGAAAAGTGGAATTACTTTTTGACGGTCCTGAACCAACACGCCGAATCGGACGAAGCAAAGCAGGAAATCAACGTAGCCGCCAGCCAAACTTTCCACTGTTTTTCGCTGTTGTTTTGAGAGGTACTAAGTGCTATTGATTCTATTATATTTCATCTCATTTGTTTTTAATTTCCGGGCTTCTCGTCTCGGCCAGTGTGCTGACACGTTCGCTCGAAGACCGGAGGCATTAACATTGAAAGAATTCATCCCCCCTTGGCCCTTCGTCTCCGCTCAGGGACCGGGGGGGCACGTAGATTGAGCGCAGCCACCCAGCCCGGACATTGAGCGGAGTCGAAATGGAAGGGATTAACCTACATCTTCACGACTTGGAACCCCAATCTTCGATCCGCTGAAAATTATATATCATTTTGATCAAAGAAGCCTACAACAGTCCAATAGTTACAGCGACAGACATAACAACTGACGTATGGGTACAGGTTATAAAAAAGCTGGTTGCGGAGGCATGGAAAGTGACATACAAATACGACAATTTCGATGCAGGAATTGATTATGACTTCGTGATTCTTGAAAAAGATGGGGAAGAAATACTCTTTGGTTGGGACAATTGGTTTGAAGGCGAGGTGCAGAGCTCAGAACCCAAAATGATAGAGATAGAACAAATGATGAATCAATCCTTTAAAAGAGGGGAGTCGCAAAACCTAACTCCAGGGCTCATAACCCTTCATCGAAAGTGGCAAGTTGAGAACAAGTGGGGTTGACGGATTCCTGCCAAACCACGGGCTTCTCCTCTCAGCCGAAAGGCTGACACGGTCCGTTCGAAGACCAAGGGCATCAACGTCGAAAGAATTCATCCCCCCTTGGCCCTTCGTCTCCGCTCAGGGACCGTGGGGCATG
>CALCCE010000276.1 GCA_937899835.1 uncultured Flavobacteriales bacterium | reverse complement strand
ACCGAGGGCAACAGCATTCACCTGGAATTGACCGAAAATGTATCTTTTCTCAACAAGGCACACATTCAACAAACCTTGGATCATTTGCCCGACAACTGCGAATTGGCGATTGATGCCACCCGCACCCGGCATGTCCACCCCGATGTGTTGGAGATTTTAGAAGATTTTGAGGTGAGTGCGAAAATGCGTGGTATTACTATTACTATGAAAGGCTTGGAAGATAAACCCGGTGCTGAAAACCCATTGGCCGAGTTTCAAAAACACGTACGGGAACGTTATCCACAAACGGAAACTACCGAATAGCTCACTCCATCTTTATTGATTCAAAGGGGCCACTTCGATTGCAGAGATGGCCCCTTTTGTATGTTTTACAGTCGGGTATCTTATGACAGGAAACCGGATTCTGTAGGATTTATCACGCTATTACTGCTTCCACCTTTGAATTACAAGTGGTAAAATCGAAATTGGTCTTCCTGCCGACCAACCGGGGGAGAAGAAAATAGCAATTTCGGACCCATTCATTCACTTGGTGGAACCAAGCCTTCCGATAATCCGATTGGGTCGGTTTCAGCTTGGAGTATTGGGCCATCAACACCACTTCCACTTCAAATAAAAACGGGTGGTCAGTTCGGTTGGTAGACGAGTTAGCTTCTTACTATTACAGGTGGGAAAGGCTGGCGAACAAACCCAGCCGTACTAATGATCGCCTCCGGACTGTGGAACGACTGAAACGATTTAAATTATAACGCATCCCAAATGAAAGCATCCGACTTATTTGTAAAAGCACTCGAAAATGAAGGGGTAACCCACATTTTCGGTATTCCGGGAGAAGAAAACCTTGATTTTCTAAACTCCCTCAAGGATTCAAGCATTCAGTTGGTACTCAACCGCCACGAACAAGGCGCGGGTTTTATGGCGGCTACTTATGGCCGGCTCACTGGCAAGCCGGGTGTTTGCTTGTCTACTTTAGGCCCGGGAGCCACCAACTTTTTGACTCCGGCTGCCTATGCGCAACTGGGCGCAATGCCGATGGTGATGCTCACCGGTCAAAAGCCCATTAAAAAGAGCAAGCAGGGCCGGTTTCAAATCGTAGACATTGTGCAAACCATGGGGCCGGTGACCAAGTATGCCCGACAGATCGTGAACGCCAACAACATTCCTTCGGTAGTGCGGGAGGCCTTTCGGCTGGCAGCGCAGGAACGCCCCGGTGCGGTACACATCGAGTTGCCCGAAGACATTGCTGCTGAAGAGGCCGAGGAGCGATACTTTAAGGTTAACCGGATTCGCCGGCCCGATGCGGATGAAAAAGCGATTCACCAGGCCATTGAAATGATTCACCAGGCGGATCGCCCCTTGCTGCTGGTAGGAGCCGGGGCCAACCGCAAACGTACCGGAGCGGCCCTTCAACGCTTTTTAGAACAAACGAAAATTCCGTTTTTCAATACCCAAATGGGCAAAGGAGTAGTGGATGAAAGGCATCCGCTCTTTTTGGGAACAGCTGCACTTTCTGACAGCGACTATTTGCATTGCGCCATTGACCGGGCCGACCTCATCATCAATGTGGGCCACGATGTGATTGAAAAACCACCGTTTTTTATGGAGCATGGCGGTAAAAAAGTCGTCCACGTCAACTTCTTTTCGGCCGAGGTAGACGATGTGTATTTTCCGCAGTTGGAGGTAGTGGGCGACATTGCCACCAGTGTAGACCGGATTGGAAAACTAGTGACGCCTCAAGAACACTGGCAACTCGACTATTTTGAGCGGGTGAAAGAAGAGATTGAACTCCACATCAAGGAAAAACGCGGAAACGATGCTTTTCCCGTCATACCACAACACGTGGTGCACGTGGTGCGGGATGCGATGCCCTCGGATGGTATTGTGACCTTGGACAACGGCATCTACAAAATTTGGTTTGCGCGCAACTACAAGTGCCACGGGCCCAACACCTTGCTGTTGGACAATGCGTTGGCCACCATGGGTGCCGGTTTACCTTCGGCCATGGCGGCTAAATTGGTACATCCGGAACGCAAAGTGGTGACCGTATGTGGCGATGGCGGCTTTATGATGAACTCGCAGGAGTTGGAAACCGCGGTGCGCATGGGCCTGGATTTGGTGGTGATCATTCTCAACGATGAGGCCTACGGCATGATCAAGTGGAAGCAGAGCGGCATGGGCTTCGATAATTTTGGTCTGGATTATAAAAATCCCGATTTTGTGAAATATGCCGAGAGCTACGGAGCTCACGGTTACCGTCCAGAATCCAGTGAAGATTTTCATACTACTCTAACCGAATGCCTGGAGAAACCCGGCGTACATCTAATTGATTTGGCGGTAGACTATTCCGAAAACGAAAAAGTGCTCATTGAGGAACTCAACGCAAAAACCTGTTTGCTCTAACTCCCTTTTTTCCACCAACAAAGCGACTCGTCTTAACCCATGGAAACCCTTGACATTCGTGCCCCGCACGACAACCGATTGATCGAAACCTTACCCTTGCAGGACAAAGCAGCGGTAGAAACCGCCTTGCAAACTGCCTATAGCCTTTACCGCGACCGCAGTCGATGGATGCCCAAACACCAACGGGTGGCCATTTTAGAACGCCTGGTTGGCTTGATGGGGGAGCAGGTAGAGGAGTTGACCAACATTGCGGCCGAGGAAGGGGGAAAGCCTTACCAGGATTCAAAGGTGGAAGTACACCGGGCCATCAACGGGGTGAAGCTGGCCATTGAACACCTGGGGCAAATGGGGGGGCAGGAAATCCCGATGGGGCACACGGCGTCCTCAGTGAACCGACTGGCATTTACTACCCGCGAACCCATTGGGGTAGTGGTTTCCATTAGCGCCTTCAACCACCCCCTCAATTTGATTGTGCACCAAACGGTGCCGGCCATTGCCGTGGGCAGTCCGGTGATTGTGAAACCTGCCTTGACCACTCCACGCTCTTGCCTCAAATTGGTAGAGCTGATCAACGAGGCAGGATTGCCGAAAGAATGGTGTCAGGCCCTGTTGTGTGGTAACGAAGCCGCCGAGCAATTGGTGACCGACGAACGGGTGAATTACTTGTCGTTCATCGGTTCGGCTCGTGTGGGCTGGTACTTGCGGTCCAAACTCGCTCCCGGCACCCGCATCGCCTTGGAACACGGTGGCGCAGCTCCGGTGATCGTGGGAGAAGATGCGGATTTAGACGCCATCCTACCACCACTGATGAAAGGTGGGTTCTACCATGCCGGGCAGGTGTGTGTGTCGGTTCAACGGGTATATGCTCCTCAGAACCAGAGCCGGTCGCTGGCTGAAAAGTTGGCGGCTGCCGCCGAAAAATTGGTGGTAGGCGATCCTTTGGATGCCGCCACTGAAGTAGGCCCGCTCATTTTGCCCCGCGAAGTAGATCGGGTAGAAGCATGGGTAGCGGAAGCCAAAGCGGCTGGTGCAGAAGTACTTTGTGGTGGCCACCGCATCAACGATTTTTACTACGCACCTACGGTGCTGCTCGATCCTCCGGCCGATGCCAAGGTGAGCACCCAGGAAATTTTTGGTCCCGTGGTGTGTGTGTATTCCTACACCGATCGGATGGAGGCCATCGAACGGGCCAACTCCTTGCCCTACGCTTTTCAGGCTTCAGTGTTTACACAGCATTTAGATACCGCTTTGGACACGGTGCAGCGCCTCAATGCCACTGCCGTTATGGTGAATGATCATACCGCTTTTCGCGTGGATTGGATGCCTTTTGGCGGCCGCGATGCCTCTGGCATTGGCATGGGAGGAATTCCCTACAGCATGCACGAAATGACCCGGGAGAAATTGATGGTGCTCAAGAGCAGTGTGCTTTAGAGTTGATTTTTCTTTGGCGCTTAAAACCACAGGCAACTTTACATATAAGTGAGCTTAATGGCGGTAGCGCCTTGCGCTCGATAGCAGCCTAACAATGCCTTCAGGCTTTGGAGAGCTATTATGATTTCTCCAGAGCTCAAAAAGCCGCGGTCCATAGGGTAGTCGTAGAGCAGATTTTTTTGTTGCTTTTCTTTTAGTGATTGTAGTAATTCTGCTGGTGTAGCAGCGCTTGAAGTGGTCCAGTGGGTAGTGTCGGGGTTGTAAATCACCTTTTGATGATAATCGGGGGACGCGGCAATTTTATGTAAAAACGAATCGATGATGGTTTCGAATGGATCAATGTCTTGCCAGTACATGGAATCGCTTCCGGTGAATTCCGGGTGATCATAATTTTGAAAATCCGAAAGGTCGATGTCTAATAGCTTTTCGACCTGTACCACCATGCTTTTTTCTCCATAGCCGCCAATCTGCTCGAAAAAGTAGGATAAGCCATCGGGAAAATGCCCTTTGCAGTCGCTTGCCACATTGGCTTCAATGAAGTAATTCATGCCTGCGGCTTGCGCGCCATAGACATACAGACACAGCGAAAAAAGAGGCAACAGCAACCTCATATGAATGTGAAGATAAGGGGGCATAGACTATGGGATAGGACAACGGATAGTTGAAGCAGAAATTTGGTCCATAAAAAACAAGGCTACAAATGGATTGTTGATGTCCTATTGAATCCAGAATAAAAAGGTGATGAACTATGCTCAAGCCAGGCAGGCATTATTCCAACGTTGGATAAAAGCAGTGCCGGAATACGCGGGAAAATTGATTGCAGACGGGATCATTGAGGAAGCCCTGTTTCAAAAGCAGCAGCCCAAAGTATTGTTCATCACCAAAGAGGCCAACGACCCGGAACAAAACCAATGGGATCTAACGGACTGGTTGCGCAGCGGATTGGAAGGGCAATATGCCCACCGTTTATCGGAATGGGCCTACGGCATTCAAAATGATTTTCCACCCCTTGAGCCAGTATCTCTTGAAGACCGACATTTTGCCCTTCGGCACACCGCCGTCATCACCCTGAAAAAATCGGGGGGAGGAGCCCAAGCCGATCATGCTGTGCTCAAGCAACATTTGCTGAAAAACAAACCCTTGCTGTTGGAACAGATCCACTTGATCAAACCTGATATCATTATCGGAGGTATTGGCAAATCGTTTTATTGGGACTTGCTGTTTGACGATTGGGCAAAACGGTCTTCCGGCTACGACCTGGCCATCGGAACTTGGAAAGGCATCAAAGTGATCGACTTTTACCATCCTTCCTACCGGGTGCCGCGTGTGATGCAATATACCTTGCTGGCCAGTATCTTTCGATCGGATGCATTTGAATTACTGCGTTAAAGAGAGCTCAAATGCGCTATGCAGCAGTAGTTCCTCCTTTAGAGAGGCATCTTCCTTTGTTCGTTGATTTTATTCCCTCTGGCGTAATGGGGCAGCACAAACGTTCCGGTAATTTTACGGCATTTAAGTACCTCAGGGAACTATTCTATCTTTACTTCCTAAGCCAAAATTTACCAAAGAGTAGTGGCCAGGGATAACTGAATCGATTTTCCTGCTCCTCACGCTTGTCTACTGAAGCAACATGAAAAACGACCAACAACAGCAACTCATACTGCACGAACCGCTTGTAAAAGTCATGTGGAAGCTATCCTTACCTGCCATTGCTGCCATGGTATTGTATGGTCTCAATGCTTTTATGGACACGGTCTACATCGGACAATTGTTGAACGAAACCGCACTGGCGGGAGTAGCTTTGGCCTATCCGCTCACTGGCATCATGATGGGCATCGGTGCCTGGGCTGGAACGGGCGCGGGCAATTTATTGAGCATTGCTATTGGGGACAACGATGAAGATACCCAACGAAAGTTGTTGCCCAACACCACACTTTTTGCCGGCATCAGCACGGTGGTATTCATTGTGCCAGCCTATTTTTTTGCTGAGCCCTTGATCCAAATGATGGGCGGAAGTGGCGAACTCTTGCAAGAAGGCACTGAGTACTTCAAGATCACCTTGTTGGGGGCCCCGGCTTGGGTCTACGGTTTGATGCTCAATTTTGTGATCCGTGGCGAAGGACGCATGAAAAAGGCCGCCATCATGATGGTGTATGGCCTTGTGGTCAATTTAATTCTCACCCCTGTTTTCATTCAATCTTTCGGGATGGGGGTAGAGGGTGCCGCGTGGGCCACCAACATTGGCATGCTCATCTATTCCATTGTAGGATACATTTACTTTCAACGGGGCAAGGCGTCTTTTCCGGGCATTGTTTCCCGCTTGAGCTACAACCAACCGCTTTTTGGAGCCATTATCAAAAACGGATTCCCAGGTTTCATTCTTACCATCATGGGTTTGGTACAGGCGGTGGTAGTGTTTCATGCCATTGTTGGTGTAGGAACCGAACGCGACCTGGCCTTTTTTGCGGCTTCCAACCGCATCATGTTGTTTCTCATGACTCCTTTGTTTGGCCTCATGCGTGCCTTGCAACCGGTCTTAGGAATCAATTTTGGTGCACAGCAATACGATAGGGTCAAAAAAGGGTTCATCCTGTTTACCAAAACCGGGTTCTACATCATGATGCCCTTCTGGGCGGTCCTCATGGTTTTTCCCGAATACAGTCTTCATCTGATGGTGCCTGATATGTCCTTCGAACCGGGCGATATGGTGAATTTTAGGATCTACATGCTCGTATTGCCCGTGCTGCCTTTGGTCTTCATGGCCATTACCTTTTTTCCGGCCATCAAAGAAGAAAAGTACGCTACCATTATCGGTATGGCCCGGCAACTGGTTTTCTATGTGCCGATTATGCTCTTGCTGCCCCGTTTTTTCGGATTGGAATGGGTGTACTACGGAGCAACACTGATCGACATTACCCTCACGGTTTGGATTCTGGTCGTTGTCATCCAGTTATTTAAAAAGTTGAGCCGCTACGAAAAGGAGGGAGCGCCAAAGGAGCTTTCTGCTGTAGAGTCCTGATGGCTCGAAACACCAAGGTTTAAGCTTGGTCAGCAATTGCTTTGGGAGGTAATTGGCTCGGTGTAACGGTTGCTGCGCCTACTTCATCAGTAAAGGGATCGACTCCGCGCAACCATGAAGATTTGGATGCCCCGTTGCCTGTGTGTGTTGGTGATGGTTTCGGGCAATAAGGGAGGAGAGGGTGTTGGCGGGGGGGATATAATGGG
>CALCCE010000275.1 GCA_937899835.1 uncultured Flavobacteriales bacterium | reverse complement strand
CATGTTGACCGCCAACGCGATGCCTTTGTTCAATGCCACCAACTCCAGCGCCAATTTTCCGGAGTTTACACCCGCGCTCTACGATGAGGTGACCACCATCGCGAATGGTTCTCCACCTCCATCAACCACTTTTGTGGAATACGAATGGACCGGTACGGTAAGTTCTGTAAACGGGGGCACCAGCAACCGTTTGGTGATCGACTTGCTTGAGCCTACTACTACCTATAACGTTTCTAACCTTGTCACCCTCACCTTTAACCAAGGCAGCACCAACAACTTTGCGTTCTCGGGCAACTATTCCATCAACAGCTTTGGCAAGTTGGAATTTCTCTACGAGCAGAGTGGAGTATACTATTTCACGTTGAAAGTATCCCTGACCAACAACGGGGTGGTGACTACCGAAACCCTTTACGGCGAAACCGTGTTGCCAGTGGGCAATTGCGATTTTGATCCGATTTGCGAACCGGGAGCCTATGCCCTCGACGTGCAATTGCTGATGAACAGCTTGCTGGCCCAAGGCACCATGACCACGGCTCAAGACCTTGCGGTTGCGCCATTCGATGTGCTTTTTGCCAACACCTTGCTGGCCCAAGTGGGGCCGGCCAGTGGCACCTATAATTGGACCTACGGTGGGGCCAACAGTTTCACCATCACCGACAATGGGGGAGGGCCGAATGGCATTGCGCTCAACTTTGCGTCTAACCCCGGCTTTGCCAACGTGGATTACCTCATTTCGCTCAAGCCGAATCCCGATTATCCGGGAACTTCGAGCAACAACGGCATTGCAGTGTTCCGCATGAACAACAACACCACGCAAACCGTGGAAGTGTATGTGGGCACCACCATTAGCGGGGTGAACAACAGTGCCATCCTGCTGGGCGACTGTGACGACCCTACGCCGATGGAATGCCAGGGCGAAGAAATTCAAATGGCCGCTGATCTGGCCGCTTTGTTCGATGCTTTGGTAGACGACAATGCCTTGGCGCGCAACGATTTGGCGGGCAACCTCAACGGCAGCCCGGTTCCTTTGAGTGGAACTCCCCATTTCACCACGCGCATGCAAGCCACCCTCGGTGGCGGCAACTACGAATGGGGCAACATTGTGATTTTGGGCGGTACGCTTACTGCCAACCTGCAACCGGCTGCGGGCAACCCCAACACCAATTCGTGCCAGTTTACGCTTGATTTTGTAGAGTCTAACCCCACCTTTGGCTTTGCCGACATTGAGTCGTTTGAAGGTTTCACGGTGTTGACCGACAACCCACAAGGCGGCAGCTACTACGATTTTCAGATCGTGGCCTACCGCATGCAGGGCAACGTGTTGCAAATGGAAGTGCTGGAAGGCAGCACCTCTTGCTTTGCCATTGAGAACTGTGCGGCTTGCCTGAGCCAAACCGGTTTGGAAGGCACCGCTTATTCCGAGCGCATTGTGGGCGGCAACTTCTTCAACCAAACGTCCTCTTCCAACCACGTGTACCTTACCTACACCGCAGGATGCCCTGCGAACGGGGAGTACACCTTCACGCAAGATGCCTCGGCCAGTTGTGGCAACAGCCCGGCTTATTTGGGCACCCCACGCCAGGGCACTGCTACGCCCGATTACTTTTTGATGACCGGAGCCGTAAGCGGAGCTACCGCCGACCAGTTGGTGTGGTCGCAAGCGGTGATCAACCTCTTACCCAAGACAGATTACGTATTCCAGGCCCGCTATTCGGCCATTCACTACGATCCCTCTTATACCGGTACCTACGAGGTTTACCTCATTGTAAACAACACCGAAGTAGCGCGCGAAACCATCGATCCCTTCGACCTCAACGCCTGGAACCGCATTGCCGGCAATTGGAGGAGCGGCCTGGGCTCTACCGCCACCTTGAGCCTTTACCTGGCCACGGGCAACAGCGGGAGTTTCCCACCCATGGGCTTTGACGACCTGTCGATGCAAAAAGGCTTTTTGTGCGAAGAGATTGAGCCGGTGTTCCTGCCCGATCCAGTGCCCGCGGAAGATCCATGCGAAGCCTGGCAAACCGCACTGGCCATGGCCAACGCTACCCAAAACTACGATGAGGCTATGAAGGAGTTTATCGCCGATTTCAAACGCGAATACGCCGACCAGTGCCTGGCCAAGGTGGTGGAAAACTTTGACCTGACGTTTGAAGATTTGGAATACCACCACACCTTATTTTACTACGACCGCGCGGGCAACCTGGTGCAAACCGTACCACCTGCCGGCGTATTGATGGTGACCAATCCGGCCTACTTGCCGCACAGCAAAAGCGACCGCATTGCCGGGGTGCGCAACTTTACTACCGGGCACACCATGGCCACCACCTACCGCTACAACAGCTTGAACCAATTGGTGGAGCAAAGCATGCCCGACCACCTGGGCGCCACCCGCTTTTGGTACGACGACCTGGGACGCATTGTGGCCTCTCAAAATGCCAAACAAGCTGCCAACAGCACGCCAGGCAACCACATCTATTCCTATACCCGCTACGATGGCTTGGGCCGCACGATAGAAGCGGGAGAAATGTTGCTCAGTGGCACTTTCGATACTTACACCGTGGCCTCTTATGGTGCGCCCAATTATCCGGACAACATGGCCCAGGTGCCGCGCTACGAAGTGACCAAGACCTATTACGATGCTCCGCTGCTAGCCAACAATGGCATTGCACAGTTCGGTGGCGATGGGCAGCAATACTTGTTTGACCGGGTAGCGGCCGTTGCTTACTTCGAAACCTACGATTTTACGATCACTACAGCACAACACGATCACGCCACGCACTACAATTACGATGTGCACGGCAACGTGAAACAATTGGTGCAAGACGATCCCAATGTGCCTTTTGCCGATCAGCAGTACAAGTTGTTGGAGTACAACTACGACCTCGTGAGTGGCAACGTGAACCAAGTGAGCTACCAAGATGGCGAAGCCGATGGGTTCCACCACCGCTTCGATTACGATGCAGATAACCGCGTGACGGCGGTGGAAACTTCTGACAACGGTGTGGTGTGGGACGAAGATGCCCGCTACCAATACTACCAACACGGCAGCATGGCCCGCACCGAGTTGGGGCAAGACAAGGTGCAGGGCAACGATTACATGCACACCATCCACGGCTGGATGAAAGGCATGAACAGCGAAGCCCTAAGCCCTAACAGTGACCCTGGAAAAGACGGGCAAACCATCACTCCGGCGAGCTTCACCGCCCGCGATGTAGTGGGCTACAGCCTTGGGTTCTATGAAGGGGATTATAACCCCATTGCTACCCTATCGGGTACTGCCCGGCCACAAGGCAGCAAAACCACGAGTGGTTTGCTTGCCGGCACC
>CALCCE010000274.1 GCA_937899835.1 uncultured Flavobacteriales bacterium | reverse complement strand
TTTGGGGTCGACACCTTGATCGATGAAATCCCCAACACCGGAGCCGGTGAAGTTGTAAAGAGCACTGTTCCTCCACCCAAATGAATGGAAGAGGAGCATAAAGGAGGGTAACTCTATTGGTGCACTCTCGGAAAACCGATTCAGTAGTATGAAACAGAAGGCCTTCGTTGCCCAATGCCCATAAAAAAGGGATCACCTCTAAAGAAGTGATCCCTGCCATAATTAGACTTCGCTTAACAGCCTGTTACTCTATGGTCATGTAGAAGGGCATAATGGCTTGAATGCCTTCGAGGTTACGAATAGTATTCAAATACTGGTACAATTGGAAATCGGTTCCGAGCGCATCTTCCAATACAGAAGCCTTGGCCTCTCCCGAGAGTTCTTCCATGAATTCCTGAAAGGGATCCTCTTCTTCTGGGTAACCTTTCACCTTGTACGAATCTTCTTCCAACCCTGCCGCTTCGGCAGCGTAAGCAACGGCATCGTCAAGGTTGCCAAACTCGTCAACCAAGCCTTTTTCAATGGCATCAATGCCACTCCAAACCCGGCCTTTGGCCACTTCATCTACTTGCTCTACCGTGAGACCACGGCCTTCAGCTACCCGTTGTAGAAAGGTATCATAAATGTCATCTACCGAAGCTTGGATTACCTCCAGCTCACGATCGGCCAACCCGCGGTTAGGACTACCAAGGCCGGAATAAGTATTGGTTTGTACCCGGTCGAAAGTAACTCCGAGTTTTTCATTCCAGAAGCCCTGCAGGTTGGGCAACATGCCAAATACTCCAATGGATCCGGTGATGGTGTGTGGAGAGGCGTAAATTTTGTCGGCGGCACATGCAATGTAATAACCACCGGAGGCAGCAAGGTTGCCCATGGACACTACAAAGGGTTTAGCAGCCTTGGCCAAAGTGACCTCACGCCAAATCACATCCGAGGCCAGGGCACTTCCTCCGGGAGAATTCACCCGAAGAACGATGGCCTTCACGTTGGTGTCTTTGCGCGCTTCACGAATCGCACCAGCTACCGTTTCTGATCCGATCATTTGGTTGTTGCCTTTGCCACTGCGAATTTCACCAGCAGCATAAACAATGGCTACCTTTTCCTTGATTTCCCAAGGCTTTGGATCATCATCGTCACCTTCGTCCTCGTCTTCTTTGGACTTAGGTGCTTTGATGTAGTCGTTGAGGGATACCAGCTCAATTTCATCGTCGGCCTCAAGGCCAAGGCGGCCACGGAGGGTATCGTGTACCTCATCTTCGTAGTGTACGCCATCGACCAAGCCGTATTCCATGGCGGAGCGGGAATTGGTGATCCAGATGCTGTCGGCCATCATGTTGAGCTTGTCAACCGAGATGCCCCGCTGGTCTTCTACGCCAGCCAACATGTTGTTCCAGATCGTACCCATGAAGCGGGAGGTTTGCTCACGGCTTTCCTCGCTCATCTTGTCATACATAAAAGGCTCCACGGCACTTTTGTAGCGGTTGCCTTTTCCACGAATGATCTGGGCATCAATATTGAGTTTGTCCATAGCTCCTTTTAGGAACATCACCTCAGAGCTCAAACCAGTATGGTCGAGGCCACCTTCAGGATAGAGAAAGATTTTGTCAGAAACCGAGGCCAGGTAATATGCCCCGTGACTCAAATTTTCACCGTAGGTAATGATGAATTTTTCGGAATCTTTGAAGTCAACCAAGGTGTTGCGCATTTCTTCCAGGGTGGCCAAACCGGCAGGAATACCCGAAAGGTCCATGTAGATACCTTTGATGTTATCGTCGTCTTTGGCCTTTTCTATCGATTCGATGAAATCGCCGAGTCCTACTTTTTTATTGGAAGAAAAATTGCCGAAGTTGAAGTCTTCAAAAGGGTTTTTGCCAGCGCGATCAACAATGGGTTGCTTCAAGGTGAGGTGCAACACTGAATTCTCTTCTATGTCTACCGATTTTTCTTTGGAAAAAGATTCGGAAAATCCGGAAACCATGCCGAAAAGCACCATGAAGAAGATGATCACCAGAAGAACTCCGGAGACCAGAAACCCAGCCATGGATGCGAACATGAATTTAAAAAACTGTTTCATTGGTAATTGTTGGTTTAGTTAAGTGTTTAGCAGGTGATATTCAAATGTAGTTCCTATGTCTGGTCTTTCAAGTGGCATTTACATTAGTGGTTAAATAAATCCACGGGCGGACGCCCACCCGCAGGATAGCGGGATTGCTATCTTTGCCGCGTCAAAATGGAGACTTTCAGCGCATACCTACTAACGGGAAGCAACCTGAACCAGCCGGAGCGTCAGCTACAGCTGGCTTACCAACACATTGAAAAGCGAGTTGGGAAGGTATGGAAGGCCTCAAATGTCTATCAAAGCAAGGCTTGGGGGTTTGAGCACCCCAACGACTTTCTCAACCAAGTGGTGGGAGTTCATACTCAGCTATCCCCGGAGTTGCTTCTCGATACTTTATTGAAGATTGAATCGGAAATGGGGCGACAGCGTAAAACGACTGATGGCTATGAAGCTCGAGTGATCGACCTTGACATTTTATTGATCGACGACTTAATATTGGATACTCCACGCCTCCAAGTGCCCCACCCAAGAATGCACCAACGGCAATTTACCCTGCTTCCTTTGTTGGAGATTGCTCCACAGCTCACCCTTCCGGGGATGAACCAAAGCGTGGCCGAATTGTCGTCCGCACTATCCGATTCCTCGGTCATCCGCTATTCCGCTCCGTATGTCTCCTGATTTGAGCCGATACCAGTTCATTGCCATCGAGGGCAATATCGGTTCGGGGAAAACTACCCTGGCCAACCTGATGGCCGAACGGTATAGAGCTAAACTAATTTTAGAAGAATTCGCTGACAATCCTTTCTTGCCCCAATTCTATCGGCATCCGGAGCGCTATTCTTTCGTATTGGAAATGTCTTTTTTGGCCGAGCGGTACCAACAATTGAAGAACCAACTCACCAGCCTCGACCTGTTTCACCAACTGATGGTTTCGGACTATTTGTTCTACAAGTGTTTGATTTTCGCCAAAGCCAACCTGGACAAAGACGAGTTTACCTTATATAATACCCTTTTCAATATCATCGAGCAGGCGCTGCCCAAACCAGACCTTTTGGTGTACCTCTATGTTGACTTGCCACGCCTGAAGGACAACATTCGAAAACGCGGCCGTAGCTATGAACAGGAAATCACTGATGAATACCTGCAACGCATCCAGGACAGCTACTTCGACTTTTTTCAAAAACACCCACAACAGCGCACGTTGATTATCGAAACTACTGAGATCGATTTTCTAAAGCGACCGGAAGACTTTGAGAGAATCCTGGAGGTAATGGCCGAAGACCATCCGGAAGGTGTAAGTAGAATACTACTTGAATGACGTATAAAACCTGTGTTAGTTCTTGATTCCCTGCTTTTCAAAATATAAAAACATTAGTTATTATTGCAAATTGAATTGAACTGATGCCAAATATCAGTTTCTCATATTCGACAAAATCAACCACTAATAAGAATGAAAAGTCTTAGACTGACCACATTTGTCGCGGCAGTGATCGTTTCCCTCGGGTTCTGGGCCTGTAACCCGCTGAACAAGATGAAGAAGAATGCGCCCACGATCACTTATGACGTTACTCCTGATCCTCTGGAAATGCATGGAGATACGGTTATCATTACCGCTACCGGTAAGTTCCCGCCTAAGTACTTTCACAAAAAGGCCACGGTGAAGGTTACTCCTGTGATCAAAGACGCCTCCGGCAACGTTGTGAAGGAAATGGATCCAATCATGTTGATTGGAGAAGATGCCGACGGAGACGGACAAAAAATCAACTTCGAAAAAGGTGGTTCCTACACCTACACCACTTCTGTGCCTTACTCTGAAAACTTAGCTGATGTATTGGTCTATGCCAAAGCAGAAGCAATCTTCAAAGGCAAATCAAAAGTGTTTGACGAAGTAGAAGTTGGAAAAGGTACCATCGCCACTTCGTTGTGGGTGCAAAGCGATGATCGTCCTATCCTTGGTAAAGACGAATTTAAAAAGGTAATTCCACGGTCCATCTCCGCTGACTTGCACTACCTCGTTAACTCTTCTCAAGTGCGCAACCCTGAATTGCGCGATGAAGACATGAAAGCCATGATGGATTTCATCTCCGATGGTGCTGAGAGTGGTTTGGTTTTTAAAGGCGTAACCATTTCTGCTTACGCTTCTCCTGATGGAGAAATCTCTCTCAACGAAAACCTGGCCAACGATCGTGCCTCTTCCGCCAGCAAAGCTTTGGCGCGTCAGTTCCGTCGTTCGAAAGTAGAAGCTGCTTCTGCCGAAGGCTTCATGGCCCTCCAAGGAAAAGGTGAAGACTGGGATGGTTTCAAGAAAGCCATGGAAATGTCCAGCATTCAGGATAAGCAATTGATCATTCGGGTACTGAAAATGTACAGCGACCTCAACAAGCGTGAGGAAGAGATCAAAAACCTGGCCGCTACCTACACCGAAATTCGTGAGCAAATTTTGCCCGACCTACGTCGTTCGCAAATTACCATCAACGCTGAAGAGCAAGCACGCACTGACGCTGAAATTACGCGCCTTACCAAAGCTGCTCCCGACTCACTGTCGGTAGAAGAGTTGCTCTACGCTGCCACCCTCACCAATGATATGGGCGAAAAATTGGCGTGCTACCAAAATGCAAGCCGCCTTTATCCCAAAGATTGGCGTGGACCCAACAACGTTGGTTACATCTACTTGCTGCAAAGTAAAGTGAGCGAAGCAAAAGCTGAGTTCCAAAAAGCTGCTGGTTTGGCCAGCAACAACCCGGTGATCAACAACAACCTCGGAATTATCGCTCGTCTCGAAGGAGACCGCGCACAAGCCCGTCAGTTGCTCTCCTCTGCCACCGCTGCCGGAAACGATGTGAACTACAACTTAGGTATCCTCGACATCATCGGTGGAAACTACTCCAGCGCTGTTTCCAACATGAGCGGTGCTCAAACATTCAACGCTGCCCTTGCCACTTTGATGAGCGGCAACGCTGACGGAGCTCTCAACATCGTAGATCAATCCGACGACAAAAGCACCGCTGCTGGCTACTACCTGAAAGCCATTGCCGGAGCACGGAAATCCAACAAAGATTTGGTGATCAACAACTTAAAAGCAGCTTTTGCCAAAGACGCTACTTTGAAAGCCAAAGCCAAAGTAGATGCTGAATTCCTTGCCTATCGTGGCGATAACGATTTCGACACCTTGTTGAACTAATCACAAACCGGGAGAGTAGATGAAGCAACTTTGTATGCTTGGAGCCCTGGTGCTGTTGCTCTCCACCGCGTCTTGCCGCAAGTGTTATTTCTGTCAACTGGAAACTCCCATTGTGGTTTCAGGAGATACGGTTAACACACACATCGAAGAAGAAGAAATCTGCGGCAAAGACAACCGGGAAGACTTAGAATTCGAAGGTTATACCTGCAGAAGGAAAAACCAACGATAAAGACAATAAAAACAAAAAGCCGCCCCTGTGAGGGCGGCTTTTTGTTTTCCTGCATCTCCCCTCCAACTGCCTTTCACGCCACTTAACCTTCCGTTCCCGGGAATCCTCTGCCGGGTTCTAAATTCACCAACGCCGAGGATGAAATAAATCCTATATTTGACCATCCTCTTAAATCATTGCTATGAAGAAATTGTTTCCCCTCCTGGCCCTTGCATTTGGTGTAATGGTACTCGCATCTTGCGAACGTTGCAAAACTTGTTCGATCACCAATACCGATGGGACAACTACGGAAGAAGAATTCTGTTCTTCTGGACCAGCTTTTAACGAAGGCCTCGACCGTTACGAAGACAACGGCTGGTCCTGCAAATAAGGCGTTACAAAATTTATCGGGAGATACTTCCCGCAGCATATCGAAAGCTCTCTACTTAGGAGAGCTTTTTTAGTTGGTGGCAGGCCGTCCACAACAAAATACCCGTACACACCGAGAGGTTGAGGCTGTGCTTGGTTCCAAACTGTGGCACCTCCACACACCGGTCGGCCAACTCCACCAGGGCATCACTCACGCCAAACACTTCATTTCCTATTATAAACACCACCGGTCGGTCTGCATGGACCGTGAACTGAGCCAGGGATTCACTTTGCTCAGTTTGCTCTACGGCAATAATCTCTACTCCTTCAGCTTTGAGTTGCCGGATCAGGGCTACGGTGTCCTTGTGGTGTTCCCACGCTACCGTTTCAGTCGCTCCTAAAGCAGTTTTTTGAATTTCCCGGTGAGGTGGCTGAGCAGTGATGCCACCGAGGTAGATTTTCTCCACTAAAAACGCATCGGAACTACGAAAAACAGAACCCACATTGTTGAGGCTTCGCACGTTGTCCAACAACACCCGGACGGGCAATTTTGCCTGGTGGGCGAAGTCCTGTGGACTCGGCCGTTGAAGCTCTGCAGTACTCAGCTTTCTGTTCATAACTCTTGATAACTCAGGGTTTCCCGCACCCGGCAGAAAAAGGGGTCTTTTTATTTTTATTCCGGTTTTGTGGTCATCCGCAAAGAAAAGCAAATCCACCACATTTGGCTACCGCAAAAAAATCTAAAAAGGCAAGTGAAACTCCCTTGATGAAGCAATACAATGCCATCAAGGGCAAACACCCCGATGCATTGTTGCTCTTTCGGGTAGGCGATTTTTACGAGACGTTTGGTGAAGACGCCATTAAAGCCTCCGAAATTTTGGGCATTGTGCTGACCAAGCGTAAAAATGGAGCAGCCGCTACCATTGAGCTGGCCGGATTTCCACACCATTCCCTCGATACCTACTTGCCGAAATTGGTAAGGGCCGGGCAACGAGTCGCCATTTGCGATCAGTTGGAAGACCCGAAGATGACCAAAACCATTGTGAAGCGCGGAGTAACCGAATTGGTAACTCCAGGGGTGTCGTACAACGATAAAATTCTCGACCACCGTTCCAACAATTTTCTGGCCTCGATTTTCTTTGCCCGCAAAGAACTGGGCATCTCGTTTCTGGACGTTAGCACCGGAGAATTTTTGGTCGCCCAAGGTTCGGAAGAGTACATCGACAAGCTGCTGCAAAGCCTTCAGCCCAAAGAAGTATTGTTTCCCCGAAACAAAAAAAACCAGTTTTCTCAGGCCTTTGGCGAGGGTTTCTACACGTATTGCTTAGACGAATGGGCTTTTCAATCCGATTTTGGACGCGAAACCCTGCTCAAACATTTCGGCACCAAATCGTTGAAAGGTTTTGGAATCGATGATCTGGAAGCAGGCATCATTGCTGCAGGTGCTGCTTTGCACTACCTGGCCGAAACTGCTCACGATAAGGTGGGCCACCTCACTGCGATTTCGCGGATTGAGGAGGAAAAATACGTTTGGCTCGATAAGTTTACCATTCGCAACCTGGAGCTGTTTCACTCCCCGCATCCCGATGCGGTGACGCTCATCGAAGTGCTGGACCACACCATTTCACCAATGGGCTCCCGAATGCTCAAGCGGTGGTTGGCGCTGCCCTTAAAGGCCCCGTCGGCCATCTCCGATCGTCTGGCCCTGGTAAAACACGCTTACGACCATCCGGAATTCTCAGAAATTCTTGGCCAACACATCAACCAGATTGGCGATCTCGAACGCCTGATTTCAAAAGTGGCGGTTGGTCGGGTCTCTCCCAGAGAAGTGGTGCAACTGCTTCGAGGATTAAATGCCCTCGAACCCATTCAGCAAAGTTGCAAAGCAGCCGGTTTGTCTCAGTTGGACAAAATAGCCGACCGCATCAACCTGTGCACAACCATTCGCGAACGCATCGAACGCGAGCTGCAACCCGAAGCCCCTGTGCAAGTAGCGAAAGGAAATGTGATTCGCGATGGGGTCAACCAGGAACTAGACGAACTGCGTAGTTTACTCACCTCTGGCAAAGACCACCTGGTGAGCATCCAACAGCGAGAGAGCGAACGCACCGGCATTCCTTCCCTCAAAATTGGTTTCAACAACGTTTTTGGTTACTACCTGGAAGTCACCAATGCACACAAGGAAAAAGCACCGGCCGAATGGACCCGGAAACAAACCTTGGTGAATGCCGAACGTTATATTACCGAGGAGCTCAAAGATTATGAGAGTAAAATTCTCGGGGCGGAAGAAAAGATTCAGACCCTGGAAGGTCAACTGTTCAACGCCTTGGTGTTGGATTTGGCAGACTACATCACTCCCATTCAACTGAACGCCCAGCTGGTGGCGCAATTGGATTGTTTGCTGTCTTTTGCAGCGGTTGCCCACAAGCACAATTACGTACAGCCCGAGATCAACGATTCGAAAGTGTTGGACATCCGTGGAGGTCGGCACCCGGTGATCGAAACCCGGCTGCCGGTAGGAGAAGCCTACATTCCCAACGATGTGATGCTCAACGACGATGCGGTGCAACTTATGATGATCACCGGCCCGAATATGTCGGGAAAGTCGGCGTTGCTGCGTCAAACTGCACTGATCGTCATCATGGCACAAATTGGCAGCTTCGTGCCCGCCGAGCAAGCCAGCATTGGACTGGTCGACAAAATTTTCACGCGGGTAGGCGCTTCAGATAACCTTTCGTTGGGCGAGTCGACTTTCATGGTGGAGATGAACGAAACGGCCAGCATCCTCAACAACCTGAGCGATCGCAGTTTAATTTTGCTCGATGAAATCGGACGAGGCACCAGCACCTACGATGGTATTTCCATCGCTTGGGCCATTGCCGAGTTTTTGCACGAGCATCCCGCAAGGCCCAAAACATTGTTTGCCACCCACTACCACGAGCTCAACGACATGACCAAGGCGTTTGAGCGCATCAAGAATTTCAACGTCTCGATTCGGGAGGTGAACAACAAAGTGCTTTTCCTGCGCAAACTGGTTCCCGGTGGTAGCGAACACAGTTTCGGTATTCATGTGGCGAAAATGGCGGGAATGCCCCGGCAAGTACTCGATCGGTCGAGCCAAATCCTCAAAGAGTTAGAAACCAGCCATAGCAGCACCAACCACAGCAAGCCGCGGGTAGAAAAGGCCAAACCCTCGGGAGATTACCAGTTGAGTTTTTTCCAATTGGACGATCCGGTATTGGAACAGATTCGGGAAGAGATCGTCTCTACCGACATCAACAACCTTACCCCGGTGGAAGCTTTGCTAAAGCTCAACCAGATCAAAACTTTGATCGGAAAATAAAGGCTTTATCCACGGTTGATTTTTCCTCCCTGCTTTTTGTAATTGCACACATTTTTATATTTTCGCAGACCCTAAGCGAGAATAGCTCAGCTGGTAGAGCACGACCTTGCCAAGGTCGGGGTCGCGGGTTCGAATCCCGTTTCTCGCTCCAAGTTCTTTTAAGAAAGTCCCTCTCACAACGAGGGATTTTTTTTGCTTGATGAACGCCATCACCAAAGTTGCCCCGGTGGTGGAATTGGTAGACACGAGGGACTTAAAATCCCTTGACCATTGCGGTCGTGCCGGTTCAAGTCCGGCCCGGGGTACTCAACGGGAATGCTTTTCGAAGCCTTCCCGTTTTTTGTTTCAACTTTTCCTCTATGGCCCTACGAATTACGAAGGCGGATCAAAATCCGGCGTTCTATACTGCTCTCCGTTAAAGCCTCATTTGCGGTGAGAAAAAAGGGGAAGCTACCTTCATCGGATATTGGGTCGAGTAAAGTGGGTGCAGGAAGCCTCCCCCTGGAATCAAGATCAATCAACGATCAAACTTCATTGAGATAGATGCACTAAGTGATGGGTAGCGTTAATAGTGGTAAAGTGGTGTGCATGGCGATTCGGTTGGTCACACTCCGGTGAAAGATACGATCGAGAAATCCGGTGTGGCGTGGGATCATCGCCACGAGGTCGGGCTGTACTTCGTGGAGGTAATGCTCTAAACCTTCTACCACATCGTTGTTTTCCACAAAACAGAATTCGTGCTCCACACTATCAAAAGCATGATCCAGGGCCATGCCAATCAACGATTTTTTCAACGTCACTTCCAAGGGTTCTCTGCGCACATTTAGCAGGTCCACTTTACTGTTGAACGCCATACACATATTCAGCAGTGGGTCGAGCACCCTCACATCTTGAATGGCACTATAGTCTGTAGCCAATACTACCTTTTTCCAAGTGGTTAGTTCTACCTGAAGCGGCACCACCAGCACCGGTACTTTGCTTTTGCGAATGATAGCAGCAGCATTGCTGCCTACCAACACTTCTTTTAAACCACTGGCCCCGTTGGTGCCTACTACGACATAAGTTACCTTGTCGGTTTCCACCAACTTTTCTACGGTATGGAGTACATCGCCCATGACTGAGGTTGAACTCAAAGCCAGGTTATTCCCATATTTGAACTCAAGCCGACTCGTTTCATCTGCAAGGTCACGCTCACTTTCCTGCCGCAGAATGTCGGTGATGCTCACGAGCATGCTGGCTCCGGCGTGTGGCACCTGATAAGCATTGAGCAAGATGTATTTCACATCATCCAACCCAAAGAGGTGGATGGCGTAATCGGCAGCTTTTTGAGCCGTTTCCGAAAAATCAGTGGGCAGCAAGATAGTTTTCATGGGCCTCGGTGTTTACGGGATGAGCAACTTTTGTTTTTGGGGTCACTTTCACTTTTACCGCTCCGGCTACGCCTCCCGCAACCGCAAAACCAAACAGTGTAAACAAGAAGGCACCCAGGCGCGTCAACGTTGGAAGTTCATGTTCGAGGTACGCCCAACGAAAGGGAAATGCCAGTACCAATAAAGCGATGACCAGGGCAATGAGGTGATTCTTTTTCATGGTTGATCGTTCTTTAAAGTTTTGATACTTCAAAGAAACCACGCTCAAACCGCTTTAGGAATGAGCCACCTCAAAGCAAAAAATGATCGATGTCAGGTTATGGAAGGGAGGCAAAAACAAACCAAATCATGTGGCCTTCACCGCATCCGTTGGCGGTTAAAAATAACGGACCACCTTGCGCAATCCTTCGGGATCTACCACTCGAATTTCACGGCCTTTGATGCGCAGCAACTCCGATTCTTTGAACTCTGAAAGGGTGCGAATCAAGGATTCAGTGGCAGTACCTACCATGCCCGCCAGGTCTTCCCGGCTCAAGCGCAATCCCACGGCATTGTGTTGCTCCTTGCCTTGCTTTTCATACAATTCGAGCAGTACATCGGCCACGCGCTTGCGCACCGAACCATAGGCGAGGTTCAGCAGGCGCTCTTCGTGCTCGGCGAGGTTGTTGGACAACATCCGAATGAAAGCGTTGGCCACATCCCGGTTTCGGTTGATCAAGCTCCAAAGGGCATCGGCAGGAATGAGCACCAACTCACAATTTTCTATGGCTGCCGCCGATTCGTGCCGGTCGGCCCCTTCCAAGATGGCTTCGTAACCAAAAAAATCGCCCTTGCCATAGATGCCCGTTATCAGCTCTTTACCATGATCATTCATTTTCCAGGTTTTCACCTGACCGCTATTTACAAAAAAGCAATGGCCTGGGGTGTCCCCCTCATAAAACAAGTTGGATTTTTTAGCATACTGTCGCACCCTACCTTTCTCGGGAAGCTCATCGAGCGCATTCACTGCATGGGCTCCTTCAAAAAATTCATCCAGCCCTTGCAGGTCTTTGGCAAACTCCTTCCGCAGCCACGCGTTGCGTTTCAACCGTTGTTCAATCGCGTCCAACAGGTCGATTTCTTCAAAAGGTTTCACCAGGTAATCGTCCGCACCAAGGTTCATGCCCTTTCGGAAATCACTTTTTTCGGCTTTGGCGGTGAGAAAAATAAAGGGGATGCGAGCCGTAGCAGGGTCGCGGCCTAATATGCGCAGCACGCCATAACCATCGAGCTCGGGCATCATGATGTCGCAAATAATTAGGTCGGGAGCTATTTCCTTGGCTTTGCTTACGCCCACCTTTCCATTTTCGGCGGTGGCCACTTTATATCCTGCCAGTTCGAGAATTTCGGCAGTATTGTCCAGCATGTTGGGGTTGTCTTCAATGAGCAGAATGGTTTTCATGTTCGGGGGTGAATGGGTAACGAAACAAAGAATGTGGTGCCTTTTGCCTCTTCGCTTTCAAAGTGGATGCTTCCGCCCAACAAGTCGATGTAGCCTTTCACAATGTTGAGCCCCAAGCCAGTGCCTTCCATGTTGGTCACGTTGCGGGCCCTGAAAAATCGTTCAAAAAGGTGCTCTTGTTCTGCCTTGGGGATACCAATGCCCTGGTCTTGTACTTCAATCAACAGGGTTTCGCCTTCGAAGCGGGAACGCAATTTCACCGCTTGTCGCTTCGGAGAATACTTCAAGGCATTGGAAAGCAGGTTGAGCAAAATGTTCCGCAGTACGTGCACATCTATTACAAGGGAAACCGGGGCTCCTTCGTGGTAGAACGTCACTTCTTGCCCTTCAGGTGCAGATTCTTGCATTTCCTCCACTAAATCCTTGCACCACGGCACCCACTCTACGGTGGAGCGCTGCACCTCCACAATGCCCTTTTCTAACTTTTCGAGGGAAAGAAAATCGTTGAGAATGTTGGTGAGGTTGTGCACGGCATTGCGAATACGGGTTTGGTGTTTTTCCCTGCGTTCGGCGAATTTGGGATCGTTGTAGCGCGAGAGCAAAGAGGTGGAAGACAAAATGGTGCTCAAAGGCGTGCGAAACTCATGCGAAGCCATGGAGACAAACCTCGACTTCAATTCGTTGAGCTCTTTTTCTTTGTGCAGCGCCTGACGTATGTCTGATTCGGCTTTCTTCTGCTGCGAAATGTTTTGCTCCACCACAAGAATGCGGTCCAACTGCTGGTCGCCATTGGGCATGCCTACGGCACTGATGAGGTAATGCTGGTTTCTGTGAGGGATTTCGAAACTGACGTTTCTGCCTTCAAAGGCCTCTTCCAACCGTTGCTGGATGGTGTCCCGAATTTCAGGGTCGAGCCGATCGAGGTAGGAAGTTCCCACCAGCTTCTGGCTTTGAACGTGGAGACGAAACAATTCTTTGCCTTCCACAAAAACATAATTGAGTTGACGGTCAAACACATTGATGGTGCCGTTAGGAAAATTACGGGCAATGGCCCGGTAGAGCCGCTGGCTATCTTCCAACTCACGTGTGCGGGCCTTTACCCGCTCTTCCAACTTTTGATTGAGGCGTTGCAAGTCATCGGTAGCTTGCTTGCGCTGCGTTATGTCCGTCACCAAGGCCATCACCAGCTTTTTTTCATCGACCTGAAAATGGTTCAACGAAATTTCAACCGGAAATTGGGAGCCATCTTTGCGTACCGCCAACAAATCCAACCCCTGCCCCATCGACCGCTTGGTAGGATGTGCATGGTAGGTTTTGCGGTAATCGCGGTGTTTGTGAACGATCCGCTTCGGCACCAAAGCCTCTACTCCCAAACCCACCAACTCTCCACGCTGGTAACCAAACAGTTCGCAAGACCTTGGATTGGCCAACTGTATGACGCCTCGATGGTCCACAATCAACAGGCCTTCAGCAGCCGTGTCGAAAAGGATTTCGCCAATGGAATTTAGATTTAAAGGAATTGGGTTGACACTCATGCGTTTGGGTTGGCCGGTAGCTCCTCCAGCCATTGGTAGAAATTAGAAATAATCGCTTGCTCCGAAGGTGTTATCGGTGGATGTGCCTTGGCTATCGCTTTGAGCATGAACAAAAACCGCTGCTGAAGCATCGGCCCCAGTTGGTGTTTGCCTTTTTCAAAAGCCTCCATTGCCCAGCCGGTGGCACTGGACAAAGGTTGGCCATCCCGACAAAGCAAATTAAAAATGATTTCCGCATAATCGAAATCCGGTTCATGACCCGTTTCCTTATAAATGAGGTCCTGTAAGCGTTCGCGTTCCTCCGGCTGCACTTCACCGTCTGCCTTCGCAATGGCATACGCCAAAATTCCGAAGGCATAATACAGGTGTTGTCTGGCATCCATCTTCTTTAAGCGTATCGGTTTAATTCCTCAGCAAAGCTAAGTTCCCCAAGAGCACTATGCCGGTCACCTTGATCATCCGAAAAAATGACATTCATCAGTTTTTTACTCCACATCCTCCCCTTTCCCGTCGTGCAGCCCATGGTACCGCCTGCTTTCTACACCTTAAAACACCCTCTCTAATTCCCGAACAAACCGAAGAAAACCGCCAATTCTTGGTACAGAAGGCAGTATCTTGGCACCTATGCTTCAGTGCTTTGGCCTTCTTTTATTGCTCCTTGCTTTTGGCAGTAATCTAAATGCCCAAAAACACCACTTTAAATATGTCCATCCCAAAACCAACTCGGTTCGGATCCCTTTCAAGTTGGTGAACAACCTGGTGGTGATTCCACTGCGCATCAACGATTCTGATACCCTCAACTTTATTCTCGACACCGGAGTGCGGCATACATTGGTCACACAACTTTCGGTCAAAGATTCTCTGCAGCTGAATTACTACCGGCACACGCAATTGCTGGGTTTGGGCAAGGGCGACCCTATTCCTGCAGTTCAATCCTATGCCAACACTTTATACTTGCCCGGCTTGGTGGGTCAAGACCTCGAAGTTGTTTTCTTAGAGCAAGCCATCATCGATTTTTCGAGTTCCATGGGCATGAATGTTCATGGCCTGTTGGGCTACGACCTGTTCCAGGAATTTGTGGTAGACATCAATTACGTGCAAAAACACCTTACCCTCAGGCGTGCATTCGTTCCCAAAAGGGGCCGCTGGACAGCCATTCCGCTCACAATTCAAAATGGGAAACCCTACATCAAGGCAACGGTTTGGCACCAACAGGATACGGCACAGGTAAAACTATTGGCAGATTTGGGTGCCAGTTTCGCCCTCTCACTTTACCAGTTTGGTGCACACCACTTGCCGGAGCCTACAGCTACGCTTCCCGCCTTGATTGGCCGAGGCCTGAACGGAGAAGTGCATGGAAAAATTGGCCGGACCGATGGCTGCCAGTTGGGCACTTACCGCCTCAACTCACCGGTGGCCAACTACCCCGATAGTGCTTTTGTAGCGGCCAGCATTGCCATCGGGCAACGACAGGGCATTCTTGGCGCAGGAATTTTCCGACGGTTTCACTGCCGGATTCACTATGCTGATTCGGTGATGTGGATCAAACCCAACCGTTATTTTAAATCGTCTTTTACCTACAACCGGTCGGGAATAGAAGTGCTGGCGCCTGTGCCAGGGCTGGCATTTTACCGCATTGTTTATGCTCCGTCCCACTCCCCGGGTTATAAGGCAGGCTTGCGCGAAGGCGATCAAATCACATACCTCAACCGACAACCGGTTACGCAAATGACCATTGATGAGGTGTTGGGCTATCTGCACGGCAGCCGCTCCAAAAAAGTTAAAGTTGAGGTATCGCGCAACGGGCAGCCCTTGCGGTTTGTATTGGAATTGAAAGATCAGCTTTGAGTTTCCTCAAGCAAGCTTTTTAGGATGGTCTCTGTAGCTCCGGTATTCTTCTGAACATAACTGCGTGCGGCTTTTCCTGCCGCGTGTCTTTGCTCTTCGGAGGTAGAAAGGGCCTGCGCGATCTTCAGAAATTCAGCTTGATTCTGGACTGAAAAAGAACCACCTACGCCTATCAATTCCTTGGCCTCCCTAAATTTTTGAAACCGAGGACCAAAAACCACTGGCACACCAAAGGTGGCTGGCTCTAAGGTGTTGTGAATACCAGCACCAAAACCACCACCCACATACGCCACTTGCCCGTATTGATACAAGCGCGAAAGCATACCCACATTGTCAATCAACAGCACCGGGCAATCGGAGGGCACTTTTAAATAATGGGAATAGCGCTGAATTTGCTTTCCAAAACGGGTTTCGATCTGCTGAAGGTGCTCCTCGCCCACTTCGTGAGGCGCCAACACCACTCGAATTTCGGGTAAGCGTTCGAGCAGCTGAAAAAGCAGTTCCTCATCCTTTGGCCAGGTACTGCCGGCCACCCAAACCATTTGGTTGTCTGCAAATTGTGACAACCCCGCTACCGGCTCGGCCTCTGCGGCTACTTTGGCCACACGATCGAAACGCGTATCTCCTGCTACCGAAACGGACGACACTCCGTGGCTGGCCAACAACTCGGCTGAAGCTGCATCTTGCACAAAAATGTGCGCTAAGCGGTGCAGCACCGCGCGGTAGGGCTTGCCCCAGGGTTTGAAAAAAACCTGCTCGGGTCGAAAAATCCCCGACACCAAATAAGTAGGCACTTGTTGCCGGAAGAGTGCGCTAAGGGTGTGCCACCAAAACTCATACTTTACAAACACCGCCACATTGGGTTGCAACAGCTGCATCAGGTCCCGCGCATTGGGTGCCGTATCGGCCGGCAGATATTCCACATGATCGGCCAACGGGTAGTTTTTGCGCAACTCGTAGCCGGAAGGAGAATAGAAGGTGAGCCAGATTTGCCAATTGGGTCGGGCTTGTTTGAATGCCTCAATGAGCGGACGCCCCTGCTCAAACTCACCTACCGAAGCGCAATGAAACCAAATGAGCGGACGATTGAGGTCACGCTTTGTAGGTATGCGTTGGCGCCAGCCTTTGCGGCCCATTACCCACAATTTTGCTTTGGGATGAAAGGGGGCGGCCAACCGCAAAGCAGTGTGGTACATGCCGAGCAAAAAGCTGTAGAGCAATTGCATGGAAAAGTAATTCGGGCTTAGTCGAAATAGAAGTCGCGCGCTACCTTTTTATATAGGGGAACGATCCAGCCTACCCTCACCCCATAGAGCAGATCGAGGCGCTCGGTAGTGTCTTGCATTTTTTGGTCAAAATTGAACGACCTTCGGTTTTGGGTAAATGCTTGCTGAAATTCAAATCCAGCATAGAAATTGATCAAGCGCTTGTTTCCTAAAAATTGATAGCCTATAAATTCACTTAGCATCAGTCCGTTGCTGAGGCGGTCGTATCCTTTAATATACTCTCCTTGGATTTGCGGAGCCCCGGCACCCGAGTTTTGAATCCGGATTTTGTGTTGTAAAAAGCCAACTCCACCCATGAGCTTGATCCCCGAGTTGGGATTGCCCAATGGCGTTGGAATGATCTTGCCAAATTTTGCACTGAAGCCCCAGCCCCTTTGTAACAACCGAAGATCGGCGAACTCTCCGTTTACATCCAATAAGTTTTGATTGGGGGTAGAAATAGGGTCGAGTATATCGTCTTCCTTCACATCAGAGCCGAACATAAAAAAGCCATCCGCACCATAGAGCCAGCCCCTGCGGTCTTTTACCATGAAACTGGCACCAACTACGGAGTTTACTCCAAAACGGTCGGCCATGTCTCCTCCCGGGATCTGGAAAGTGTAATTTACCTTAAACATCGGCACCACAACGGCCGAATCTTTTACACTTACCTGACCAAAAACCGGCCCCAGACCAAAGGCTATCCCAAACAGAAGTAAAGCAAAACCCCTCATAATGCGTTCTTTGCGGCTAATATAACTTAATTGTAAACATGCTCCACACCTGACAGCAATCCCCACAAAAGTACTATCTTCGCGATTCCTTTTTCAAAACCTATTTTGATGAGAAAAATCCACCTGGTTGATCTCCAAACACAGTACGAGAAGATCCAGGAAGAAGTAGATACCGCGGTTTTGGACGTGGTACGCTCAACGGCCTACATCAACGGCCCTGAAGTAAAATCCTTTCAATCGGAATTAGAAAACTACCTTTCGGTGAAGCACGTTATACCGTGTGCTAACGGTACCGATGCGCTTCAAATTGCTTTGATGGCATTGGGTTGTGCACCCGGAGACGAGGTAATTACTCCGAGTTTCACCTACGTAGCTACGGCAGAGGTAATTGCCCTGCTGCAGCTTACGCCCGTTTTTGTGGAGGTGAACCCGGATACGTTTACCATCGAACCGGAAGCAGTTCGCGCGGCCATCACCGATAAAACCAAGGCAGTTATTCCGGTTCACCTCTACGGCCAATGTGCTCAGATGGATGAAGTGATGAGCATTGCTCGTGAGCACGGCATCGGTGTAGTAGAAGATACTGCCCAGGCTTTGGGCTCCGAATACCATTCGGCCAAAGGGTCTAAGATTAAAGCTGGAACGATTGGTGATATTGGTTGTACTTCCTTCTTCCCCTCAAAAAACTTAGGCGGCTACGGAGACGGTGGCGCCATGTTTACTAACAGTGATGAACTGGCTGCGAAAATTCGTCGGTTGTCCAATCATGGGCAAAGCAAACGCTATTACCATGACGACATCGGGGTCAACTCAAGACTGGACAGTATTCAGGCAGCTATTCTTCGGATCAAATTGCGCCACCTCAATACTTACATTGAGGCACGCAATGCAGCAGCAGCTTTCTACGATTCCAAGTTCGATCCTATTCCGCAACTGACCATACCGGCCCGATGCTCCTGGTCGAGCCACGGTTTTCACCAATATACCCTCAAAATGACGGGGGTGGACCGTGATTGACTCATGGGATTTTTGCAAGAAAGAGGAATTCCCTCAAATATCTATTATCCTGTGCCCATCCACCGGCAAAAAGCCTACGAGGACAGCGAAAACCAGCGTTTTGAGTTGGCTTCTACTGAAGCGCTCTGTGAGATCGTTTTTTCGTTGCCCATGCACACCGAATTGGACCAGGAACAACTCAGTTATATCACCGATTCGGTGATCGAATTCATTAATCAGTAACCCCCACCAGAAATTAACCATTCATTCAAATGGAAATTGCAGTAATTGGAACCGGATACGTGGGTTTGGTAACGGGTACCTGCCTTGCAGAAACAGGCAATAACGTAACCTGTGTTGACATCGATGCAGACAAGGTGGCCAAAATGAAAAAGGGAATTATTCCCATCTATGAGCCTCACCTCGATGTTTTGTTCGAACGCAACATCAAACAAGGACGCCTCAGCTTCACCACTGAATTAGAAGGCGCTGTGAAAGACGCTACCATTGTTTTTCTGGCCCTGCCCACCCCGCCCGACGAAGACGGAAGCGCTGACCTAAGCCACGTATTGGGTGTAGCCAAACAATTGGGCTCCATCATCAACGACTATAAAATCATTATCGATAAGAGCACGGTACCTGTTGGTACCGCCGACCGTGTACAAGCTGCGATTGCTGAAAATGCAACGGTAGAATTCGATGTGGTTTCCAACCCTGAATTCCTTCGCGAAGGTTTTGCAGTAGACGATTTCATGAAGCCTGATCGCGTTGTGATCGGAACCAGTTCCGACCGCGCGAAAGACATCCTCAATCAATTGTACATGCCCTACGTACGTCAGGGCAATCCCATCATTTTTATGGATGAGCGCTCTGCCGAGCTTACCAAATACGCAGCCAATGCCTTTTTGGCCACCAAGATTTCGTTTATGAACGAAATTGCCAATCTCTGTGAGCGTGTTGGTGCAGACGTAGACATGGTGCGCATCGGCATCGGCTCTGACGACCGGATCGGAAAACGTTTCTTGTTCCCGGGCATCGGCTACGGTGGCAGCTGCTTTCCGAAAGATGTGCAAGCCATTGTGAAGTCTGCCGACGATTACGGCTACGACTTTGGCATTCTCAAATCGGTAATGGACATCAACCAACGGCAGAAAACCAAGTTGTTGCCAGCGATTAAAGAGCACTTTGGAGGCGACCTCAAGGGCAAAAAGATTGCCATTTGGGGCTTGGCTTTCAAACCCAATACCGACGATATTCGCGAGGCACCGGCCCTTTACAACATCAACGAATTGTTGGAAGCAGGAGCTACCATCTCCGCATTTGATCCTGAAGCGATGAACAACGTGAAAGGACTGATCGGCGACAAGATTCATTATGCCCGCAACCAATACGAAACCCTCGAGAATGCAGATGCATTGCTCATCGCTACCGAGTGGAGCGTATTCCGCGCCCCTGACTTTGATAAGGTGAAGGAATTGATGAATGCCTCGGTAATTTTTGACGGCCGTAATCTTTACAACACGGATGATATGCGCGACCTGGGCTTCACCTACCATAGCATTGGTCGCGAAGCAGTGAGTTAAGCAATAGGCCTATGAAAACCATCCTCATCACTGGTGCAGCCGGATTTTTGGGATCGCACCTTTGCGACCGCTTCATTCGGGAAGGATTCCGGGTAATCGGGATGGACAACCTCATCACCGGAGACCTGAAAAATATCGAACACCTGTTTCAACTGCCGGAGTTCGAATTTTACCGCCATGATGTATCCAAGTTTGTGCACGTTACTGGCAAACTGGATTACATCCTGCATTTCGCTTCGCCAGCCAGTCCGATCGATTACCTGAAAATTCCTATTCAAACCCTGAAAGTGGGATCTTTAGGTACACACAATCTACTGGGGCTGGCGCGCTCTAAAGGGGCTACGATTTTGGTGGCTTCTACTTCTGAAGTATACGGTGATCCTACGGTTCACCCCCAAACCGAAGATTATTGGGGCAATGTGAACCCGGTAGGGCCACGTGGAGTATACGATGAAGCCAAGCGTTTTCAGGAAGCCATGACCATGGCTTATCACACCTACCACGGTGTTGACACCCGCATCATACGCATCTTCAATACCTACGGTCCGAGGATGCGCCTGAACGATGGCCGGGTACTGCCTGCTTTCATTGGACAGGCCCTACGTGGTGAGGACCTTACGGTTTTTGGAGACGGCCATCAGACGCGCTCTTTCTGTTACGTTGATGATTTGATCGAAGGCATCTACCGCCTGCTACTTTCCAATTATCATCGCCCGGTTAACATTGGCAACCCCGATGAGATTACCATTGGCGAATTTGCCGAAGAGATCATTAAATTAACCGGTACGGAACAAAAGGTGGTGTACAAGCCTTTGCCAAAAGACGACCCCATGCAGCGTCAACCCGACATTACCAAAGCGCGGGAGTTGTTGGATTGGGAACCTAAAGTCAACCGTGCAGATGGCTTAAAAATCACCTACGATTATTTCCGGTCGTTGCCTCAGGAGCAACTCTACAAGAAGGAACACAAAAACTTCGAAGAATTCATCCGTAAGTAAATGAGCTATTTTGCCCATGAAACGGCAGTGATCGACGAGGGATGTACTATCGGTGATGGTACAAAAATCTGGCATTTCTGCCACGTGATGCCCGATTGCGTGATTGGCGAGTCCTGCAACATCGGTCAAAATTGCCTCATTTCACCGAAGGTTACCCTGGGCCGGAATGTAAAAGTGCAAAACAATGTGTCCATTTATACCGGTGTCATCTGCGAAGACGATGTTTTCTTAGGTCCGTCAATGGTTTTTACCAACGTAACGAATCCAAGAAGCGCAGTTAACCGTAGAGGGCAGTACGAAATTACTCGGGTAGGCCGTGGCGCCACCATTGGTGCCAATGCCACCATCGTTTGTGGCCACGACATTGGCAAATTTGCTTTTATCGGAGCAGGTGCGGTAGTAACTAAAGAAGTTCCTGATTATGCCTTATTGGTAGGGAACCCCGCACGACAAATTGGCTGGATGAGTGAATACGGTCACCGGTTGGAATTTGATGCCGAAGGGATAGCCACTTGCCCTGAAAGTGAGGAAAAATACAAGCTAACGAACAATAGGGTGTCCCGAATCGCGGAATGATTTTCCGAGGGACCTTTCAATATAATCGACATGTACGATAAGATAATTAATAAAGAAGTGAAGCTCGCCGTCATTGGTTTGGGCTATGTGGGTTTACCGATTGCCCTCGCTTTTGCACGCAAGATCAAGGTCATTGGTTTTGACATCAATGAGGAGCGGGTCGAAATGATGCGCCAGGGAGTAGATCCCAGCAATGAATTGGACAGCAGCGATTTTGATAACTGCGACATTCAGTTTACGGCTAACCCAGAAGAGGTACGCGAAGCAACTTTCTTTATTGTAGCGGTTCCTACACCGATCAACGAATTCAATCAGCCCGATCTTCGCCCCTTGCTGGGTGCCTCTGGCACGGTGGGCAAGCTGCTTAAAAAAGGAGACTACGTGGCATTCGAATCCACCGTTTACCCCGGGTGTACGGAAGACGATTGTATCCCGGTATTGGAAAAAGAATCGGGACTGAAGTACATCGAAGATTTTAAGGTGGGCTATTCGCCGGAGCGCATCAACCCAGGCGACAAAGAACACACGATTACCAAGATCTTGAAGGTGGTTTCCGGATGTGACGAAGAGTCTTTAGATGTCATCTCCAAGGTTTACGAAATCATTGTTGAGCCTGGCGTGCACAAGGCGCCAACCATCAAAGTAGCTGAAGCGGCTAAAATCATTGAAAACACCCAGCGGGATGTCAACATCGCGTTGATGAACGAATTGTCGATCATTTTCAGCCGCATGGACATCAATACCTACGATGTGCTGGAAGCGGCCGGTACCAAGTGGAATTTCCTCCGTTTTTTCCCTGGCCTGGTAGGCGGACACTGCATCGGAGTTGACCCTTACTATCTGACACACAAGGCCGAAGCCTTTGGCTATCACGCCAAGATCATCAACTCTGGCCGCTATGTCAACGACAGCATGGGCTTTTATGTCGCTAAGCAAACCGTAAAACGGGTGTTGGCCACCGGAAAAAACATTTCCGGCTCACGCATTTTGGTGATGGGCGCTACTTTTAAGGAGGACGTTTCTGACATACGTAACTCTAAAGTGGTGGACGTGGTGAAAGAACTGCGCTCCTATTCTACCGTAGTTGAGGTAGTGGATCCACACGCTTCTTCCGAAGAGATGGAGCATGAATACGGTTTTGGGCTTGAGCCAGAAATTGGAACAAACTACGATGCGATTGTGGTTGCTGTTAATCACCATGAATACACTCAATTAGACGAGGCTTATTTCCGCTCGATTTTGTCTGATGACGCCGGCATTATAGTTGACATCAAAGGCATTTACAAAGGGAAGATCAATAACCTTACTTATCTAAGTCTTTAAATAAAGATGGCGTCTAAACAAGTGATATTAGTGACCGGTGGAGCTGGTTTTATCGGTTCACACGTGGTTAGGCGCCTGGTTAACCGCTATCCAAATTATGAGGTGGTCAACCTTGATGTGTTGACCTATGCGGGCAACCTTGAAAATTTAAAAGACCTCGAATCGGCTCCTAACTATCGTTTTGTAAAAGGTGATATTACCGATGAAGCTTTCGTGAACCAGCTGTTTGCCGAAGAGCATTTTGATGGCATCATTCACCTCGCGGCCGAATCGCACGTAGATCGATCGATCACCACTCCATTGGCCTTTGTACAAACCAATGTGATGGGCACGGCCAACCTTTTGAACGCTGCCCGCAAGCAGTGGGAGGCTTCCTTTCAGGGAAAGTTGTTTTACCACGTTTCTACTGATGAAGTGTACGGATCATTGGGCAAGGAAGGCCTGTTTACAGAAACTACTTCCTACGATCCAAGGAGCCCCTATTCTGCTTCTAAAGCTAGCAGCGATCATCTGGTGCGCGCTTATTGGCATACCTACGGATTGCCCATCGTTATCTCAAATTGTTCCAACAACTACGGTCCAAATCAATTTCCTGAAAAGCTGATTCCCTTGTGCATCAACAACATCCGCAAAAGCTTGCCGCTTCCCATTTATGGTAAGGGTGAAAACGTGCGGGATTGGTTGTATGTAGAAGATCATGCTACCGCCATTGATCTGGTTTATCACCAAGGAAAACACGGTGAAACCTACAACATTGGAGGACACAACGAATGGACCAACATTGACCTGGTGCGACAACTGTGCGCCATCATGGACACCAAACTCGGACGTGAAGCGGGTACATCGGCTCAACTGATCACCTTTGTGAAAGATCGGGCAGGGCATGACTTGCGCTACGCTATTGATGCCGCTAAGATCGAGCAAGAATTGGGGTGGACACCATCACTTCAGTTTGAGGAAGGACTTACAAAAACCGTAGACTGGTATCTGGCCAATCAAACCTGGTTAGACAACATCACTTCCGGTGATTATCAGGGCTATTACGAGCAGCAATACCATAGCAGGTAACGTAGCATACCGGAAGCTTCCTTCTATTTTGGTTAACTTTACTGGTAGATTTCCGGCTTTTGTCTTCCTTTCGTAACATATTTATTGCCGTTGTGCTTGTTGGTTGCTACCTGTTTCAAGGTGCCCTACAAGCACAGGTTATTGAAACAGACTACGATTGTATCAACATTCGAGAAATTGCCATTCCGTTTATACAACCTAACGTAAGGGCCAACAATGAGGGTGAACCTTTCGAACGCACGGTGATCTATTACCAAGACCTCGACCTATTCACCTTTTGGTACAAATTCAAGGTTCGCAGCAATTGTAAAATTCGGTTCTCGGTCCTCCCTACCAATGAAGAGGATGAATATGAATTTTTCCTGTACCGTTTTTCGGAACGGAACTTTTGTGAAGCCTTAGTAGACAATCAGCTACTGCCCATTTCCCGAAGCGATTACTTACCTGACCAATACGCTCATGGGGGATTCGTGGCGTATCAAAAAGAAATGGAGGTAAAGGCCGGACAGGAATACTACCTGTCGGTCATGAATGTGAACGGACCAGACTGCGGCCACAAGCTTCAGTTGGAAGCCTGTGGCGATTTTTTCGAATTCAATTCGGTACGCAAGGAATGCTTTGATTTTTCATTTCCTAAAACACCAGAAGAGCAATCGCTGTCGGAACAAAACCAGGAACCCGATAGCTTGGAGTTGGCTCAAGCCGAACCAACACCCGCAGAAATCGCTCCTGAGCCTGAGCCTGAGCCAATCGTAGCACCTACCCCCGAACCGGTTTTACCGGTGGTGCAGGACGCGCAGACTGAACCGGCCACTGAACCCAGTAGCTCACCTAAGACCGAACCGGAACCAGAGCCAGAGCCAATAGAACCAGTTATAGCCCTATCCGATGTGCCG